>CAYUFY010000411.1:0-4582 GCA_964443795.1 uncultured Anaerolineales bacterium | reverse complement strand
CAGTCCATGACGTTTTGCCCTCATTTACTAAGAATACAACTATCGAGTTAATAATAGTTGGGGCATTACTCTGGCTTTAGCCGGGGGAGGGGTGTTGACACCAATGCCGTTAATAAGCCGAGGGGAAAATCAATGAACCTCCCTGCCATCTGGCCTCTCACCGACCTCGTCATTTTCGATTGCGACAGCACCCTCACTACGGTCGAGGGCATTGACGAGCTGGCGCGCCTCACCGACAGCGCCGCCGACGTGGCCGAACTCACCCGACAAGCCATGGACGGCGTGGTCCCGCTGGACGAAGTCTACGCCCGCCGCCTCGACCTTTCGCACCCTACGCGCGCGCAAGTCCGCCACATCCAACGCATCTATCGCGAGAACGTCATCCCCGACGCGCCACAAGTGGTGCGCGCCTTGCAAGACCTCGGGTGTCAGGTCTTCATCGTCAGCGGCGGCCTCAGCGAACCCGTGCGCGATTTCGGCGTGTGGCTGGGCGTGCCCACCGACCACATCTATGCCGTCGAAATGGAATACGATCAACTGGCCGGGGCCTGGTGGCGCTATTGGGAAACCGACAACCTGCAAGACACCCACACCCACTATCTCGCCGTGCGCGAAAGCCCGCTCCGCAAATCAGGCGGCAAGATCAATGTGGTCGCCGCCTTACTCGCGCAACATCCGGGGCGGGCCATCCTCATCGGCGATGGCATCTCAGATTTGGAAGCGCATGAACAAGTCAACCTCTTCGTGGGCTTCGGCGGGGCGGTGGCCCGTGACCGTGTGGCCCGCGAGGCCCCGGTATTCCTGCGGACATTAGCCCTCTCGCCGATTCTGCCGCTGGCCCTCGGGCGGATGGCCGACCCGGCCGCGCGCCCGTGGGGCCACTTGTGCGCCGATGGTTTGGCCCGGCTCACGCGGGGGGAGGTCGTGTTCAACGACCCCGAATTGAAGCGTGCTTTCACCCAAGCCATCCTCGGTTAAATACGCATTCCGCCACACGAAATACCTATCGCGTATTCCGGAACCTGTGTTTCTCATGTTCAACATCCTCATCACCGACCACCTTCACGAAGCGGGCTGGCAAATTCTCCGCGCCGCGCCCGATGTGCAAATCCTCCCCACCCCGCCTGACCGCGCCGCCCTGCTCCGGGCCGTGCCCCACGCCGAGGCCCTCATCGTCCGCTCGGGCACCCAGGTGGATGCCGAACTGCTCGACCACGCGCCGGGGTTGCGAGTGGCCGCCCGGGCCGGGGCGCTCCTCGACAACTTCGATCTCGACGAATGCACCCGGCGCGGCGTCATCGTCATCAATGTGCCCGATGCCAATGTGATTGCGGTGGTCGAGCATACGCTGGCCATGATGCTGGCGCTCGCGCGCCACATCCCCGCCGGTTACGCCAGTTTGCGCGCCGGGGAATGGCGGCGGCATGAACTACACGGCGTGCAGTTGTATCAAAAGACCCTGGGCATGGTTGGCTTTGGGCGGCATGGCCAAGCCGTGGCCGCGCGCGCCCGCGCGTTTGGCATGAACGTGCTGGCCTATGACCCCTATACTGATGAAGGCGAAGCCCGCGCCCAACGGGTGAGCCTGGTGGGGCTGGACGAACTATTGGCGCGCTCGGATTTTATTTCCCTGCACGCCACCCTTACCCCCGAGTCGCGGCACATGCTCAATGCCGCCGCCTTCGCCAAACTCAAACCGGGGGCGCGCCTCATCAACTGTGCGCACGGCGAATTGATTGACGAGGCGGCTTTGCTCGCGGCGCTGGAGAGCGGGCAGGTGGCCGGGGCCGCGCTCGACACGTTTGCGATCGAGCCCGCGTTCAACAATCCGCTGGTCCAGCACCCGCACGTCATCGCCGTGCCCCATCTCAATCAAAACACGGTCGAGTCGCAGTCGGAGACTTCGCGGCAAGTGGTGACCGATGTTTTGGACGCCCTGCGCTGTGATGATTACCGGAACACGGTGAACCTGCCGTTCCGGCCCGGCACCGAATACCGCCCCAATCAGCCGTATCTGCGGCTCGCCGGGAAACTGGGCAAGGCCCAAGGCCAACTGGCCGAGGGACGCATCACCCGCGTGGAGGTGGAAATCCTGGGCGAGGGCTTGCAAAATCTGGTGCGCCCGGTGGCCGCCGCGCTGTTGGCCGGGTTACTGCGCCCCCAGGATGCGCGTCCGATCAACTATGTGAACGCGCCGGTCATCGCGCATGAGCAGGGCATTCAAACCGCGCAGGCCCATGGGCTGGAGTTGGTGAATTACCCCAATTTGATTTCGTGCCGGGTGCTGTGGGAAGGTGGGGCGCGCACCATGGCCGGGGTGATCTTCGCGGGCGACGAACCGCGGTTAGTGCAGTATGATTCATTCCGCATTGATGCCAAACCCGAGGGCCATGTGCTGGTGCTGGAGAACGATGATGTGCCGGGCGTGATTGGGCGCGTCGGGACATTGCTGGGCACGCATCAAGTGAACATTGGCGAGTGGCGGCTGGCGCGCAACGCGGCCGGCGGGCGCGCGGTGTCCTTTATCAACCTGGATTCCCCCGCGCCCCCGGCGGCCCTGGAAGCGCTCCGGCAAGAATCAGCGATAATGAAGGCACAGGTCATTAAGCTATAAGTCACCAACTTAGACATGAAGACCTCAAAGGAACACAAAGTCCTCCCAGAAAACCAAAGCAAACTTCGTGGCCTTTGTGAGCGCTTAGCGCACTGTGTGTCTCAGCTTTTCACCAATTTAAGGAGAATGTTATGAACGTCTCTGAAGCCATCCGCACCAAACGCGCTGTCCGGCAGTTTACCGAGCAAGCCATCCCCGCTGAAGTTGTGCGGGCTATTCTGACGGCGGGCCGCCGCGCCCAAAGCTCCAAGAACACCCAGCCCTGGCACTTCGTGGTCGTGCAAGACCGCGAGAAACTCAAGCAACTCGCCGAGTGCGGCACTTTCGCCGGGCATCTGGCAGGCGCGGCGTTGGGCATCTTCATCCTCACCCCCGACCCGGCCCAGCGCTGGTCCATCATGTTTGATGCGGGCCAGAGCGCCAGCTATATGCAACTGGCCGCGTGGGAGTTGGGCATTGGCTCCTGTCTCGCCACGATTTATGAACCTGAGAAGGCGCGCCGCATCCTCAATTTTCCGGAAGATCTGCACCTCAACGTCGGCCTGTCCTTCGGCTACCCGGCCCCCGGCCAAGTGCGTCCGGCGGTGGTGAACATCGGCGGCCGGCGCGGGTTCGAGGAAGTGGCGCATTGGGAGCAGTGGTAATGACCCACCTCCTCCTCATCCGACACGGCGAAAACGATTACACCAAGAAAGGCAAGCTGGCGGGGTGGACTTCCGGCGTGCATCTCAATGCCGAGGGCCAAAAGCAAGCCGAGGCCATTGCCCAACGCCTGACCCCCGCCCCGCTCAAAGCCATTTACTCCAGCCCGCTCGAGCGCGCCCGCGAAACCGCCGAGCCGCTGGCCCAAGCCAAAAAACTCACTGTGCTCATCCGCTCGGGCCTCGGTGAAGTGCAATACGGGTTGTGGACTGGCAAAAGCCTCAAAGTCCTCAAACGCACCAAACTCTGGCCGGTGGTTCAGCGTCACCCCACGCGCATGGAATTCCCCGAAGGGGAGACCTTCCGCGCGGTGCAGGCGCGCGCCGTGGACGAAGTGGAAAAAATCGCCGCCGAACATCCTAAAGACCTCGTCGCCGCCTTCTCGCATGGCGATGTCATCAAACTCATCGTGGCCCACTACCTCGGCCTGCCACTGGATCTGTTTCAGCGGATCATGATTAACACCGGCTCCGTAACCGTGCTACACTTGGAAGCTAGTCACGCGGCTTTGGTAAAATTGAACGATACTGGCGCGTTTAAGTTCAAATAGGATATTGCAGTATGGCAGGCACGCTCTACGAATTCGACCCGGTCACCCACGTTACCACTGGCTATATTGGCCAGCCGGGCAAACGCGTGTTTTACCTGCAAGCCTTCAAAAACCGCGAAGTCATCACGCTCATTATCGAGAAACAACAAGTGGAAGCGCTGGCCTACTACGTGGAAGAGTTTCTCACGGAATTAAAAGACAAGCACCCCGCCCTGCCCGAAGCCTCGGGCGATTATGATGTGCATCAGATGGCCCTCAAACTCCCGGTTGACCCGGCCTTCCGGGTCGGGCAACTGGGCCTGGGCTACGATGCCGACCGCGATCTGCTCGTCATCCTGGCGCAAGAAGTGCTCATCGAGGGGCGTGACCCCGAGGAAGCCGCGACCGCGCGGTTGTTCGCCACCCGCTCGCAGTTGCGTGCCCTCGGGCAATACGGCCTCCAACTGGTCAAACAAGGCCGGCCCATCTGCGGCAACTGCGGCCAACCCATTGACCCCGACGGCCACTTCTGCCCCAAGAGCAACGGGCACAAGCATTGAGAACTGCCAACTGCCAAATTCAAATTTCGGGTATCTTCTCAATAATTCGGGGTAAACATCCGTTCTAATGTATTCTGGCCGCCATATACGTGGCTTATTCATTGCGCCATCTCCGTATATGGCAGTTGAAGGTGTGGTACAAATGTTCAACCGCGATTTATTGAGAAGTTACAATTT
>CAYUFY010000410.1:0-4592 GCA_964443795.1 uncultured Anaerolineales bacterium | reverse complement strand
TTAACAAGTCGTCGAAGCCGGAAGCCACCCGCTTCTAGCGGGTGGTAGTTCACAATCGCCCAATCTCCATTCTCTACTTCTCCAATCTCCTTCTTACGGTTCGCTCATTTTGTGAGGCAGAAACGCAAATTGAGAATCTGCGATTTCGTCGGGAAAACAAGGCCTTTTTGACAACAGCGTTCCGTGTCGCCGAGTTGGCGACATGACATTTTGCGCACCAACTGCCGCGCGCAGGGAAACCTGAGGCGAACATGCCCAAATTTCAGCCATTTTTGCGTAGGTTTGCGCGAATCTGATTTTTTCAATTCCAAAATGAGCGAACCGTAAGTCCTTCCTTTTTCTCCCGTGCCCCTCCTCATCCTCCTCGCCTTCCTCCTCTCCGCCTGCGCCCTCAACACCGATGTCATCGCGCGGGATTTAGGGGTGGCCCAAGCCGCCGAGGGAAACGCCCCACTCGTCATACCGAACGCCACGCCCACCCCCTTCAGCTTCCCTACTGAAATCCCTTCGCCCACCGTCGTTGACCCGCGCGCCTCACCGACCCGGCCCTTCCAGCCCATCGCCGAGGCGCTCTTCACGCCCGTGCCCACCGCACGCCCCTGCACCGAGAAGCGCGGCACGGTCATCACCGCCAGCCTCGCGTCCAACGTTCTCAACTATCCGCTTGACGCGCAAATTTATCTGCCGCCGTGCTATGGGCATACGGTCACGCAACGCTATCCGGTGCTGTATCTCATTCATGGCCTCGGCTTCACCAACACCCAATGGGCGCGGCTGGGCATGCCCGCCCAGGCCGACGCGCTCATCGCCGCGCAAGAAATCGCGCCACTTATCATCGTCATGCCCAGCGACCGACGCGATGATCGCCTCGACCCGGCGCTCACCGAAGACTTGATTCCCTACATTGATAAAACTTACCGTACCCTCACCGACCGCCGCTTCCGGGCCATTGGCGGCCTCTCGCGTGGCGGCGGCTGGTCCATCCATTTTGGCCTGCACTACCCCGAACTCTTCGGACGCGTGGGCGGGCACAGCCCGGCTATCTTCATCGGCGATGAACAAAACTTGTTGGACTGGGTGCGGAAATTGACCCCGGAGACGGCCCCGCTGTTTTACTTTGATGTGGGCGACGACGACGCCAATCCGCAGAGCGCGTACTGGCTCGATCAGGTGTTCACCTGGGCCGGGATGGATCACTTCTACGTCACCCAACCCGGCAACCACAGCGAAAAATACTGGGCCACGCACGCGCCCGACTACCTGCGCTTCTACGCCGCCGACTGGCGGGCCGACCTCACCCCCCCCGCGCCTTAAAATCAACACCGCGCGCCAGACCTCGGATATCTGGCACGCGGTGTTGCAGAGGAGAATGCAACCATCATTATCCTCCGCTGGCTAAACCCCGTGTGAACACCGCATGAGAGTTTTTTAATCTCCCCCACGCCGCAGGGGCTGGTCTTTATATCGCCACACCGCCCACGAAAACCGCGCCACCGCCGTCCAAACGCGGCGCGCCCGCCAGGGCTGGCGCGCCAGGCGATGCACCCACTCCAGTCCAATCTGTTGCAACCAGACCGGCGCACGCTCCGTCACCCCAGCCACAAAATCGAACGCGCCGCCCACGCCCAAGCTCACCGGCACGCCCAGCCGCGCCTTATTCCGCGCAATCCACTTATCTTGCGCGGGCGCGCCATACGCCACCAACAACACCTCCGGCTTCGCCGCCTGCACCCGCGCCACAATCTCATCGTCATCTTTGGGATGAGGACTCCCCTCGAAGGTTCCCGCAATCGCCAACGCAGGATACCGCGCCCTCAGCGTTGCCGCCGTTTTCAGCGCCACCCCCTCGGCGGCCCCCAGGAAGAAGACGCCCCAACCGTGATGCGCGGCCCGCGCCGCAATCTGATAAATCAAATCCGACCCGGCCACCCGCTCGGGGAGCGCCTGCCCCAACCAGCGCGCCGCGAATAACAACCCCACCCCATCGGGGATCACCAAATCGGCGCGGGTCAGCAAATCAAAAAATTCACGGTCAGTCTGCGCCGTCATCAAAAATTCCGGGTTGGCCGTGCAAATCTGGCGCGGCACCCGCTCCGCAACCGCGCGCTCAATCCACGCCAGCGTCTCGGCGGTGGTGACGCGGTGAATGGGGAGGCCGAGGATATGAATGGGGGCAGGGGAAGACATAGACAATGCGCGTAGGGGCGTTCAATTGAACGCCCCTACACTTTCCAAAACACCCAGCGTCTCCCGCGCCGCGCGCGCCCATGAAAACCTTTTAATTTGCTCATCGCCTTTGGCCGCGAGTTCAGCGCGGAGGGCTGGGGCGTTCAACACGCGAGTCATGGCCGCCGTGAGCGCGGCGGTGTCGAGCGGATCTACAAGCAGTGCGGCTTCGCCCGCCACTTCGGGGAGCGAGGAAGTGTTGGAGCAAATTACCGGCGCGCCACACGCCATCGCTTCCAGCACGGGAAAGCCGAAGCCTTCATAAAGTGACGGGAACACAAACGCGGTCGCCCCCGAATAGAGCCCGGCTAAATCTTCGTCGGGGACGTAACCGAGCAAGCGGATGTTGGGGTGTTGGCGGGCGGCGGCGAGGATGGGCGCAGAGAGCCAGCCGGGATTGCCAGCGAGGAGTAAAGGGTAATTGGTAAATGGAGATTGGAGATTGGAGATTGACTCGATGAGGCGCAGGAGATTCTTGCGCGGCTGGAGGGTGCCGACATGGAGTAAATAGTTTTCGGGCAGGTTGTATTTGGCGCGAACGAGCGCGGGGTCAACGCGATGCAAGGTCGAGTCGAAGCCGGGGTAGATGACCGTGATTTTATCGGGCGGGGTATGGTAGTGGCGGATGAGGTCGTTTTTGGTGGCGAGGGAGTCGGCGATGAGGTGGGTGGCAAAGCGAGCGGAGAAACGGGTTGAAAGATCGAGGTAGAGACGTTGGCCCAGTGGGTGCGCGTCGGGGAAATGCAGGTAGCCGAGGTCGTGAATGGTGACCACCGAGGGCAGTGGGTGATAGAGCGGCAGAACGTGCGCGGGGATGAAGAGCACGTCGGGGCGCGGGGCGCGCGCGAGTTCGCGGGATAGCCCGAGATGCGTCCACAGTCGGGGGGCGCGGATGACTCGATGGGCGGCGGTTGGGAAAAGCGCGGGATCCGGGTCAGCGCGAAAGTACAGCACCCACGCGTGGGCGGGGTTCTCCGCGAGGAGTCCCTGAATCAAGTTGAGCGCGTAACTTTCGGTGCCGGTGCGGCGCGCGCGGGTGGCGCGGGAGGCGTCTACGCCGAAGCGCATCAGGAACGGTCGCGGAAGAAGTGCGAGGCGAGCAGGCCGAGGCCGGCGAGGATGAGGGCCAGCGGCCAGAGTTTGCCGATCTGTTCGGTGAGCGCGGGGCCGGCCAGGTTGAGCGTGAAAACGACGGCGACCAGCCCCACGATCAGCGCCAGGGCGGCCGGGATGATCAACCCCCGCTGGGAGCGATTGACAAACCACTGGCACAGAAACGCCAACCCGCCGATGATGACAAAGACCGGCCAGTAGCGGCGCATTTCATCCCAATGGAGACGGCCAAAGGTAAATTCGAGAAAGAATGCGCCCGTGAGGGTGGCGGCCACGCCGACGAAGATGAGGCCCTCGTCCTTGCGGCCCCCGACAAAGTATTGCACCAGAAAGCCAAGACCAAAAACCAGGGGAATAACCGGCCACAACACCTCGAGGCCGGGGAGCGGGAGGCCCAGATTTTGAGCGAGCATCCACGCGCCGAAGAGGATGAGCAGGAGACCGGGGGTGAGGGCGTTACGGCGAGGCATAGGTGAAATGAAAAGTGAGGGGTGAAAAATTAGACCGATAGGTTTGCATCATAACGCACTGTCACCCTAACGCCAAACGCTCGCCCTAACGTCCCCGGTTAACCCGGGTGTTGGCGCAGGGCCTCTTCCAAATCAACGGCGGTGATCGGCCCCTCGCGGAGGATCGTGGGGTCGGCGGTGGTGCAATCCACCACGGTGGAGGGGACGCCGCCGGGGACCGGGCCGCCATCAATGATCAGGTCAATGCGCCCGGCGAGTTGGGCCAGCACCGCGGCGGCGGTGAGGGAGTTCGGCTCGCCCGAACGGTTGGCGCTGGTCACGGCTAACGGGCCAGTGAGTTCGAGGAGTTTTTTGGCGACGAGGTGGTCGGGTTGGCGCACGCCCACGGTTTCGAGCGCGCTAACCGCCTGAGGCAGGTTGGGGTGTTTGGGCACGACCAGGGTGAGCGGGCCGGGCCAAAATTCCTGCGCCAGTTTTTGGGCGGTGGGGGTGAGGAATTGCGCCACTTGCGCCAGGTCGGCAGGGCGGGCGACGAGGATGGCGATGGCTTTATTGGTGGCGCGCCCTTTAACCACATACAGGCGCTCAACCGCCTCCGGCTTGAAAGCCAGTGCGGCCACGCCGTACACCGTATCGGTGGGGAAGGCCACCAACCCGTTGTTGCGGAGGACATCCGTCGCGTAGCGGAGCGCGCTGGGGTCGGTGGCAAGCATCACTTCGGTCTTCATGTGACACTCCCCAGCCGCTAAAGCAGCGGGGCTTCTTGGGACACGCTCGGCCTAG
>CAYUFY010000409.1:0-4619 GCA_964443795.1 uncultured Anaerolineales bacterium | reverse complement strand
TGTACATTATCTGTAAACGAAATGGGAAAGCTTGCTATCTGCTACTCGTCACGTTTTCGCTGGTCCCCCACAATGCGGGCAGTACGCCATCTTCTTATCTAATTGTTGCCCACAGTAGCGGCAACTGGGCGGGGCCACGCGCGTGCCACAGTGCGGGCAGAATTGAAAGTCGGCGCTGACCGAGCGGTTACAGCCCGAGCACGCGACCCCGTTTAGGGTCGCCGTGGCCGCGCGGGCCGGCGGGTTGTCCGCTGGGGGGCGCGACGACGCGGGGGGCGCCTGAGGCGGCGGGGGATACGGCCACGCGGTCGGGCGCGGACGGTCAAATACCTCCCCCAAGATTTTTCCCACAATCATGGCCGGAAAAATCCAACCAATCCCAAAACCATCGCAATCGCAGTCGAAGTCCATGGTGGCGCTCCTTTCAGAAGACTCTACGCGCCGCGCCACCCGCCAGTTGAAATCCACCCCCCAACAGCCTGACAATCACACGGCTTCGCCACGCTTCACGCCGTTCATCATCACCAACGCCAGTCCCATAAACATCGGCGCGACGAGCATGACGACATTGTAATTATTTCCGGACAGTTCGATCAGCCAGCCGTTGAGGTTGGGGCCGACAATGGCCGCCATAGTGGAGAACAGATAATACAGCCCCGTGAACGTGCCAATGCGCGCCGCGTTCGTCATATCCACCGCCATGGGAAGCGAGTTGATGTTGATTAAGGCCCAGGCCGCGCCCGCCACCATGAGGAGCAAGCCGAGGACGGGGACAACGCCCAGCACTGGCAATTTGGCGAGCGCGAGGGTGAGGGTGGTCGGCGATAGAAAGAAGATGATGGCGATGACCAGGCCCATGAGGCTGAGGCCGACCCGAATGGTGTTGCGCCGCCCGAAGCGCGCGCCAATGGCCCCGGCGGGCAACGCAAAAATGACGAAGCTGAGCGAAAGCTGGCCGAGCAACCGCGCACCATCAGCCTCGGGCAGGCCCAGGCGATTTTTGGCGTACAGCGTGAAAAAGGCCTCGATGGCGGTATAGCCCAAAAACCAAAAAAAGATCGCCAGCAACAACCGAAAGGCGCTCTTATCTTCCGCTTCCATAATCTCAGTCAGACTATCCATCACCCCCGGTTGCTCAGCGGTGGCCTCATAATCCTGCGGCTCGCGGATGAAAATGAGCACCAGCCCAGCGGCGACGATGACTAGCCCAGACCCCAGCCAGAACGGGAACGCCGGATTCAGTTTATAGAGCGCCGAGCCGCCAAGAAAAGCGATAATAGCCCCCACCCCACCCATAAAGTTGATGATGCCATTGGCCACCGAGCGCTGGGGTGAGGGCGTGATGTCGGGCATGAGCGCGACCACCGGGGTGCGCCATAACGCCATGCTGAGCAGAAGCGTGCTGGTGCAGGCCACAAACAGGGGCAGGATGGCGGCCACCGGGATAAAGCCAAACACCAGGGCGCTGATCGGCGCGCCGATGAGAATAAACGGCAGCCGCCGCCCCAGCGGGGTGCGCAACTTATCCGACCACGCGCCAATGGGCGGTTGAATGAGAATGGCGGCGATATTGTCGAGCGTCATGAAGAAACCAATGAACGCGGGCGAGAGGCCGAATTTGCCCTCGAGGAAAATGGGGACGAACGCGTTATACACGCCCCAAATGATGCTCACGCCAAAAAAACCGAAGCCCAGCAGAAAAATCTTGCCATAATTGAATTGGGGAGAGGTGGACATGGGAGGCTCCTAAGAGAGATGGGCTAGAGTGTAGGCCAGTTATGCCACGAGGCAAATCCCACAAAAAACCGAACCCGCTCAAATTGAACGGGTTCGGTCTGCCTCGGCGCAAAGAAAAGCCTCACTGTGTGTAAACAGTCGGGGCAGGCTTGGATAGCCGCTAGCACCAAGCATCACCAACGAGACTCGTCAGGCCAGAGGGCGAGGCGTCGCTGGCAGTTGTACTCATCATTAATTCCTGCGGAGCGCTCGATAAAAGAGTGTGCAGGTGGAGTCGCCAGGCCAGTCTCGCGGGCCGTCGGATTGCGCCGATGTTCCTCAAACCCCGAACACAGGAGGCTTTTCTAAGGCAACCCAACTGTAACGATTCAGCCCGCGCGAGTCAACGCCCCCTGGCTTAAAGAAACTCCTATTGCGCCGAATAAGTGTTCCATGACCGCCAGATATGGACAGGTGTCATACCAGATACAGGAAGTTAGACGAATGACAAAAATCACAATGGGCAGTATATTGAAGTCATCCCACATTGGCTGGAGGCCCCATGGATACCATTGCTTTTCCCACTACAACCAACGCCGACCTCGATATTGAAGCCGCCGTCACCGAAGCGATCCGCAACCTTGATATTCTACGCCCCACGCGCGCTGAGGTGGATGTCGCCGTCTCGGGCGGCCATGTGACCCTGAGCGGCATCGTGCCCTCGATTTTTGCCGTGACCGAGGCCATGCGCGCTGTCCAAGCCGTCCCCGGCGTTACGGCCGTGACCAGCCAGCTCTACGACGACGCGACCCTCACCCGTCAGGCGGCCCACGCCCTGGTGGTGGATGCGCGCACCAAAGACATCTCCCTGGGCTATCAGGTCACTTCTTTCTTTGGGCATCTCGGCGTGATCGGACAATTCACACCAGAGCAACAAGCCGCACTAGTGGCCGTCTGTCAAAGTATCGCGGGTATGCGGGGTATCAAGGTGCTCGGGGCGAACTGACCGTAGCGCTTTATACGTCATCCCAAATCGGTTGCAAGACCGTCATCGCGCGGGCCAGGCGGTGCGCCACCGCCGTCACCAACTCGGCGCTGAACGGGGTGTAGGGTAGCGTTTCGTAAACTTTTGTCCAGCCTCGGTCCCACGGCTCGGCCTCCCATTGGGGGCCGAGTTTTGCTTTAACTTCAATCATGTGCCGCGAGAAGTTGGCCAGGAGGGCCAGGTTCCGGGCGTGGTCGCGGCTCTCAAAATGCAAGCCAATTTCCAACAGCCCGCGCCGCTCACCCAGATTCCAAACCTCATAATGCAAATGCACGTCACGATAATAAAGCTGGCACAACCAGCCACGGGTCGCGCTCCGAAACTTGCGGAACTCGGGCGGCAGGTGTTCCCGCACCGCTGTCGGGAGGGCCTGCATGAATTGGGAAGATGAGAGATGAGGCATGAGGATGAGCGATTGGTAATTGGTGATGGTAATTAGCGCCGGAGGGTGGCAATGAGCCGGGCGGGGTTTTCAAGGAGGCCAAAGGCGTCATAAATATTCGCCGCCACCAAGTCGGCGTTCATTAAGGCCGGTATCGCCAGACCTTCCTCACTCATCACCGCAATGCCGATAGCGGCCACTTTAAGCATTTCAGCATCGTTTGCGCCCTGCCCCACGGCGATCACTTTCTCCGGGCCCAGGTTATGAATGAAATTGGCTTTCTGGTGGTCTTCGCCGCCGGGGAGCAGGCGCGTCGAGCGCATACCCAGCAGGGCATCAATGGCTTCCTGTCGCCCGTAAGTATCGGCGGTGAGCAGGTAAATGTTGAAGAGGTTACGTAAATTAGCGAGGAGTTTCGGGACGCGGTCCAACAACCGCCCATCTTTCGCCAGGGTGCCATTGACATCGAAAACCAAATGCTCCAGTTTCAAGTTGCCCCGGCCGGGGATATCGAGTTCAAGCATGGAAGGTCGCTGGGTGGTTCAAGCAGTGGTGAAAGTGAAGAGCGTGATTTCGGGGCGGCAGTTGAAACGCACCGGCGGGGAAAGCACCCCAATGCCCCGGTTAGTATAAACCTGCATCCCCCCAACCTGCCGCAGGCCGAGGGGATACTTGCGCCCCAGTGGGGGTAATAACGGCGCGCCAATAAATGGCAGGCGCACCTGCCCGCCGTGCGAATGGCCGGAGAGTTGCAGCACCACGCGCGGGTCGCGGGCGGCCAGGTCGGCGTAGTCCGGTTCATGGGCGAGGAGGATGGTCGGAGCGGAGCGCGGAACATCCGCGAGGGCGCGGCTGAGGTCGGCATAGCGTTCCCAATAATCATCCACGCCCGCCAGGTGGAGCGTCGCCCCAGCGCGGGTGAGGGCGACCTGAGCGTTGCGCAACATCGTCACCCCGGCGCGTTGCACCGCGGTAGCCACCGTTTGGGCATCCGTCCAATGGTCGTGATTGCCGAGGACAGCGTACACCCCGGCGGGCGCGATCAGGGGCGTCAGGGTTTCGACAATCTGTTCCGGTTCACCGTTATCCAGTTCAGTCACAAAATCACCGGTAATCACAATGGCATCTGGCTTAAGGGCGAGGGTGGCCGTCACCGCCGCGTGAATCTGGTCCGGGCTAACCACCGGGCCGAGATGAAAATCACTGAGTTGCGCCAGGGTGAAACCTTCGAAAGCGGGCGCGAGGCGGGGCAACGCCAAAGTCAGGCGTTCAATGTCGAGCCAGCGCGTTTCGAGTTGGGTGGTATAGAGCCAGCCGAGCGCGCTGGATAGAGTCGCGCCCGCAACGAAACGGAGGAAAGCGCGGCGGGAGAGGCGGGAGGCCGGTGGGGTCACCATGATGGAGAGCAATAAACCTGTCAGGTCTTAAAGACCTGACAGGTTTTTCGGAAGTTTAGAGATAAGTTCTAAGCGGCGA
>CAYUFY010000408.1:0-4622 GCA_964443795.1 uncultured Anaerolineales bacterium | reverse complement strand
TTTCTTCCTCGAACAATTTGTAGATGAAGCCCTCGGCAACTCGGCCTACCTCGTCGGGTCGCGGGAGACCAAGCAGGCGGTGTTGATTGACCCCCTGCGCGATGTGGATCGCTACCGCTACGCCGCTGAGCAAAACGGGCTGACCATCACCCACATTCTCGACACCCACTTGCATGCGGACTTTGTCTCGGGCGCGCGGGAACTGGCGGCGCAGGTGGGGGCGCGCATCGGCGCGAGCGCGGCGGCCCACATGGGGTTCGAGCATCAACCGCTGACCGAGGGCGATGCCATCCCATTGGGCGACCTGACCCTGCGGGTGATGAACACCCCCGGCCACACGCCCGAACACATTGCTTTTCTTTTGAACACGGCGGGCGATAAAAACCCAGCCGCGCTTTTCAGTGGGGGCGCGCTCATCGTGGGGGGCGCGGCGCGCACCGACTTACTCGGCCACGACCTCAGCGTGCCGTTGGCGCGGCATTTGTATCACAGCCTGCATCACAAAATTATGACCCTGCCCGACGCGGTGACGGTGTACCCCACGCACGGGGCCGGCTCGTTCTGCATTGCCCCGGCCAGTGATGACCGCGTGACGACCATCGGCCACGAGCGCCAAACGAACCGACTGGCGCAGGCGCGCAGTGAAGAGGAGTTCGTACACCTGTCGCTCACCGGGTTGCCATCGTACCCGGTGTACTACCGCGAGATGCGCGCCATCAATCAGCGCGGGCCGACGGTATTCGGCGGCCTGCCCACACTCAAGCCGCTCTCCGCCGAAGAGGTGCATGGCTATGTGGAACGCGGACTACTTGTCCTCGACGTGCGCCTCAAGGAGGCCTTCGCCGAAGGACACATTCCCGGCGCGTACGGCATCCAGCTCGATACGCCGTTGTCCACGTGGGCGGGGTGGCTCATCCCGTTCGGGGTGCCGCTGATCCTCGTGGCCGCGAACGCCGCCGACCGCGAGGAAGCCGTGCGGCAACTCATCCGCATCGGCTACGATAATCTGCTGGGGTATTTGGAAGGCGGGGTGGAGGCGTGGGCGCGGGCCGGTTTGCGACTGGCGAGTATCCCCCGATTATCGGCGCAAAATTTACGGGAACAACTGCACGCTGGCTCGCTGCTAGTGGTGCTGGATGTGCGCCAGGACTCAGAGTGGGCGGCGGGCCACATCCCCGGCGCGGTGCATATCGAAAACGGCCGCCTGGCCTGGGACGATTTATCGTTACCCACCGACCGGATGATTGCGGTGCATTGCCAGCATGGCGCGCGGGGGATGGCGGGGTTGTCGGTGCTGGCCCGCCGGGGCTATAACAATTTGGTGATGGTGGACGGGGGCTTCGCGCAGTGGGCCGACGCTGGCTTTGAAGTGGTTCCGGGCTAAATTGAAGCCACCCGTGATGCCCCCGCCCGCCCCCATCACGCTCGGGCTGAGAGCCAACTGGCAACAATTCACGTTACTGGTCATCGTCAATGCGTTTGTCGGCGCGCTGGTGGGGTTGGAGCGCACGGTGGTCCCGCTCATCGCCGCCGCCGATTTTGGACTGACTTCCAAGTCACTCGCGTTATCCTTCATTTTTAGTTTTGGGGCGGTCAAGGCGCTGGCCAATCTGTTCGCCGGGCGGTTTTCGGACCGGGTGGGGCGCAAACAGATTTTGGTGGCCGGGTGGTTGGTGGGTTTACCCGTGCCGTTCATCATTATCTTCGCGCCCAGTTGGGGCTGGGTGGTTTTCGCTAATGTGTTGTTGGGTATCAATCAGGGGTTGTGCTGGTCAACGACGGTTATTATGAAGATTGACCTAGTGGGCGCAGGCCAACGCGGCCTGGCGATGGGGCTGAATGAAGCGGCGGGGTATGTGGCCGTGTCGTTGTCGGCATTAGCCACAGGCTATCTGGCCGCCACGTATCATTTGCGCCCAGAGCCGTTTTATCCGGGCGTGGTTTTCGCCCTGCTCGGCTTGCTGTTCTCCATCTTCTTCGTCCGCGAAACCCGCCCGCATGCGCGCCATGAAGCCGCCACCCAAAGTTCCCAGGCTCAAACTGCAAACACCAAATCCTTTGCCGAAATCCTGCTCCTCACCAGTTGGAAAAACCGGGCGTTGTTCGCGGTCAGTCAGGCTGGCATGGTAAATAATTTGAACGATGGCATGGTGTGGGGCCTGGTGCCCATCCTGCTCCGGGGCGCGGGCCTGCCACTGGAACAAGTGGGGGTGATTGCCGCGACTTACCCCGGCGTGTGGGGGCTGAGTCAACTCGTCACCGGCGCGCTGAGTGATCGGGTGGGCCGCAAACCGCTGATTGTGGCCGGGATGTGGGTGCAGGCGGTTGGCATTGGGCTGTTCGTGATTGGGCAAGGGTTTTGGATCTGGCTGGGCGGCGCGGTGTTGCTGGGCGTGGGCACGGCGCTGGTCTACCCCACCCTGCTGGCGGCGGTGTCCGATGTGGCCCACCCGGAGTGGCGCGCTTCGGCGGTGGGCGTTTATCGGCTCTGGCGGGATGGCGGTTACGCGCTGGGCGCGCTGGCGGCGGGCCTGCTGGCCGATGTGTTCAACATCAACGTGGCGATTGCCGTCATTGGCGTGCTGACATTTTTATCCGGCGTGGTCGTCGCGGGGGTCATGTACGAAACGTTGCCCGCCCGGCGCCCCTGAGCGCGTTATAATCCTTGCCTATGCTCACTCCCCTCTTCCCCCAACCCAAACCCATCATCGGCATGATTCATGTGGCGGCATTGCCCGGCACGCCCGCCAATACACAGCGCGTCAGCGAGATTGTGGCGCTGGCCGAGCGCGAGGCCAAACTTTACCGCGCTAGCGGCGTGGATGGCATTGCGATTGAGAACATGCACGACCTGCCCTACCTGCGCGGCGGCGTAGGCCCGGAGATTGTGGCCGGGATGACGCTCGTCGGGGCCGCCGTTAAAACCGCGTGTGCCTTGCCCGTCGGGATCCAGATCCTCGCGGGGGCCAACACCGAAGCCATGGCCGTGGCCCACGCGGCGGGCCTCGACTTTATCCGCGCCGAGGGCTACGTCTTCGCGCACGTCGCCGATGAGGGTCTCATCGAATCGTCCGCCGCCAAGTTATTGCGCTATCGCAAACTCATCGGCGCGGAGCCTGTACAAGTCTGGGCCGATGTGAAGAAGAAACACTCGGCCCACGCCATCACCGCCGATATCAGTCTGGGCGCGACGGCCGAGACCGTGGAGTTCATGCGCGGCGACGCGGTCATCGTCACCGGCAACGTCACCGGCGACCCGCCCAAGATTGAAGATGTGCAGGAAGCCAAGCACCACTGCCATTTGCCCGTCATCCTCGGCTCGGGCGTGGACGTGAATAACATTGTCACCTTCCTGCCCCACGCCGATGGCTTTATCATCGGCACGCATTTCAAAGTGAACGGCCACTGGACGCAGACCGTGGATCCGCGCCGGGTGGACAAGTTTATGGAAGTCGTGAACCAACACCGGGGCTAACCCACCCCAGGATGATTCAACAATCAGCTCGTCCCATGCACGCTTACCCCTTAGCCCAGGAGAGTTATGTTTAAGAAATCCAAACACCCCTTGTTATTCGCCCTCAATTTACTCGTCATCGGCGCGGTGTTGCTGACCGCCTGTGGTGAAGATGAAGAATTCACCGACGAAGGCACCGACACCGAACCGGTGGCCACCGAAGTTACGGAGGCGGAACCCGCGCCCGAAACCGGGGACACCGACCCCACCCCCGAAGCCCAAACCCCACCCGACACCAATGCCGGGCCGATTGATGCCCAAGGGGAAGTGTTAGCCGATCTCGGCTTCCGCCCCGAGGTGAACGGCTTTGGCTTTGAAAACTATGGCAACGCCAGTGTGTCCCAGAACCTCACGCCCGCCGATGTGCACCGGATGTTCGGCGACGAGGCCTGCGCCAGCCTGGAGGGAGGCGAGTGTCTGCTCACCCCCCCCGGCGAACAGTGGATGGAAGAGATTAATCAGGCCATGGACGGCGGGCACTGTGAAGGCATGGCCGCGCTGAGTCTACTGTTCTATACCCAACAAGCCGACCCCACCAACTATGGTGGGAATGTGGCCAGCGATTTGCAATTGGATGGCAATGAGCCTCTGCAACAGGAGATCGCCTATTACTGGGCCACACAAGGCACCAGCCCCACCGTCGATGGCGAGATCAAAGACAAGACCCCCAGCGAAATTTTGGATATCCTGATTGATGCCTATAAAACCGGCTCCGAGAGTTACACCCTCGGCATCTATATGGCCGACGGGAGCGGTGGCCATGCCATCACCCCCTTTGCGGTGGAAGACCGGGGCGATGGGCAATTCGCCATCCTGGTCTACGACAACAACTATCCCGGCGTGACCCGCTATGTGGAAGTCAACCGCAACGCCGACGAGTGGCGCTACAGCGGCTCCACCAACCCCTCCGAACCCGCCGATGACTATCTGGGCGACGCGGGCAGTTTCTCGCTCACCATCACCCCCAGCACCCCGCGCCTCGAACAACAATACTGTCCCTTCTGCGATGGCGGGGGAATCAGCAAGAGCGGCAAGAGCGGCTTGGGGCAAGCTGTGCCGCAATACAACCAGCTCTGGCTTGAAGGCAATGGCAACCTAATCATCGAAG
>CAYUFY010000407.1:0-4657 GCA_964443795.1 uncultured Anaerolineales bacterium | reverse complement strand
TGTTTACTGTAGCGCCAGCACATATTTCTTCAAAAATTTTTCCATCCGCTCAACCATGTCCCGGCGGTTGGTTTCTTTGACAAAGCCATGCCCTTCGTCCGGGTACGACACCAGTTCGGCGAGGCCGCCCTGTCGGTTCACTGCGGCGGCAAAATCCACCGACTGTTGGTGCGGCACGGCCTTGTCTTCCTGCCCGTGAAACAGCAACACCGGGCGGCGGACGTTTTTGACATGGGTGAGCGGCGAGCGGTCTTTCCACACCGCGCCCGAGGCGGGCAGACGCCCGAGCAAACTGCCCGCTTCGTAATTCACCTCAAAGCGGTGCGAGCCTTGTTGTAGGTCATACATATTGCCAATACCATACAGCGCCACGCCCGCTGTCCAAAAATCAGGGTCCTGAGTGAGGGCCATCAGCGTCGTATAACCGCCCGCGCTCCCGCCGGTGATGACCAACCGTTGGGGGTCGGTGTGCCCCAGCCGGATGAGGTATTCCGCGCCAGTGCGCGCGTCTTCCACATCCACCACCCCCCATTGGCCGTTGAGCATCTCCTGATACGCCCGGCCGTAACCCGTGCCACCGCGATGATTAACCAGCAGATAATGCCACCCACGCGTGGCGAAGTATTGCGCCTGCGGCAACCAGGTGAGCGGCGTTTCTGAGGTCGGGCCGCCATGCACCTGCACAATGAGCGGGCGCGGGCGGGCTTCGCCCACCGCCGGGTAAAACACGCCCCAGCATTGCATCTTGCGCCGGGTCTCCCATGAAATCACTTCGGGCTGAGCCAGCGCGATGGGGTTGAGCAGACCAATGCCAGTCGTCACACGCGCCACCGGCTGATTGGTCGCCGCGTTCAGGGTGACAACCGCCTCGGGGGCAGTCGGTGTGGCGCCCACAAAAATCAGATGCCCGGCCTGCACATTTAATTCTGTCATTTCGGTATAGGCCAGCGGAATCTCGCGCACCGTATTCTGCGGCCACGCCACCTGGAAGAGCGAGTCCTGACTCCAGCGGCGGCGCAGGATATACAGTGATTGACTCGTGGTGTCCCACCGCACGGAGATGAGGCCGGGCACCCAATCGGGGCCGCCAATTTCGCCCTCACCCGTATCCACGCGGCTGGCCCCGCGCCCCTCGCGGTCAGCCACCCACAACGAGCGCCAGCCTGTCTCATCGCTGGTGAACGCGAGATACTTGCCATCCGGGCTGAATTGTGGCGAGGCATAACTCACCCGGGGCTTGGCGAGTGTGTTCACCACCGTCACGGGCAGGAGTTCATAGCTATGCGCGCTGGCGCGTGTGGCTTTGGCCAGGCGCGCAATGACCAGCCGTTGTTCATCCCACGGCATGTCATATTCATTCCATTCCTGCCAGGCCAGCAGTTCGCCGTCGGGCGAGAACGTGGGGTTGAACGCATACCACGGATCACTGGAAACTTTGACCGGCAAAGCCGCCCCACGCGCCTCGGCCAACAACACATTGCAGTGTCCATCCTGCTCAGCCAGAAACGCCACAAACTGGCCGCAAGGTGAAATCACTGGCGCGGCCACGCCCTCATACGCCGGGGTCACCGCCCATTGCTCCCCCGTCTCCAAATCCACTCCCTGCAAAGTCCCACCTTTGGCCGCATACACCAACACCCGACCATGCACCGCAAAAAACCCGCCGCCATAACTCACGCCCCCCGCAGGCGCCGGTTCGGTCGTCACCGTCTGCGCCAGCCCCGTCGTGGCCGACTGGCGCACAATACTGCGGCGACCATCCACTTCCCGGACATAGAAAAACGTGTCGGGGGTGTCGCCAAAGGCGGGTTCGGAATAACGATGCGCGAGATAGAGACGGTTGAGTGGAAGAGGAGGCATGGGAGATGGGAGATTGGCGACTGAGAATTTGGTATGGATGATTATAGGTCAACGTCGCAAGGCTGACAAAATCTGGCGGACTTCAGCGACGGTGGTCACCCGGCCCATAAACATGATGACGCTATAAACCCCGGCGACGGCCGCCCACGCGGTCAGCGCGCCCACGAGCGAGGTCGGGGGCCGGAGCAAAAACCCGCCAAACAACACCGTGGCCCCCACGGTGATTGCCCACCGCCAGCCGCCCGCGCGGATCACCCGCCCGGCGTTGGTTCCGAACCCGGCGGCATAACCGATTAACCCCACCCCAAAAGCCAGGCCAATCCCGGCCGAGGCATAAGCCCGTAAACCCAGCGAAGCCACCAAAAACACCCCCAGGCCCGTAAACGCCGCGCGCACACTATGCGCGGGGCGTTTTTCCACCGCGCTGAGCACCACCGCCATCCACGCCACTGGCAAAGGCAAAAGCCCAATCGCCACCGCGCGAATGGTGTTCGCCGCCGGCTCAAAACCCACGCCAAACAGCAGTGGCGCGATGGGCGCGGCCACCGCCCACATCCCGCCCGCCGCGAGGGCCACCAGCATCCCGGTATAGCGCGCAATCCGCCCGAGCCACAGGGGCAGTTCCTCGGCGCGCCCCTCCAAATGGGCGTGGGTCAAAATCGGCACAAAGGCATAGGCCACCTGCCCGAGCAAGGCGTAAATCAACAGCAAGCCACCCTGCGCCAAATCCAGGAAGCTAATCTCGGCGGGCGAGCCGGTGAGTTTTTCCACCACAATCGGGCTGATGCGAAACATGAGCGTGAGCGCAAAGTTGGCGAGGGCAAAGGTGAGGCCGAAACGAAGGAAATCCAAAATTCCAAGTCCCAAGCCCCAAGTCCCAAATTTACTCTCGGCGGGTGCCCCACCCTGAAACCACGCGCGGGTCCACCACACACCGAGAAGTAAAAAGAAGAGCTCATGCACCAGCATGGCCACTAAAACCAGGGTGAGCGAGGGGGGGCGAACGATGATCAACAGCGACACCAAGGCGACGGCCTGTCGCCAGGCGACCTCCACCGACCACTTCAATGTCTCCCCCAAACCCAGGAGGAGGGGAAAGGTCGCCATCGTCCACACGCGCGCGACGACCGCCAGCCCAATGAGGAGCGCCTGGACGGGCATCAGCCAGCGGGCCAGGAGGAGCGCCGCCACCACGGCGGCCAATCCGAGGCCTAACCCAATGAGGAGCTTGAGGCCAAATAGGGAGCGAAATAAGGCGCGCACCCCGGCCTCACCAGATTGCTGACGCACCTCCGGCACGAAGCGGCTGAAGATTTCCTGATAGCCCAACTCGCCCAGGATTTGGAAAATGGAAAACACCGCAAAGACGAACGCAAATTGCCCATAAATCTCGGTGCCCAGCGCCCGGGGCACCAGCACGATAAACATGACCGCGCCCAGAATTTGTGGGCCTTGATTAAGCGCGATGGCCCAGACACTGCGGGCCGCACGCGCGGAGGTAGTTTGAGGGGGTAAGGACACGGATAAGTTTCAGCGACCCACGAGGTTCAGGGCATGGGTAAAAGTTTTTGACGGGATTGGCGTAGGTCGGGCTTGTTGTAGATACTCTTAAGTTTATACCCGTACTTGCGCTTAACAACTTACCCCCTAATCCCAGCGGAGCGGCAGCGGCAATTGCTGCGGGCCAGGGCCAAGGGGCCAGGCGCCCAAGCCCGTGAGGTCACTGACGCTCAAGTAGCGCGCGGGGCGCCGGCCAATCGGTTGCGTGGGTTGGTCACGTAGCGAAAATACAAAATGCCGCTCGGTCGGCTCAAACCGGACTTGAATGCGTTGGCTGGCATCCACGCGGCCGACACTGTAGGTGTGCTGATGCCCGCCCAAGCAAATTTGGCCCGTGCGGCCCACTTGCCGCTCCCAGCGGAGGGGCGCGAGCCAGGCATCCACGCGGGCGAGGTCAAACTGCGCCACTTCTTCGGTCGCCTGAAACGGGTGCCGGGGCTGGAGCAAGTCGGGATGGGCCAGCCCCGGGGGCCAACCGTGACAGCCGCTGGCGCGGGACGGCAACCGAAAGGCTAACTCGTCCACGGCCTGGTCAAGGATGGTTTGCAAACCTGGGCGCGATTGGGCTTCATTGCCGCGGATGGCATAGTCCATCAATGGGCGATGCCAGCGTTCCACTTCGGCTTGGTCGGTGGGCGTGCCGGGGCGACTGGTCACTGGGCGGATGCCCAACCCGACCAACCACAGCCGAAAGTGGCCGGGAAAGCCGGCCTCGGCCGGGTCGCTAAAGACCGGTTCGCCATCGGTCTGGATTTCGTCGGGCCGGGTGCCCCAGCGCTGAAAGCCTTGCCGAAAGGCCGCTGGTAATTCGTCTAGGTGCACGCGACGCGGCCGTTGGCCGACCCGCCCGGCCGGAAAGACTTGGGCCTCAATACACCCCTCCCCGACCGGGTCGCGCAGGGTACACAGGTTCACAAGCGTGCCATTGGGCAACGGAATGCCTAACTTGAAGTCCACTTGCCAGCGTTGATGCACCGCGACGGCCACGCTGGGGCGCACGCTCACCCGTTGCGGCCGGCGTTTGAGCGGCCGGCGCAAGCGCGCCCATTGATGCAAATACCGTCCCAGTTGGGCTTCACTGGGTAACGGTTGGCCGACCAACTGCGGCTGGGCTTGCAAATGATGCCGCAAGCGATTTGGCCCCCAGCCGGGGTGCGCTAACTTCAACCGCAATAGCCAGTAACGGTTAACGACAATTAGAATTACCCTCCAACGACAACTAGAAATGCCCACCGAT
>CAYUFY010000406.1:0-4676 GCA_964443795.1 uncultured Anaerolineales bacterium | reverse complement strand
TTAGCGGTGTGGCCGGGAACATTGCCATCTGCCTGAGTCTGGCGCGGCACTGGAATTTGCAAGCGGCCTTTGCCATGGTCTATGTCGATCACCCAGCCCTGCCGATGGCGAGAAAAAACTGGACGACCTTCACCGACACGCTCCGCCCCGGCGTCATCACGTTTCGCACCTCTACCTTTCAACATTTGCTCACATTGGCGGCTCAAGCTGCGCCCCACGATGCCACTTGGCCCGCCTTGACCGCTTGGCTGGAGACAAAAATTGCGTGGGTAACCTCCGGTCGTTGAGACCAGAAGCGCACTCCCGACTTTGCCTGAATATATTTGTGAATGCGATGGTCGATAAACGGTCAACGTTTTTTCGTTTCAGCCTTACTCCCCGAGCACCTGCTCCAGCGCCGCTTGTGAGATGGCCGCATAGGCGCGGCTCATCGCGTTGAGAAATTCACCCCCCGGCTTCCAGAATTCCGGTTCACCCAAACGCTTGACCGCCGCCGCGTCTACCTCGGGTTCGCTGAATTCAAAATGCACGGCGGCTAAATTTGCGGCGCTCCAAAAGTGGGTGAGGCTTTCGGCCAAGGGTGTAAATTTTTCGGCGGGGGCGGTCGCGCGCGGCTTGGACTTTGCTTCGGGTGCGGCCCCGGCCACAGTGCGGCGGGCGCGCAAGGCGGCCAGGATGTCGTCTTTCGCGCGTCCCCGCAGACGGAAGAGCAGGAACGGGTCTTCGTCGAATTGCTCGCCGAGCAAGTAATACACGGCAGCGATGTGCTTGCAGGGATTCGAGTAGTCGGGGCAGGAGCAATCGGTTTCGAGGTCGGCGCGCTGTTGGGGGAACAGACTCACGTCCGCGGCTGAGAAGGCTTCTTCGATATTCGGCGGCATCTCGCCCGCCAGCAGTTTGGCGGCGAAGAGGGCTTGCGCAGCCATCGCGTCAACAACTTTTTTCCACGCCTGATCGGTGAGCGGCTTGATTTCAATGCGGACTTTGTAGGGTGTGGGCCGACTGCCTTGCACCCGCGAATCGACGCGGCCCGGCTGAATGTCAAGATTGAGTACTTGGCCGCTGCGGGCATACGAGCGGCCCCGACTCAACCGCCCGGAGTCTACCAACCGTTCGAGCGCGGCCAGCCAGCGGCTGGCCCACCAAGTTTTGCCGAATTGTCCGCGGCCGGTCTTGGCTTGGATGCCGTGCGCCGGTCGGCGCGGTTTTGATTTTGGATACCAGCCCCACATAAGCGTCTCCTTGAGTAGTGAACGGTGAACAGAGATTGGTTCACGGTCTACTGAACTGCCTCGGCGCGCAGAGTGAATAGGTCGCGCAACTGGTTGGTGTTTAATTCCGTAATCCACGCTTCGCTGGCGCCAACGATGCTCTGGGCCAGCGCCAACTTGCGCTCAATCATCTCGTCTACGCGCTCTTCGACCGTGCCGGTGCAGATGAACTTGTGGACTTGCACGTTCTTCGTCTGCCCGATGCGGAAAGCGCGGTCGGTGGCCTGATTCTCGACAGCGGGATTCCACCAGCGGTCAAAGTGGAAGACGTGATTGGCGCGGGTGAGATTTAGCCCGGTGCCGCCGGCTTTGATGGACAGAATAAAAGCCGCTGGCCCGTAGGGGTCGGTTTGGAAACGCTCGACCAGCCCGGTGCGCGACTTGGCGGGTGTGCCGCCATGCAAAAACAAGACCTCTTCGCCGAAGGTGGTTTGCAAATGTGTCTGGAGCAGTTTACCCATCTCGGCAAATTGCGTGAAGATGAGGGCGCGTTCCTTCACCGCGCGCATTTCTTCGAGCATCTCCGTCAAGCGATTGAGTTTGCCAGACCGTTCGGAGAGCGGACTGCCATCGCCGAGTAGATGCGCCGGATGGTTGCAGACTTGCTTGAGTTTCAGGAGCGTCGCCAACACCAAGCCGCGCCGCTGAATGCCCTCGGCTTCTTCGATTTGGCGGAGCGAGTCGCGCACCACCGCTTGATAAAGCGTGGCCTGTTCGCGGGTGAGGGTGCAATACACCTTCATCTCATTCTTGGCGGGCAGGTCGCGAATGACCGTCGGGTCGGTCTTAAGGCGGCGCAGGATGAACGGCCCGACGAGCGACTTGAGCTGTTGCGCGGCCACGGGATTTTGGGCGCGCTCGATGGGCCGCGCGAAGTTCGTGCGGAAGGAGGCCTGCGAGCCGAGATAGCCGGGGTTGATGAATTGGAAGATGCTCCACAATTCGGCAAGGCGGTTTTCGATGGGCGTGCCGGTGAGGGCTAGGCGATGTTCGGCGGGGAGGGCGCGCGCGGCTTTAGCCTGTCGGGTTTCCGGGTTCTTGATGTTCTGCGCTTCGTCCAACACCACTTCGCCCCACTGCACCTCGCTCAATAACTTTTCGTCACGATGCAGGAGCGCGTAAGACGTTAACACCACATCGTGGCGTTGGGCGGCGCGGGCAAACTTTTCTTTTTCGCGCGCCAGCCCGTGATGGGCCAAGACTTTCAGCGTCGGCGCAAAGCGCGTGAGTTCGTGTTGCCAGTTGCCCACCACCGAAGTTGGGCAGACGAGCAAAGCCGGCTTCTGGTGGCCCTGGGCGCGCAGATGCAACAGCAGGGTAATCGTCTGGATGGTTTTGCCGAGGCCCATGTCGTCGGCCAGGCACGCGCCCAGCCCGAACTGGCGTAGGAAAGCTAGCCAGGCGAAACCGGTGGCTTGATAATGGCGCAGGGTTCCAATTAAGTCAGATGGAATGGGCAAAGGTTGTAAGTGCGCGGGGTCGGTGAATTGCTGGACGAAGTCGCCGAACCAGCCGGAGGTGTCCACGCCCGTCACGGGCAGGCCGCCCACCGCTTGGGGCGCGAGCGCCATTCGTAGAGCTTCTTCGATCGCCATTTCCCCGGCCCGTTCGCGGTTCTCTAAAAACGCCAAGGCTTGTTGTAATTGCTCGGGACGCAGTTCCACCCATTGGCCGCGAATCTGCACCAGCGGCACTTTGAGCGCGGCGAGTTTTTCAAATTCGGCCTGAGTGAGCGGTTGGTCGCCGAGGGCCAATTCCCAATCGAAAGCAACGACACTCGCGAAGGTTAGTCGCGCTACACCCCCTTCGGGGCCTTTCTTTGGTTGGGCAGGTTGCTTGCCGCTGAGTTTCAATCGTACACCAAGTTTGGCGCTGAGGCCCGGTAGTAAAACGCCGAAGCCGGAGGCTTGCAACAAGAGCGCGGCTTCGCGGATGAACGTGTGGGCGGAGTTGGCGGTGAGGGCACACGCATCTGGGCGGGCGTGGGTCAGACTCTTCTCGATAGGCGCAAACATCCGCGAGGCGAATCCCAATCCGGCCAGCAAGCGCTCCTGCGGCTGGTCAAATTTCCGATTAAGATATTTGAGCGTTTGCCCACGTTCCTGCCACACTGTCTCGGCCGGGACAAGCAGACTGGGGTCGTCGCTGGCTTGCAGGAAATAGCGCAGGCTCCAATCGTCGGCTTGGGCTTGGGGAATATAGAGGTCATTAGTGAGTCTTGTCTCCGGCGGGTCGAGGCGGAAACATAGCCGGAAGTTGCCATCGGTCGCGCCGAGGGGCTGAGACCATTTTTGATATTGCGTGATGAAGTCGGGGGGCAAGTCGAGGGTGGGGTCAGTGGCGGTGAGGGCGGTCAGCCATTTTTCGCCGAGAGAAACCGCGCGCCGCTTTCGCAAACCGAAATCGGCTGAGGCGCGGGCGAAAGCATCCACGGTGTTGTTGAGAAAATCAATCAGCAACGCGCGCGGCCCGAGTTCCGCATCTTTTTCACGCTGAACCGCGCGGGCGGCGGGCGGCAGAGCCTTCACCAACATTTCCAATTGTGTTTGTTCTTCTTGCGAATCAAACAGCGGCTTCCAGACCGCGCGCCAGCCGTCACCCGCTTCGACGAGCGCGGGCAAATAGCGTTGGCGCGTGAGGAGATGCAAGACCCAGCGCGCGGCGGTTTGCCAGTAGCGCGCGCCGTCGCCTAGGGGTGACTCAGCGGTAAAGTTGATGAGCAAGGCCAGGGCGTCGCGGGGGGCGAAGGTGAGGGCGGGGATTTGCCAGGTTTGAAGTGTGAGCTGGCCGGTGGTCAGTGTCTCGCGTAAGTAGGGGCGCGAGGGTTGTGGTTCACCGCCGAGCGTCGGCAAGCGCGCGATGAGCGGGGTTGGCTCGGCGGACAAATCGCTGAGGGGCAGGGCGCGTTGCAGTTCTTCAAAGGTAGCGCTGAAGGGGTGAAGTGCAAGACGCCGTCGCGCTTTGGATTTACGCGCGGCGGGCGCAGTGTTGGTTTCGCCCCACAGCGCGAGGCGGGGCGGGGTGGCAGGGGTTGGGGGCAACCATGCGGTGTGGAGAATGAGCATAGTCAGCTAGTTCGGCAATAAGCTTAAGCGGTCACTGGATTTCGGTCAGTTCACCGCCTGGACTGAGCCCATAGCGAGCCGGGCGTTTGCCGCTAGGCTGTAAAACAAACTCCATATGCGTCTGGAAGATGCCCGCCTGCCAGGCACGCTTGATTTGAGTCAAGGTGAAGACTTTGCCCACTAGTGGAAAGCAAGAATCATCCCGCACCACTCGATAGAGAGTCGGGTGAGACGTGTATCGTGTGGAACGACGCAGAGTTTTCTGAGAGATGGATTTAGGCATAATCTTGGTTGGTAGTGAACTGTGATTGTACGCCCGAATTACGCAATCTCAATTTAA
>CAYUFY010000405.1:0-4682 GCA_964443795.1 uncultured Anaerolineales bacterium | reverse complement strand
GAAATCTTGAATGGCTGACCAAGAAATGGGTAAGTTATTTAATTGGCGTTCCTTAGGGGCAAGGCCAGGATGACCACCCAGACCACTAGCTTGCGATGCGAACGGATGAACACCATGCTGAGCGCGACCGGTTAAGCGTGGAACTGTTTCACTGCCGCCAGGGCCTTGCTCCATTGCGCCAATCGCCGCTCGCGCTCACTGGCTTCAATCTTCGGGGTGTAAGTGGTCTCGGCTTGCCAGCGCGCGGCGAGGGTTTCAAAGGATAGACCGAGCGCCGAGTGCCCCGCAAGATTTGCAATCCCGATAGCGGTGGCCTCGCGCGCCGCCGACACGCGCACTTCTACATTGAGCAAATCGGCGATGGCCTGCATGAGGTAGGCATTGCCCGAGGGGCCGCCATCCACTTTGAGTTGGGTGACGGCCTGGCCGGCATCGCGCGCCATGGCAGTCACCACCTCATACACGCGGCAGGCAATGCCGGCGAGGGTGGCGCGCACGATGTCGGCGGGGGTGGTGGCGCGGTTGAGGCCGAAGATAGCGCCGCGGGCCTCCGATAACCAATGGGGTGCGGCCAGGCCTTGCAGGGCGGGGACAAACACCACGCCGGGGTCGGCGGATTGCGCGGCCAAATCGGAACTCGCGGCTACGTCGGGGAGCAGGCGCAAGTTCTCCGTCACCCACTGCACCGCCGCGCCGGTCACGAAAATGCCGCCATCAAACGCATAGGCGGTGTGGCCGGGGAAGTGCCAGCCCACGGTCGTCAACAGACCGTGATTGGAAAGCTTGGGTTCGCCGCCAATGTTCATCAACAGAAAACTGCCCGTGCCAAAGGTGCATTTCATCTCGCCGGGCGCGAAGCACGCTTGCCCAAACAGCGCGGCTTGCTGGTCAACGAGCAGAGCGTGTAGCGGCAGAGGTTTCCCGACTCCAAAATCCAAATCGCCGCTGTAACCCGCCGACGGTTTGACCTCGGCGAGCATGGCGGGAGGCGCGTCGAAGAGCGCCAGCAGGTCGGCGTCCCACGCCATGCGGTTGATGTCGAAGAGCAAGGTGCGTGAGGCGGTGGAGGGGTCGGTGATGTGCAGTTTGCCGCCCGTGAGATTCCAAATCACCCACGTCTCGGTGGTGCCGAAGCGCACCCGGCCCGCGTGAGCGGCGGCCCGCAGTTCGGGATTATTTTCAAAAACAAATTTGAGTTTGGGCGCGGAGAAGTAACTATCAAGGAGCAAGCCGGTCTTGCGGCGCAAAGCGTCGGGGTCCAGATTCCCGCTGAGGGCCTCGCACACCCCTTGGGCGCGTTTGTCTTGCCAGACAATCGCGGGGGTCAGCGCCTCGCCCGTGTCTGCATCCCATAGCAAAAAAGTCTCGCCTTGATTATCCAGCCCGACGGCGGCGATGGGATATTTGTGGATGAGCGGCGCGGCGGCCTCGCGCACGGTGCGGACGATGTCCGCCGGGTCTTGCTCGACCCAACCGGGGTGCGGGAACCGCGCGGGGAGGTGGACGGAGTTTTTATCCACCAGCGCGCCGGTGTCAGAATCCACCACGACGGCGGTGGTTTGGGTGGTGCCTTGGTCGAGGCCGAGGAGGTAGGGCATGGGATAAAAATACGCACTACGCAAGACGGGAAATTGTTGCGTAGTGCGTATTCCGTAACAGGGAATGCAAACTCAAACTTGGGCGGTTTAGTTCTTTTCGTACTTCGCTTCAATCTCGGCAATCATCTTCTGGCGTTCTTTAATCTTATCGCCCATGGGCACGCCCTCGAAGCGGTCTTTCACTCCGGCGAACCAGGCAATGGGCAGGATGACGACCATGCCCAGCGTGAGGAAGAACACCGGGGTATTGGGAGGAAAGAAGCCGGTGGTCGTCAGCGCGATGACGCCGATGGAAGCGATGATCGCAATGGGTTTAGACCACTGACCCAGATTGAACGGGCCTTTCTCGGTCCAGGTTTTGCCCTCGGCAAAGATGCCAGCGATAACCGGGATGACATACGAAATGTATAGGAAGACCGCGCAGCCGGTGGCGAGCACCAGGAAGATGTCCACGCCTTGCAAGCCCAGCGCCGTGCCGATGATGCCGGTGAGGGAGGTGACGAAGGCCAGCACCGCCCCCGTCCAGATGGCGTAGATGGGGGTGCGGGTCTTCGTGCTGATGTGACCGAGGAGGTTTGAAAACGGCAGGCCGCCATCGCGGGCAAAGGCGTACATCATGCGCGAGGTGGAGGTGAGGCCAGCGAGGGCGCAGATATAGTTCACGACCACGAACCCGATGGCCAGAATTAATTTGAGCGCATAGGGCATGAGGGAGGCGTTCCACATATAGTTGAACGAGCCAAAGCCCGCCGCCGCGCCTTCATCAATGCTGGGCATGGTGAGGACAAAGGCCGCGACCATGACCAAGCCAAAGACCCAGGAATAAAACACGGACGTCCACATCCCTTTGGGAACGTTGACTTGCGCGTCGTGGGTTTCTTCGGAAGTATGGCCGGAAGCATCGAAGCCGGTGATGGTGTACATCACATAGATTAAGCCGAAGAAGAAAGCGAGGACCATGTTCGGCACGGCTTCGGGAATGACGTTGCCGCCGGGGTCACCGGTGTAGTTGGTGAAGGTGAACAGCCGCGAGAAATCGAGCGCGACGGGCGAGAAGGCAAACAGGGCGATGATGAAGACGATGGTCAGGGCAAAGATGAGGTAGCCGCTGAGGTCGGTGACTTTGGTGGTGACATCAATGCCATAGTGATTCAACAGGGCTTGGGTAATGAGCGCCAGAATCACGAAGATGTGTTGTTGATTGATGCCCCAGGTAGAGGCATCCATGCCGAGAAAATTGCCGCCCAGCACGGTGTCAATCAGTAGGCCCTTGAAGAAGACTTGATAGAGAAAGACATCTACCGAGGCGACGACGAAGAGCAAGCCGAGCAGGTTGAACCAAGCGGTGAGCCAGCCCCAGAACTTGCCGCCGAGGATGGACCCCCAGTGGTACAAGCCGCCCGCCGTTGGGTAAGCCGAGGCGATTTGCCCCATGCTGAGGGAGACGAGCATGGCAAACGCGCCGCCCACCAGCCAGCCCCAGAACGCCCCGCCCGCCCCGGTGGCATTGAAGGCGGCATAGAACGACGAGATGCCGCCCGCCAAAATACAAATAATCGAAAACGAGATGGCGAAATTGGAGAACCCGCTCATGCGGCGGGAGAGTTCCTGGGCATAGCCGAGCTTGTGTAGATGTTGCTTATCATGGTCTTGCGAGGGTTTCGAGGACATGCGTCATTCTCCTTGGGTTTGGGTGAAAGGCTAATCCGCGGGAGCGGTCGGGCAGAGCAAGGCGAAGGGGGGGAGATACTGAGCGGGGACTGGGGGTAAATAATCAACACCACCGATGGCTGGTTCGAGCGCGCCATCGGTCCGGGTTAGGGTTGCAACCAGCCGTGGGGCACCTCCTGTGGGCCGCCGGGGTGGCACCCGGCGCGCGGATATCCCCACCCCGCCTGGGCGCGCGTCAATAAGCGCCTGGGGGAGGCAAAGGTTAAAACAAATGTGTCGGAGCGGGAGCGGTTAACGGCCAATCCCATCGTCATCTTTAACCCTCAAGTCAGGGAAGAGTGACGAATATAGCACCATTCGATAAGGAGTCAAAAAAATCAGGGGATGGCGGAGCGTTGGTCGAGCGCGGCGGCCACGGCCTCGGCTCCAGCGTGTTCGACGAGGTAGTAGGCGATGGGTGCTTTTTGGCGGGCGCCGGTCAGCCCAGGCGCTGGGGCGGCGGCCTGTTTGACCCATTCGCCATCGTCGTGGCTGGTGAGTAATGTCTGGGCCAGGGTGGCCAGCTCCTCCAGCGGCAGGTCGGTGAGTTGTTTAACGAGCGCGTCGGGGGAGGCGGCGGCTTTTTTGGCCGGGGCCGCCGAAACCGTAAACTCGCCTTCATCGCCGCCCGCTTTGGGCAGGGCGGCGGGGGTGGTTTCCCGGGCGCCGACGAGCAAGTCCACGTAGGACACGCCGCCGAGTTCGAGGATGTAGAGGCCCAATTCCATGCGCGCCACTTCCGCCGGGACTTTGGGGTCAATGATTTTTTCGAGTTCGCTGAGGCGGTTTTTTTCTTCGTCGCTGGTCAGCGTGGCGCGGGCTTTGGTGGTGTAGAGCGCGGTTTGATACAGCTCCAGCACCGTCGAATAGCGGGCCAGCAACCGGTCCACCTGAGTGCGCCGGTAGGTCATCAGTTCGAGGTCAATCTGCGTTTTACACAGATGCTGAAACTGCTGGCCCAAGTACACAAAGCCCCATCCGCCTAAACGCCCGCCTGACCCTGGCCGATTTGCTTTTCCAAGCGGCGGGCGTGCCAGTGGGAGTGGCTCAGGGGCACCCGGTCAGGTAGCAGGCGCTACTAATCACTGTGCCGTTCTGGTTACGCAGTTCGGCCTTGTCGCCAGTGTTGGCCCAGATGGCGGCGGTCGTCCATAACAGAATGGTCGGCGGGTTGCTCACTGCGCCAGTGAAACTCTGGATTTGCACGCTGGCTCCGGCTGAAAGGACATAGCTAGCCGGGAAATTATAAGTCTGCGGCCCGACCACGCTCACCAGCGTCCAGCCTGTCATGTCTTGGGCGGCACTGCCAACATTCTGGATGGTGACACTCCCCAGCCGCTAAAGCGGCGGGGCTTCTTGGGACACGCTCGGCCG
>CAYUFY010000404.1:0-4735 GCA_964443795.1 uncultured Anaerolineales bacterium | reverse complement strand
CCATCCCCTCCTCCATCCCCCAATACTTCCTCCCCGCCTCCCTCACCCTCGACGACGCCGTCCGCCGCTGGCGCGAAACTCACCCCGCCGCCGTGCAATTCACCGCCTCCCCCACCTTGCTTTATCGCCCGGCGCTCTTCGCTCAAGCCACCGTGCGCTACTTCTTCCCCAAAGCCGGAGTCAACGACGACAAGCGCCTGGCCTTTGTGGTGAAGGATGCGGCCCTCGGCGCGGTGCCGCATTGGGCGGAGTCGCACACCCAACCATTTTCTGCGCCCGCGCTTTCCACCACCCCGCCCGCCGGGGGCGCGCTCTCCCCCGACCTGGCGCCCGGCCTCAGCGACCCCAAAAAACTCACCGCCTGGCAAAAAGACCTCGTCACCTATCTCTACCGCACCGCCGACTTCACCCTGCATCACAACCCGACCCTCAAACTCTACGCCCGCCCCGGCCAATCCTTCCAAGAATTCCGCGCCACCTGTGAGCAAGCTGTGGCCGCTAAACGCGCCGAAGCCCTCGAGAAAATCCGCGCCCGCTACGACAAGAAAATTGATGCGCTCGAAGACAAACGTCTCGCCGAACAACGCGACCTCACTCACGACCAAAAAGAACTCGCCGCCCGGGAGGATGAATCGCGCTGGACCACGGTTGAGAATCTCGTCGGTATTGCGCTGGGGCGTTCCCCACATCGCGTCTTCTCCACCTCCGCCACCAAAAAGCGCCTCGCCCAAAAAGCCAAATCCGATGTGACCCAATCCCAGGAACTCATCGCCAGTCTCCAATCTCAAATCGCCGGGCTCACCGCCGAAGCCCAAACTCAATTTCAGGCCATCGTAGACCACTGGGCGGCTGTCCCCGACAATATCCAGCAAACGCGCCTCACCCCCAAACGCAGTGACATCATCGTCGAATACTTCGGCCTCGGCTGGCAACCTTATTGGCAAATTGAAGTGGCGGGGGAGCCGGTGGAATTGGCGGCTTATTGACACCGCCCTAATTTACGCCTATAGTAAATATAGAAAGTTCCGGGTGGCTTGACCCGCTCCTATCCTTCACCGGACGGATTCTGGCAAGCAGCAAGGCCCACAGCGAAAGGGCTTCCCCGGACTTTTTTATTTCCCCTTCCCCGCTAGTTTCAGCAATTCATCCAACTGAATAGTCTGGTCAGGTTTGCTGTCGCCCCGGTGAGTAGCGAGGGCCAGTTTGTGGGCGGTTGACCCTTTCCCCACCAAACGAAAACCAATTGCCCCGCTCGGAAAGTTCGGCCTTTCAACCCGCAAAAAATTTAATAGCATCAGTTTCAGTGTGTTCTCATGCCCCGGATATTCCACATCAATCCAAAGGCGAGTAATCTGGTTGGCCTCCTCTCGAATCAGCAAAAAAATCCCCGCCGCGAACAAAAACAACGTGGCCCGATATCCCTTTTTGCCCAATCCGCGCAACTGCCGAATGGCTTGTTGTTTTACCCGCGCTGGGATTAAAACAGAACGCGCCTGACCATTCGAGAAGGCGATGACCGTCGCGCGGTTCGTATGTTCGACTTTGTAACTCTGGTCTATTTCAATTTCCATGGCGTGGGAGTTTATCACCAACGCGAGGTCTCCCAAAATCCCCAATGCTATAATCCTCGCATGGACTCCTCTCTCGCCCCCACTCTGCCCCATTCCCCCACTCCCTCCACCCCCGGCCTCATCCTCTGGCCCCTCCGCTTCCTCTACACTTCCTTCTTCATCACCCTCATCACTCTCTCCCTCGCCGTCATCGGCGCGAGCGCGTTTAATCTGCAATACGATGGCCGCATCTACCCCGGCGTGCGCGCGCTGGGCCTCGACCTGAGCGGCCTCACCCCCGCCGAAGCCGCCGTCGCCATCTCGGGCGCGTTCACCTACCCGCAAACGCCCGCCTTCACCTTTCGGGAAGGCGACCACGTTTGGACCGCCGCCCCCGCCGAACTCGGCCTCACCCTCAACCTCCCCGCCACCATCAACACCGCCTACCGCATCGGGCGCTCGGGCAACCTGCTCGCCGACTGGTCCGAACAATTTGACACTTGGTATTTTGGGCGGCAAGTCTCCCCCGTAGTCACCTACAACGAGAGCCTCACCCTGGCCTATCTACGCCAAATCGGCGAGATATTCTTCATCCCCACCCGCGAGGCCGAACTGATTGCCAATGGCACGACCATTACCACCCTCCCCGGCCAGGTGGGCCGCCAACTCGATTTACTGGCGACCGCCGGGTTGGTGCGCGCCCCGATCTTTAACCTGGCCACGGGCGATTTCACCCTGCAATACAGCGAAGTTCCCCCCATCGTCCTCGACGCCTCCCCGCAGGCCGCGCAGGCCCAAGCCATCCTCAGCCAGCCACTGGTGCTGACGATTACCAACCCCACGCCCGCTGACCCGCCCGCCTGGTATCTGCCGCCTGAGGCGCTCGGCGCCATGCTCACAATCCGCCGGGTGGACGATGGCCCCAACGCCGCGCACTTCGAAATGGGCCTCGACCCCGCCGCCCTGCGCGCCTACCTGGAACCCCTCGCGCCCGGCCTCGAACGCGAATCCAAAAACGCGCACTTCATCTTCAACGACGAGACCAAACAATTCGACATTCTTGAGCCATCACTCGACGAGCGCCATCTCGATGTCGAAGCGACCATCACCGCCATCAACACCGGCATCGCGCAGGGGGACCACCTCATCCCGCTGGTCTTCCAAACCAAGCCCCCCGAGTTCCCCGACACGCTCCAGGCCGCCGACCTCGGCATCAAGGAACTCGTCAGCCAACAATCCATCTACTTCATCGGCTCCAGCGCCGAGCGCATCAAAAATATCACCACCGCCGCCGCGCGCTTTCACGGCCTGCTCGTCCCACCCAACGCGGTCTTTTCCTTCAACGAATTCCTCGGCGATGTCAGCCTCGACTCGGGTTTCGCCGAAGCGCTCATCATCTACGGCGGGCGCACCATCCGGGGCGTGGGCGGCGGCGTGTGCCAGGTGAGCAGTACCCTGTTTCGCGTGGCCTACTTCGGCGGGTTCCCCATCATCGAGCGCAGTTCGCACGCCTACCGCGTGGGCTACTACGAGCGCTCGGCCCCCGGCGAATGGAGCGGCCCTGGCCTCGATGCCACCGTCTTCTCGCCCATCGTGGATTTTAAATTCCAAAATGACTCACCGTACTGGCTGTTGATGGAGACCTACGTGAACCCCGCCGCGGGTCGCCTGACCTGGAAGTTTTACTCCACCTCCGACGGGCGAGCCGTGACCGTCGCGCGCCCCATTATCGAAAACGTGGTGCCGCACCCCGACGATAAATACGAAGAAGACGCCGAACTCGCCGCCGGAACGATTAAGCAAGTGGACTACGCCGCCGATGGCGCGGATGTGACCGTCTATCGCGTCATCACCCGCGACGGCGTACAAATCAACACCGGCGAGCGCCCCATCCGCACGCACTACCAACCCTGGCAGGCCATCTTCAGCTACGGCCCCGGCACGCCCAATATGCCGCCGAATGCCACGCCCGCGCCGGAAGTTACGCCCACGGCCACGCCAACACCATGACCAAATCACGGTATACTTTTATTCCAAGTGGTCGAACAAGATTGTGAGGCAACTATGCAAGCACCCCTAACCGCCATTGAAATGACCGGCATCATAGACGACCACCAGCAACTCCGGCTGGATGGTCATTTGCCGATTATCGGCCCCATGCGCGTGAAAGTCATTGTGCTATATCCAGCTACGGAAAAATCTCGAACCCGCCGACATAGTTTCGCCTCGCTCTATGGCGCTTTCCCCGAGTTCGGCGACCTGACCCTGGAAGACATTAAGGCGCTCGAATTGAAAAACCCTGACGAGTTGAGCCATGACTTACGTGCTTGATACGCACACGCTGATTTGGTTCATCAGTGGGAATAGCCGTCTGAGTTCAACCGCCCAAAGCGTTATCAGCCACCCTGCCTCCCAATTGCTTATCCCGACGATGGTGCTGGCTGAAGCCAATTACCTCCATGCGCGTCAACGCTCGGCAGTCAGCCCCGCTCAAATTGCCGACGCTTTGTTGGGCGCAGAGAACTGCTCGCTCTATCCGCTGGATGAGTTGGTGGCCGCGCGCATTTCGGGCGAACTCGATTTGCACGATGCCATTATTGTCGCTACCGCGCTGGTTTACCGAGAGCGGGTCAATGAAGAAGTGGCTATCGTGACCCGCGATGAAAAAATAGCCCAGTCCGGCCTAATCCCGGTTATTTGGTAAGCCTGCCCACAGCGCGCCTCCCCTCTGCACGCACGACCCACCCTGGCAGGCCATCTTCAGCTACGGCCCCGGCACGCCCAATATGCCGCCGAATGCCACGCCCGCGCCGGAAGTTACGCCAACGGCCACGCCCACGCCCTGATGCAACTCGCGTTTGTTTTCTAAAGGAGAGAAAAAATGCCCAAAGAAATCATCCGCACCGACCACGCCCCCAAGTCCTTAGCGTATAGCCAAGCCGTGAAAGCCAACGGCTTCATCTTCGTCGCCGGGCAAGGGCCATTTGACCCGACGACCGGCGAAGTGAGTGGCGAGACGATTCAGGAACAGACGCGGCAGTGCCTGAAAAATATCGAAGCCATTTTGTTGGCCGCCAATAGCTCGTTGGCGCAAGTGGTCAGCGCCACCTTTATCCTCGGCGAGGAAAGCGATTTTGCGGGGATGAATGAAGAGTGGCTCAAGTGGTTCCCCACCGACCCGCCCG
>CAYUFY010000403.1:0-4755 GCA_964443795.1 uncultured Anaerolineales bacterium | reverse complement strand
CCCGGCCCCCTCTCCCAACGACAAAGAACAAGCGCGTCGTTAGGAGAGGGGGGGCAGGACACACTCATACTAGTCGCCCCTCTCCTGAACGCTGGTTTTCGCGTTCAGGAGAGGGGGTGGGGGTGAGGCCCCGCCATGCCAGAATTACCCGAAGTAGAAACGGTGGCCCGCGAACTGCGCGACGGGAACGGGACGCGCGGCCCGGCGGTGGTGGGCCGCACGATTACGCGTGTGACCGCCCGGTGGCCGCGCCATATTGCCCGCCCCAGCGCGCCGGAGGTCCAGCGGCGGTTGCGCGGCCAAAAGATTCTCGGCGTGAGCCGGCGCGGGAAGTATGTGGTCTTCCAGCTCGCGCGCGATGTGATGTTGATACACTTGAAGATGAGCGGCGATTTGGTGGTGGTGAACGGCAACGCGAAACCCGACAAGCACGCGCATACCATTTTTCATTTCGATAACGGCACGCAGTTGCGGTTCACCGACACGCGCAAGTTTGGCAAGGTGTTCGTGGTGGGCCACGCCGAGGAAGTGACCGGCCACTTGGGGCCGGAGCCGCTGGAGGCCGGGTTCACGGCCAAACACCTGGAAGCCATGCTCGCCGCCAAACACCGCGCGTTAAAACCCCTGCTCCTCGACCAGACTTTCATTGCGGGCATCGGCAACATCTACGCAGACGAGTCCCTGCACCGTGCCAAACTCCACCCGCTTCGCCGCAGTGATTCGCTCTCCCCCGCCGAGGCGCGGGCTTTGTGGCGGAGCATCCGCGCCGCTTTGCGCGCCGGGCTGAAGCACAACGGCGCGAGCATTGATTGGGTGTATCGCGGCGGCGGCTTTCAAAATTATTTCCGCGCCTACGATCGCACCGATAAGCCATGCTACACTTGCGGCACGCCCATTCGGCGCATGGTGGTTGGACAACGGGGCACGCATTTTTGCCCGCACTGTCAAAAATTGAAGAGGTCCTAAATGTTATTTCAGAGCGCCCCGCCCGTTGACATGACCCCGTTTCTATGCGGCATTGGTTTCACCGGTTTTGCCGGATGTTGTTTATTGTTGTTCGTTGCCATCCGGATGTACCGTGAGGAACAGGATCGGCGCAACGGGATTGTGAACGCGCCCAAGCCGCCCCTCGACCCCAACGAGCCAACCGCCATGCAAAAGGCCGCCCAGTGGGTGATGGGCGCGGCCAAAGTGGCGGCGGAGACCACCGCCAAAGCCACCAGTTCCGTGGCCAACACCGCGGCGAATGCCGCCAGCGCGGCGGCGGCTTCCCGCGCCACCCCGCCGGATGCTTACGAAGCCATGCGCCTGTTGCGCGACAAACTCACCGGGCGCCTCATCGTGGAAATTGCGGGCAAGCGCTATACGCGGCTCATGGAAATTCAAGACGCCACCATCGGGCAGGCGTTTATGACGACCGTGCGCGACCTGAACCGGTTTGCGAGCGGGCAGACGCCGCCGCCCGCGCCACTACCTAGCACGGGCGTTCAATTGAACGCCCCTACGCCCCCCCCTGCCGCGCCGCCGGTTGCTACCGCCGCCCCGCCCCCGGCTTACGATATTCACGCCTCGGCCTTGCCGCCGGAACAACAACCACCGTTACGGATGCCGAGCATGAACCCTTTTCGGCAAATGGCAACCCTGCGGGAGATGGAGAAAGCACCCGCCCCGGCGCCCAAAAGCATCACCGAGCAGATTGATGAGGTTTTGCAAACCCAGCTGGCGGGCACACCCTTCATCACCCGGGGCATGAAAGTCGGTTCGGACCTGGCGGGGAATGCGCTCTTTTTCCTCGACGGGCAAACTTATGATGCCGTGGACAATATCCCCGATACTGCTGTGCGCGAGGTAATTCGCGCGGCGATTAAGGAATGGGAGAAAGGGCAATAATCCTTAAACCCAATGGCCACTGATTTTTCTCAAATCAGCGGCCATTTTATTTTTAGACAACCGGGGGGACCACCTACTTAATTTCGAGCTTGTCTTTAAATTGCTGGACCAGCCGCGACCGGACCGCGGGGGCCTGAAAAGCGCTGGCCGCCCCGGTGAGAATGGTTTGCTTAATATCGTCGGTGGAAAGCCCCAGATGCTCAGCCACCACTTCATATTCATCCGTGAGCACCAGGTCAGACACCGAGGGGTCATCGGTATTAATCATGGCCTTGAGGCCCAGTTTGAGCATTTGGCGGAGAGGATGCTCGCTCATGCGTGTCACCACGCCGCTTTGCAAGTTCGAGGTGGGGCACACTTCAAAAGTCACGCCGCGCTCGCGAGCCAGCGCCACCACATTGGGGTCGTCCACCGTGCGGACGCCGTGTCCGATCCGCATGGCCTCCAAATCTTCAATGGCCTCGCGCACGGTATCGGGGCCGGTCCATTCACCCGCATGCACCACCGTGCCCAACCCGGCCTGGCGTGCCTCGCGGAAGAGCGGGCCAAAGGGCGCAGTGGGATAGTTCACCTCATCGCCTGCCAGATCAAGCCCCACAATATCTTCCTTGTGGTCTACGGCAATGCGCATCACCTTCTCGGCAATCTCCAGGGACTCATGCCGGTTGATGCTGGCAATCAATTCCACCTGCATATCCGGGAAATCCTGCCGCGCCTTCTCCACCGCCATGAGCATCCAGAGGGAGACTTCGTGCAGGGGATAGCCGCGTGTCTTGGCTAAAGCCGCCGGGGTGAAGCGCAATTCCATATAGCGCACATTGTCTGTATAGGCGTCTTCAATAACTTCGTAGGCGAGACGGCGGAGGACTTCGGCCGAGAGATAAAACTTGCGCAGGGTGTTGAACTTATCGAGGAAGTTCCGGTAGTTCGGCTCATCGTTCAGCACTTGCACATACGGGCGCAACGCCTCCAACGTGCGGGGCACATCGAGGTTGTGTTGCTGAGCCAAGTCACACAACGTCGAGAGGCGCAGTGACCCCTCTAAATGGCGATGAAGCTCGACTTTGGGAAGCGCGGCCAGCGCCGCGCGCGTGGTAGGGTTGCCCGATTGGTGCATACTTATTGAACTTTATCCGAAATTAGCCGGAAGTCAAATGCGAAACTAGCGACGACGGCGACGCTTTTTGCCCCCACCGGAATCTGCGCCCGCCGGGGCTTGTTCGCTCCCGGCCCCGCCGCCATTGGACGGTGGCCCGCCGGGTTTGCCGCCCCGCGCCGGGGTCGCCGCCCCCCGCGCGGGCGCCGGCTGTTCCCCGCGCGGGCGCACGGTGAAGGCGCGGGAAACCACGCCCCCCCGAATATCGGTCAACAACGTCGCAAACATTTCCGAGGCGCGGCCCTTGTAGGCCACCAACGGGTCGCGCTGGCCGTAGGCCTCGAGGCCAATCGAAGTCCGCAACGCCTCCACCGAGGTCAGATATTCCACCCACAACTGCCCGATGACCGCGAGCATGAGTTGGCGCAAGATGGGCGTGAGGGCTTGTTTGCCGAGTTCGGCTTGCGTGGGCGCGGCGGGGTCGGTGTTAGCCAACCGCCGGAATTCGGCCTCGCCCCACACGCGGTTGAGCGCCTCAAACGCGCCTTGCAGATGTTTGAGCAAGTCGGCCTTGAGTTCGGCGGCGCTCCACTCGCTGATGAGTTCGGCGGCGGAGTAGAAATAAGTGAGCCGCAGGGTGCGGAATGAAATTTTGCGGTGCGTCTTTTGGTCGAAGCCGGTGGCCGTGCCGTAGGCCATGCTCACCAGCGTGAGGAGCAATTTGCCCGGCGTGGGGTTGGTCGGGAAGTCTTTTAGTTCGCGCTCAATTTCGGTGAGGGTTTTCTCGGCTTTGGCCGTGTGCGTTTTTTCGGCGGCGGCGATCAGTTGGGCGCGGATGTCGTCCCACTGGTCGTCGGGGCGGAACTCGGCTTTGAGGCCGAGCGATCCGCCCACGCGCCGCTCGATGGCGACGATCAGCCCGGCGCGCAACCGCGCCGACTCTGCCGCTTCGGCCAGCGTGGGGAGGTCTTTCTTTTTAAACTGCCCGAGGTTGAAGTCCCGGATGACTTCCAGCGGCGGTTGCAAGTTGGTAATCCCCAACACCTCGCCAATGGCTTTGTAGGCCGGACGCGCTTCCACCGGTTTGCCGGTTTCTTCGGCCTGATTTTCTAATTCTTCGAGCGCCAGTTCGGCGGCGGCTTTGCGCTCCTTGATCTGCGCTTCCAATCGCTCTTCGGCTTTCTCCACTTGCTCTTCAATCGCATCCAGCAAATGTTCGCGCTCAGCCTCCAGCGCCTCGCGGGCGATTTGCAACAAACGCGCCTTGAGCGAAGTCGAAGGGTCGCGCTCGTCTTCCAGACTTTCGAGCAACAGTTTCAGCAGATAGGATGGATGAAATTCTTCGTTGCTCAACGGGAGCGAGGGCTGAGTCTCTTCCAGCCAGGCCAGCAACTTCCACCGGCCCTCGGTATCCGCGAGGGCCGCGTCCACCCGGCGGCCCACCTCGCCCGACAGCATCTCGGCAAAATCGTCGGTCAAATCGTCCTTCTCAAAGATGCGGTCCCGCAAGCCGTAGATGCGGTTGCGTTGCGAGTTCAACACATCGTCGTATTCGAGCAGGTGTTTGCGGGTGTCGAAGTTCGCGCCTTCGACCCGCGTTTGCGATTGCTCGATGGTCTTATTGACGATACCCGCCGCAATCGGCACGCTGTCGTCAATCCGCAACGTCCGCATCAAGTTCGAGACGTTCTCGCCGCCGAAGCGCCGCATGAGTTCATCTTCGAGCGAGAGATAAAACTGCGACGAGCCGGGGTCGCCCTGCCGGGCCG
>CAYUFY010000402.1:0-4767 GCA_964443795.1 uncultured Anaerolineales bacterium | reverse complement strand
GGATGAGTTGCTCAGTTTTCGCGTGCCGCCGAAGTCAATGTGGTGAAAAATACGCAACACACGTTACAGGGACACTACCTAAATTTGAAGTTTCAACAGTAATAACGCTAACGAGCGTAGCCCTGTTCCAAACAAGTTCTTGCGATCGAGTAACCGTACTCCACGCCCTAAAGATACAAGCCCGGTGTTATAACTGGGCTTTTGCAAAATACAGGTAGCCGAAAGAGTAAAATAGGCGGTGCCTCACCCGCAAGTTGGCCGATGGAAACTAAGCGGTTGCCGTCCGGAGTTGCCTATGCCTGCCATTGTCGCGTATCCCACGCTCGTCACCGATGCCCTGCAACAATAGGGTTCGCTCTTTTTGAATGAGCCGGAGCGGCGGCATTTTGCCGAATACCTGACGGGCTTGTTCGTGGCCGACCGAAAAAACGTGGCGGGGATTAACGGTGAGTTCGCCGTGACCACCGACCAATCCTGTCTCAATCGGTGGCTGGGCACGGTGGCGTTGTGGGATGAACAGCAACTCAATGAACGACGCTTGACGTTGCTGCAACATACCCCGGAGACGCGCTATGCGGCCTCGGGCGTGATTCCGATTGATAATGTCCTGATTGAGCATGATGGCAAACTGATTGAAGATGTCAGTTGGTACTGGGATCACGCCGAGCAACGCTATCTGATCGCGCATGATTACCTCATCGTCAATTATGTCTGTCCGTCAGGTAAACATTACCCGTTGGAATTTCGGCGGTTTGTGTCGCGGGAACGGCTCGCCAATGCCGATGAGTTTCTCAGCCACACCGACCTATGTTGTGAATTGGTCGACTGGGTCATCGCCCATGCGATTCCAGGCGATTTTGCGCTGGATTCGTACTTCACCAATGCCGACACCCTCAACTATCTGGACACGCGCCAGCGGAACTATGTCGGCGATTTGAAATTCAATCGCAAGGTGCAATACCACGGGCAGGTGTGGAAAGTCGCTGACCTGGCGGCGAGTATTCCACCGGCTGACCGGCAACTCAGTGAAGCTGACGGCAAACGGCAATTCTATTTCACCACCCCGGTGCAGATTGACGGCTTCACTCACCGCGTCCGGCTCGTCTTTTTGTGGAAACACCGCGACGACCTCGAACCTGCCAAAATCCTGATCACCAATCGCGTCGGCTGGGAAATCCGTCGCATCCTCCGCGTCTATCGTCACCGCTGGACAGGCACCGAGACCTTTCACCGCGACGGGAAGCAACATTTGGGCATGGGCGATTGTCAGCTACGAAGCACCCTGGGGCAGACCCGCCACCTGTATTTGGTCTTCGTCGCGTACAGTTGCATTGTGCCGCACTTGGGGCATGCCCGTGTGCCGGACTGGGCCCTCGCACGTCTCACGACCGTGGGCGAAGCCTGCCGCGCCGCATTACGCGAAACTTTGAGTACCACGCTCGATTGGGTGTTACAACGTTCGTCCGAGGGTTGGTCCACTGCACAAATCAAAACCGCTCTCGCCCTACCCTGATGTTTGCAAAAGCCCAGTTTTAACGGTTGGGTCTGGCGGTTACAGATTGAGAATAGGATGTTACAGAATGGTAACATCTTCGGAAGTTGGCCTTGACGCGCTGGAGGTATCGCGCTAGAATATCGGCTATCCCCACCCCCCCCGGGGGGGGGGTAGCCGAAGGAGCCCATGGAACCCAAAGCCGAAGCCTTGAAACGCATGAAGAGCATTGCCGGACATGTCAAGGGGATTGAGCGAATGCTGGAGGAAGATGAATACTGCATTGATGTGATCAAGCAGATTCAGGCGGTGGAGGCGGCGCTGAATAAGGTGAGCACAATTTTGCTCGACGGCCACCTACATTCGTGCGTGACCACCGCTATTCAGAGCAAAGATGTGAAAGAGCGCGAGAAGGTTCTAAACGAAATCGCCGAAGTGTTTGAGACGGCGACCAAAGTGTGATGGCCTAATCTCAAACTTCAAATCCCAATTCCCCAATCTTTTTAGGAGCTACCCATGACTACCCTTACCCTAACAATCCCCAATATCTCGTGCGCGCATTGTGTGCATACGATCAAGACCGAACTCGGCGATCTGGCCGGGGTCAAGCAGGTGCAAGGTGATGTGGCGACAAAAGTTGTGACGATCGGCTACGACGACCCGGCCACGCGCGAGAAGATTGAAGCATTGCTGGCGGAGATTGACTATCCGGCGGAGAAGTAGCGCGATAACAGACTTCCCTTAATGAAAAACCTGTCAGCTGTCATCTGATGTCGGTTATCTAACGAACATGTCCACTAAACAATTCACCCTCCCCATCACTGGTATGACGTGCGCCAATTGTTCGTCTACGATTGAGCGCAACCTCAAGAAATTGGACGGGATGCAAATGGCGGCGGTGAATCTGGCCTCGGAACGGGCCTCGGTGGAGTTTGACCCGGCCAAGCTTGGCCTGCCGAACATCATCGCGCGGGTGGAACGCGCCGGGTATGGGGTGGCGTTGGGCGAGGCGGTGTTGCCCATTCGCCGGATGAGCGATAGCACTGACGCCAACCGATTGGAGAAGGCGTTGGCCGCGCTGGAGGGCGTGACCAGTGCGGTGGTGAATTTTGCGACTGAAGCCGCTACCGTGAAGTATATCCCCACGATTGTCAGCCAGGCCGATTTGCGGCGGGCCGTGAGCGCGGCGGGGTTCGAGTCTGTCGAGGTCGCGGGTAACGCGGAGGACGCGGAACAAAAGGCGCGGGAGAAGGAAATCGCTCATCAACGACATTTGCTCGTGGTGGGTCTGATTTTTACCGTCCCCTTATTTGTGCTCTCCATGGGCCATGACTTCAATTTGTTGCCCCCGCCTTTCGTCACGGTGGAGCGCATGGCCGGCATGGCCGACATGGTGCGGACCGCGCCGTGGTTCGATTGGTTGTTGTTCACGCTCGCCACGCCGGTGCAGTTCTATGTGGGCTGGCAATATTACGTGGGTGCCTACAAGGCCCTGCGCAACAAAAGCGCCAACATGGATGTGCTGATTGCGATGGGGTCAAGCGTGGCGTATTTTTACAGTCTGCTCGTGCTGGGATTGGACAAGTTCGCCCATTATTCCCTGGGCCATTTGTATTTTGAGACGGCGGCGGTCATCGTGACCCTTATTGTGGTCGGTAAGTTTTTGGAAGCCCGTGCCAAGGGGCGCACTTCTGATGCGATTAAGAAGTTGATGGGTTTGCAGGCCAAGACCGCGCGGGTGGTGCGCGCCGGCGCGGAGCAGGATGTTCCGGTGGATGACGTGCTGGTCGGCGATGTGGTTATCGTGCGACCGGGCGAGAAATTTCCCGTGGATGGCGTGGTGGTCGAAGGCAAATCTACGGTGGACGAGTCTATGCTCACCGGCGAGAGTTTTCCGGTGGAGAAGCGCCCCGGCGATAAGGTGGTGGGCGCGACGTTGAACAAGCAAGGCCTCATTCGGTTCGAGGCGACCAAGGTGGGGCGCGAGACCGCGCTGGCACAGATTGTGCGGCTGGTCCAGGAAGCGCAGGGGAGCAAAGCCCCGGTGCAAAAACTGGCCGATCAGGTGTCGGCCATCTTCGTTCCGGCGGTGATTAGCATTGCGGCGGTGACATTTCTCGGCTGGTTTTTCCTGGGCGACTTTGTTTTTCAGCGCGCGATGATTAACGCGGTGGCGGTGCTGGTGATTGCCTGCCCGTGCGCGCTCGGTTTGGCCACCCCCACAGCAGTCATGGTCGGCATGGGCCGCGGTGCAGAGTTCGGCATTTTGTTCAAGAACAGCGAAGCGCTGGAGCGCGCCGGGAAGATCACCACGGTGGTGTTGGATAAGACCGGGACGATCACAAAGGGGCAACCAACGGTGACGGATGTGGTAATTGGTAATTCTCCAATTACTAATCACCAATTACTTCAGTTAGTCGCCTCTGCCGAAAAAGGTAGCGAACACCCCCTGGGCGAGGCCATCGTGGCCGCCGCTGTGGCGCAGGGTTTGACCTTGACGCCGCCCACGGCTTTTCAAGCCGAAGCGGGCCATGGCATTGTGGCGCAGGTGACGCTGGACGGACTAGGGCGCGAAGTGGTGGTTGGCAGTCGGCGTATGATGACCGAGCGCGGGTTGGCATTAAATGGCTTGGAACAGATAGTGGAACGCTTACAAGCCGAGGCCAAGACGGCCATGTTGGTGGCCGTGGATGGGCAACTGACCGGGGTGATTGCGGTGGCGGATACGCTTAAGGACGGTTCGGTGGAAGCGATTGCCGAACTGCGCCGCTCGGGCCTGCGGGTGGTGATGTTGACCGGCGATAATCGCCAAACGGCGGAAGCCATTGCTAAGCTGGTCGGGGTGGATGAAGTGCTGGCTGAGGTTTTGCCGGGCGACAAGGCCGCTGAAGTGAAGAAGCTGCAGGGTGAGGGGCGGGTGGTGGCTATGGTTGGAGATGGCATTAACGACGCGCCGGCTTTGGCGCAAGCCGAGGTCGGCATTGCCATTGGCACTGGCACCGATGTGGCCATGGCCGCCGCGCCCGTGACCCTGATGAGTGGTGATTTGCGGGGTGTGGTGCGCGCCATCCGGCTATCACATGCCATTATGCAGACCATTCAGCAAAACCTGTTCTGGGCGTTTTTCTACAACGTGGTGCTCATTCCGGCGGCGGCATTGGGCTTTTTGCAACCTGTGCTGGCCGCCGGTGCGATGGCGTTTAGTTCCATCTTTGTAGTAAGCAACAGTCTGCGCTTGCGCGGAAAGAAAATTTAGAACATTCTCAAGGATAATG
>CAYUFY010000401.1:0-4797 GCA_964443795.1 uncultured Anaerolineales bacterium | reverse complement strand
TGCCACAGGGCGACCATGAGCGGGCCAGCACGCTGGTGCAAAGCAGTCTGTCGCTGATACGCGAACTGGGAGGGCGGTGAAGGTGGAAAGAGTTAACGCAAAGACGCAAGGACGCAAAGAGTCAACGCAAGGACGCAAAGGCGCGCGTATTCTTCGCGCTTTTGTCAGGAATTATCCATCGTCATGCGACCGTAACGCGGACCGTAACGATCTCGTGACGTTCCCGGGCTAAACTGAGTTCAAAGATAGGCAGTTAACTCGGAAGGAGACTCTCGATGGATACCCAACCCACTACCACTCCCACTTCGAACCCGGCGTGGCCAGCGAAGTTCGCGCCGTTTACCTGGCGAAAGCTGTTGCACCTCGCTGCGGTGAGCGATTTGCTCGTCCTGGTCGTCATGGGGGTGGCGTTCCGCGACCGGTTGCCGCTGGGCGTGGCGCTGATCATCGCCCTGGGCTGGGGGCTTTTGAACGTCCGCGGCGGTTGGCCGGGCGCGGTCGTTTTGGGGCTAATCTTCGCCGACACCACCTTGTGGACTCTCATGGCGACCGTGGCTAACGCTGTGCAGGGCGAGGAGTTTGTCCGGCTTGTTCTTCCGGCCTTGCTGGCCGCGATCTCCGGTGCGGGGATGGTGGCCGCCGTGGCTGGTCTGGTCTGGCGCAAAGACCCTGCCGCGGGCCAACGGGCGGCGCGTTACGTCGGGTTGGGGGCGGTGGCGTTCTTTGTTCTGGCCGTAGCCACTGGCCTCGTGGCCGGGCGTGGGGAGGCGCGCAGCGTGCCTCCCGCCAGCCTGGTGTTGCGGACGGAGAACATGGCTTTCACGACGACTGAACTGGTCGCCGACTCGGGAACGGTGACGGTGGTCGTGGATAACCAGGACTTGTGGTGGCACACCTTCACCATTGATGCGCTGGAGGTGAGCCTCAACGTGCCGAGCAATGGCAAACGGGAAATGGTGTTTACGGCCAGTCCGGGGACCTATACCTTCTATTGCGCCATTCCCGGCCACAGGGAGTTGGGGATGGCTGGGACGCTGGTTGTCCGCTGAGTAGCCGGAGAGTGTGACGCTGTGGCTAAAGCCAATGGATGACCAACGGAGATTGAAGTAATGAGGAGTTTTCCTAACGCCTGGCGTAATACTCTTGCGCGAGGTTTGTGGTTCGCTATTTTTATTTTGCAACTCGTTGTTTTCATCGTGGGTCTATCGGGGTGGTTGCAAGGACTACAACAAGTATGCACAGATACCGCAAGCGAATGTCTGGCGCGTTCAGCGTTGACACCCGCCGACATACAAGATCTGAATGCGATAGGCTGGTCGCTTGAAGGGTATGCCTCGTATATTTTGCTCACGCGCAGTGCCCTCAAGTTCCTGGGGGTCATTGTCGGCGGGTTAATTTTCTGGCGCAGGCCGAATGACCGCATGGCATGGGTAGCATCGGTCTTTCTTATCATTGGCAGCGATACATCCGTCGCGGGTATGTTTGCAGCGTATCAACCCGCCTGGTGGTTTCTCACAAGTCTTCTGGGATGTGGCTTTTCGGTTACCTATGCGCTTATTTTCTATTTGTTCCCCAACGGACACTTCGTTCCGCGCTGGACATCCTGGCTATGGTTTGCATGGGTGCCGTTAAGCCTGGGAATTTGGTTTTTCCCCAACACCGCCCTAGATGTCAATCAGTACGGTATTTTGGGTGGGGCTATTTTAGCCATCGTTTTTTTTGGTGGTTTTCTCACCGCACAAGTTTATCGTTATGCGCGGGTCTCGAATGCAATTGAACGTCAGCAAACCAAATGGGTCGTATTGGCAATGGTCGTCAGTCTGGTTGGGTTCTTAATGGCGATATCCATCGTTATTTCTCGCCACGGCACAGCCAAGCAAACGGATCCTTTATTCTTATTGATAGATTTTGGGTTTAACGCGCTCGGTTATCTCCTCCCCATTTCAATGGGTATCGCCATCCTCCGTTATCGCCTGTTCGACATTGACCTCCTTATCCGCCGCACCTTGCAATACTCGCTCCTCAGCGGCTTGCTGGCCCTGGTCTATTTCGGCGGCATCGTTGTTCTGCAAGGGATATTTACGACCATCACTGGCGCGGAATCACCCATCGCCGTGGTGGCTTCTACCCTCGCCATCGCCGGGCTGTTCTTGCCCCTGCGCCGTCGCGTGCAAGACTTCATTGACAAACGCTTCTATCGCCGCAAGTACAACGCGGCCAAAGTCATCGCCGACTTCGCCGCGACTGCCCGCGACGAGACGGATTTGGATGCGTTGACGGCGCGGCTGGTGGAGGTGGTGGACGAGACGATGCAACCGGAGAGCGTGGGGTTGTGGCTGAAGGATAGCGGACAGCGAAAATAAACTTATGAGCGAATTCAAATCCCGCCCAAGTCTCAGCCGAATGCTCTTGTGGATGCTCGTCGCGTTCGTACTCGCTTACTATGCGTTTATTGCATTCGATTTCTTCACCCATCCGTTTGCGGCAGGAACGAATGCCACCGTGGGCGCGCCATATCTGTTTCGCTGGATGTCGTTTGTCGCCGGGACGTTTACGGTGCTGGTCGCCCTGTTTATCATATCCCGTGTGCGCGGGAACATCGTTGGGCCCTTGCTGTTGATCTATGGTGTCGGTGCCGCAGGCTGGTCAGTTCGGCTTGAATGGGAGTCGGTTACGCAACTGGCGTGGTCTACAGCCGTTTTCAACCTCTATTTCTTTGCCTTGGCGGTGCCGGCATTCATCAGCATGTTATTCTATTTTCCGACCGGGCAGGCGTATCCACCGCGTTTGGAGCGCTGGGTGCCCTGGCTTGGCATCAGTATGGGCATAGCGGGTGTGTTGACTAGTGTAGGTACACCCCCGACAGGACCATCGGGTGTGCCGCGCCCACTCTATAACCCTCTTTTTGAGCCATTGGCAAATTTGCACCTTACGCTTTTGCCATTTGCGTTGCTGTTGACGTTCGTGACCGTTTTCTTGCGCTATCGGCACGGCGGGACGCGGGAGCGTTTGCAGTTGAAGTGGGTGTTGTGGTTGAGCGGGATGGTGATTGCGCTATCATTCATCTTGTCAACTATTCCCCCAACTGCCGTGATTGAAACTTGGATTGAAAAAGCGTCGGCGCTCTTCCGAGTCATCGTATACCTACTATCGCAGAGTTTCGCGGCGTTCGCATTCGGCATTGCCATACTGCGGCACAAGTTATGGGATATTGACATCATTATCCGCCGCACCCTGCAATACTCCCTCCTCAGTGGTCTGCTGGCTCTCGTCTACTTCGGCGGCATCGTCATCCTACAATCCCTCTTCTCGACCATCAGCAATCAGCAATCGCCAATCATCCTTGTTCTCTCCACCCTTGCCATCGCCGCGCTGTTCCTGCCCCTGCGCCGCCGGGTGCAGGATTTTATTGACAAACGCTTCTATCGCCGCAAGTACGACGCGGCCAAAGTGGTCGCCGACTTCGCCGCTACCGCCCGCGACGAAACGGATTTGGATGCGTTGACGGCCCGGCTGGTGGAAGTGGTGGATGAGACCATGCAACCAGAGAGTGTGGGGTTGTGGCTGAAGCCGACCCAGACAAGACCTGATCGGTTTCCAAATCCTGTCAGGTCTGAGTCCGCCAGTCAAATAGGAGAGCAAGCATGACGGTCCAAACCCAACCCGAAACTCGTTTCGCCGAAACTCGCTTTGATCGCGGCAGTTGGGCCGCGTTGGCCTTCGCGCTGTTTATCCTGATCTACAATCTCTTATCCATTGTCGTTATTTGGTCTGTGCCAACGGATGGTTGGCAGACGGAAAATCCCGACCTCGGAGCGGGTGAGCCGCGCGTTGTCTATGTAGCCAACGTCGTCGGACTGCCCTCGGATTTGCGCGAGGGTGACGCGCTGGTGGCGGTCAATGGGGTCCCGCTTGCCGATTTGAGGCTCGCCTCCCACCAATTCTATCGTCAACAAGCGCCGCAGTGGGAGGATGGGCATACTCTGCAGTATACGGTGTTGCGCGGCCAAGCGCGGTTGACGCTGTCCGTGCCGATTCGGCGCGTGGGTGCAGTTGAGAGTATGCTGGCGAGGTTGCGCTATGCGGGTGTTACCCCCATTGCACTGCAAATCATTTCATCCCTGCTCTTTTTCGGTATCGGCTGGTTCGTTTTCCTGATGCGCCCGCGCGAGCCGGCCGCATACGCGCTCTTGTTCCTGGGCGTTGCCTTTTTCTTTCAGATGCTGAGTGCTTTTCCCAGTACACCACGAGTTTATTACCCGCTCGCCGCGCTGTTTTTGAGCCAAGTTTTCAATTACTGGACGTGCGTGATCATTCCGAGCCTGATCTATTTGATGCTGGCATTTCCAAAGGCAAAATTTCCGCTCAATCGTTTCCCTCGCGCCACGCCGCTCGTGCTGTATTCGCTGTGGAGCGTGCTGTTCGTCGTCGCCTACCTGCTCAACCTCGACAGTTTCACAGCGTATTACGCGCTCGCCCTTCCTATCTCGATCAGCGGCCTGCCGGTTCTCATCCCAGCGCTCATTCTGTTTGTCGTTTCATTCTGGCGCGAACGTGACCGTATGTTCCGCGCCCAGTACAAGTGGATGGCGCTCGGGCTGTTTGGGTTTATTGGCATCGGCATCGTCGGGTGGTTTTTGGGCGCGTTTATTACAGGGGGCAACGAGTTGATCGGTTACATGGCAACGGTCGGCTGGCTACTCCTGCCGATCTCGCTCGCTTTCGCCATCACGCGCACGCGGCTCTTCGACATTGACCTCCTCATCCGCCGCACCCTGCAATACTCGCTCCTCAGCG
>CAYUFY010000400.1:0-4832 GCA_964443795.1 uncultured Anaerolineales bacterium | reverse complement strand
GTGCGCCTGTGTGCGCCAAATCTTCGCGCTTCAAATAGATTTGCGCACCGCCCAAGCGTTTAACTCCTCCCTCGACTTGGACGAAGTCCTCAACCGCGTCATAGATGAAGTCATCGCCGCCGTCAAAGCCGAGCGTGGCATCCTCATGTTGCGCGACGATCAAGGCGAACTGGTTTTCCGCGCCGCCCGGGGCCTCGACCAGCAAACCCTCGGCGCGCCCGAATTCCACATCTCGCGCGGCCTCGTGGATAAAGTCGCCGCCGAGGGTCAGGCCATCCTCACCACCGACGCGCAAACCGACCAATGGCTCCAAAAACGCCAAAGCGTCATCAACCTCCGCCTGCGCTCCATTTTATGTGCGCCCTTGCAAATCAAAGGCACGACCCTCGGCGTTATCTACGTAGATAATCGTTTGCAATCCGGCTTGTTCACCAACGCCGATCTCGAACTGCTCACCTCCATTGCCTCCAGCGCCGCCGTCGCCATCGAAAACGCCCGCCTCTATCAAGTCGCCGTCGAAAAAGGCCGCCTCGAACGCGAACTGCAAGTGGCCCGCGAGGTGCAAGCCAGCCTCCTCCCGCGCACCCTCCCGCAATTGGCAGGCTGGGAGTTCGCCGCCCGTTGGCAACCGGCCCGCGAGGTCGCCGGGGATTTTTACGACTTCATCCCCCTCTCGCCCAGCACCCTCGGCCTCGTCATCGCCGATGTCACCGACAAAGGCATGCCCGCCGCGCTCTTCATGGCCAACTCGCGCAGTCTCCTCCGCGCCAGCGTCTCCGAAGTCGTCCAGCCTGCCGAAAGCCTCAAACGCGCCAACCGCCTCATCTGCGCCGACTCTCACCGGGGGATGTTCGTCACCGTCTGCTATGCCCAACTCGCCGCGCACAGCGGCCAAATCATCTACGTCAACGCCGGGCACAATCCCTCCTTTGTGGTGCGCGGCGCGACCATCATCCCCTTCGAGCGCTCGGGGATGCCGCTCGGCGTGGATGATTCCCTCCCCTACCTCCAACGCGCGGTGGACCTTGCCCCCGGCGATTTCGTGCTGTTTTACACCGATGGCGTGACCGACGCGCTCAACCCCGCCGGCGAAGAATTTGGCGAGGCGCGTTTGCGACGCGCCCTCGCGGACAACCCCCACGCCCGCGCGGATGAGGTGACCGAGAACGTGGTGCGCGCCGTCAGCGACTTCACCGGCACCGCCGCGCCGTTTGACGACATTACGCTCGTGGTGGCCAAGCGACTGGCACACGTAGGAGTGACGCATGCGTCGCCCCTACGACAATAAAGGCATAACTTTTGCTCCACACCTACCTCCCCCAAGACCGTCTGCGCGCCCTCGCGCGTGGCGAAACATTACCCGACCGCACCATCGGCTCCGTGCTCTTCGCCGACATCAGCGGCTTCACGGCGTTGACCGAAAAACCCACGCGCGAACTCGAGGCCTGGCAACCGCTGAATATTGGACAAGGCCCCACGGGCTTGAAACAGTATCGGGCAGTCATGGCGCTGAGCGTCTTGTCGGGGAACTATTGAGAATAGCCGCGCACATTTTTTTCAGGGAGATAAGCCAGCATGCTCAACACCCGCCTCGGCCCGTATGAACTTTTAAAAGAAGTCGGCAAAGGCGGCATGGCCACCGTCTACCGTGCTTACCAAGCCAGTGTAGACCGTCATGTCGCTGTCAAAGTGATCCACAAAGCCATCGCCAGTGATGAAGTGGCGATGGAGCGTTTTCGGCGCGAGGCGCGGCTGATTGCCCGTCTCGAACATCCGCACATCCTGCCCATTCACGATTTCGACGGCACCAGCGACCCGCCGTATATCGTCATGCGCTTTGTGGACAGCGGCACGCTGGAGGATGCGCTCGGCAATCAGCCACTTTCTCACAACGACATCGGCTTTTTACTGCGCCAAATGGCCAGCGCGCTGGATTACGCGCATGAGCAAGGGATTGTCCACCGCGACATCAAGCCCTCCAACATCATGCTCGACCGCAAGGGCAATGTGATTGTCAGCGACTTTGGCATTGCGCGGATGGTGGGCGGGAGCGCGAACACGCAGAGCGGCGCGGCGATGGGCACGCCGGACTATATGCCGCCCGAACAAGTGCTGGGCGTGGCGGAGATTGATGGCCGCGCCGATGTGTACTCGCTGGGGGTGATGGTGTTTCAGATGCTCACCGGCCAACTGCCCTTCACCGCCGATTCGCCGGTGGCGATGATGATGAAACACTTGCAAGAGCCGCCGCCCGCGCCGACGCGGATTAATTCGACATTGCCCGTTGCGGTAGATGACGTTTTGGCGCAAGCGTTGGCCAAGAAACCCGCTGACCGTTACGCCACCGCGGGCGCGTTCGCCGAAGCCCTGACCGCCGCGCTCGGCGCGCAAACGCTGACCGCGCCCGCGCTGCAAACCCTCAAGGTCTCCGAGACTTCAAAGGTTTCTGACACCGATTCCAAAGCCACGCCCAGCGAGCAAAATAAAATTGTCACCGTGTTGGCGGTGAATGCCGCCGATTTCAGTGATGTTTTTATCGAGGCCAAAGGCGCGGAAGCGGCGCGGCGCAGTTTGCAAACGTTGCACGCGCGGGTGCAGAAAATCATCGCTGACCGCGCCGGGCAAGTGTTGAGCCACGATGAACACAACTGGCTGGCGCTGTGGGGCGCAACCGCGACCACGACGCACGAAGAGGCCGCCGAACAAGCGGTGCGCGCCGCGTTGGAGATGCAAGCCGCCGTGCGCGAATTGGGCGCGGGCGTGTTCACGGAATCCGAAGATGAGCCGTTGCCGCTGAAGTTGGGCGTGCATACGGGCCTGGCGTTGCTCACGCCGAGCGCGAAAGGCGATGCGTTGGCGGCGAGCGGCGCGGCGCTGACGTTGGCGCAGAAATTAGCCGAGGCCGCCGAAGGCTTGATTCTCATTTCGCCAGACACGTTCCGTGAAGTGCAAGGCGTGTTTGATGTGTTGGCCGATGCGCCGCTAAAACTGCGCGGGCGTAAAGAGCCATTGCCCACCTATCGCGTCACCGCCGCCAAAGCCCGCGCCTTCCGCGTGCGCGCCTACGATGTGGCGGGCGTGGAGACGCGCATGGTGGGGCGCGAAGCCGAACTCAAACAACTCCAGAACGCCTATCTCAATGCCTACGAAGAAACCGAAACGCAAGTGGTCACGGTGTTGGCCGAAGCCGGTTTGGGCAAGAGCCGCTTGCTGAACGAGTCTCGCCAATGGGCCGATTTGCGTCCGGAAACGTGGCGCAGTTTTCAGGGGTGCGCCACGCCCGCGATGACCGAGCGCCCGTATGCGCTGTGGCGCGATGTGCTCTCGATGCGGTTTGAGATTTTGGATGATGACCCCCTGCCAGTGGTGAAGCAAAAAATGGAGAATGGTGTGCGTGATTTGTTGGCAACGGATGCGCTACGCGCAACGGATGTAACGGATGGCGGCTCGTCCGACAAAGACTCATCCGTTACATCCGTTACCCCATCCGTTGCCAATGACTTGCGCGAAATGGCGCACATGATGGGGTTTCTTGCGGGGTTCGATTTCTCCGACAGCCCGCACATCAAAGGCCTGTTGGGCGACGCCAAACAACTGGCCGCCCGCGCCAAACAGTTGAGTTATCGCTTCTTTGAAAAACTGGGCAAACAGCAACCGGCGATTCTCGAACTGGAAGATGTGCATTACGCCGATGACGCTTCGCTGGATTTGTTCAGCGAACTACCCAACGTGGTGCCGAATGCGCCGCTGACCATCCTGTATCTCGCCCGCCCCGCTTTGTTGGAGCGCCGCCCGGCGTGGGGCAATGCGCAACGCTTTCATCAGCGGTTGACGCTTGCGCCGCTGAACACCCGCGAGAGCCGCGACCTGGCCCGCGAGATTTTGCAAAAACTGCCCGACCCGCCCAAAGCCTTGCGCGACCTGTTGGTGGAACGTGCGGAGGGCAATCCGCTCTTTATGGAAGAACTGGTGCGGCTGTTGGTGGATGACCGCGTGATTACAGTACAGACGTTGCATGCAACGTCTCTACCCGATGTGGTGTGGCGCGTGGAAGAAACCCGCCTCGCCAATTTGCGCCTGCCGCCGTCGCTGATGGGCGTATTGCAAACGCGCCTCGATACGTTGCTCAACGCCGAGCGGTTGACTCTGCAGCGCGCCGCTGTGTTCGGGCGCACCTTCCCCGATGCGGTGTTGCAGGCGATAGATGCCGCCGACGAATTCAAGGTGAACGACCTGCCCGCCGCGCTGAAAACGCTCGAAGCGCGCGGCTTTATCCAACGCCGCGAGAGCGCGTCCTTTGCCGGAAGCGCGGAATATGCCTTTGCGCAAGGATTGATGCGCGAGATGTTGCTGGTGACGTTGTTGGAACGCCAACGCCACACCTACCACGCCACCTGCGCCGCGTGGCTGGCGCAGACTGAACGCGTCGAAGAATACTTGCCGCTGATTGCCGAGCATTACGAAAAAGCGGGCGACCTGCCCCAAGCCGCCGCCTACTTGGAACGCGCGGGGGATAAAGCCTTTCAACTCAGCAGTTTTGCCGATGCGCTAAAGTTCTTCACGCGCGCTAAAGACCTGTCAGGTTTGCAAAACCTGACAGGTCTCTCTGTAAAACTCGCCGAAACCCACTACCGCTTAGGTGACCACCCCGCCGCCCGCGCCGCCATCGCGCAGGCACAAGCCGCCGCGACGACTGACGCTGACCGCGCGTCCGCGCTGGCGTTGCTGGGCGAGATGACAAGCCAGTTGGGCGACTACGCTGAAGCGCAAACGATTCTCGCCGAAGCCGTGCCGTTGGCGCGGGCGAGCAATAACCAACTGACCTTGTGCCG
>CAYUFY010000399.1:0-4844 GCA_964443795.1 uncultured Anaerolineales bacterium | reverse complement strand
AGTAGTTTTTGCGAATCTAGTTTTCCCGCTCCCAAAATGAGCGAACGGTAAGTTGATTGTTGCAACTTAGCCCGATTCAATCGCACCTTTGGATTTTGAGTTTGGGGTTTGGGAGTTTTCCATGTTCCTCGCCATACGCAATCTCACCGCTCACCCGCTTCGTTCGGTTTTGACCGCGCTCGCTATCGCGTTGGGGGTGGCGATGGTGCTGGCCGCCAGCGTCATTGGGCAAGCGGCCAGCCAAAGCGCCGAGCGCTTGAGCGCGGCCAACACCACTGAGACGGTCATTCAAAGCGGCCCGGCGTTTAACACGCTTATCTTTCAAGCCTTGCTGGCGCTGGTGGGCGTGATTGTGTTGTTCACGGCGGGCTTTGTCATTGCCAATGCCTTCGGCATGGCGGTGACGGCGCGGCTCAAAGAATTGGGCGCGCTCCGCACGTTGGGGATGACGCGCCGCCAAGTGCTCAATCTCGTGTTAATTGAAGCGGGGATTTTGGGCCTCGCGGGCGCGGTGGGGGGCGTGCTCCTCGGGGTGGGCCTCGCGGAGGTGGCGCTCCGGCTCACGGGCATGGGCAGTAATTTATCTGTTCCCGTGTGGGCGCTCATTGCCAGCCCGCTCATTGGTTTCACCGTCACGGTGGGGGCGGCGCTCCTGCCTGCGCTTCAGGCCAGTCGCATCTCGCCCCTCCAAGCCCTCAAATCCGAATTGAGTGTACAGGCGCGGTCACCGCGCCCCTTCTTGCCGGTTGTCTTCATCGTGTTGTTACTGGTTGGCCTCGGCCTCTACGCTTTCATCGGCAAACCCGATGTGTTCACGGCCCTCGCTGTTTTGCTTCCCGCGATGGTGATTCTGCTTGCACTGGTCGCCATGTTGATGCCCGCGCTCGTGGAGCCGGTGGCGAACCTCGCGCGCCCGTGGCTCATCCGCTGGGTGGGCCACACCGCCGGCCGCCTCGCCGCCGACAATCTGCAACGGCATCCCACGCGCGCCGCGCTCACCGCCGGGGCGATGACGGCGGGGCTGACCATGATGATTGCGATAAGCGGCTTGATGACCGTGTTCCTCAAAGGGGGCCTGCTCACCTTTGCGACCATTGGCCGCGAAGATCGGGTGGTGTTGTTCAACCTCACCGACCCCGCCACCTTTCGCGCCGAAAACTCGTTGCAGATGTTCATCGAAGCCCCGCCGCTTCCCCCCGAACTATTGGCGCGCCTACAAATTCTGGCCAATGCTGGGCAGGTGGAATTGGACGGTTTGGACATGGTGCCCATCCCCGCCGAACTGTCGCCCACCCCGAGTTCCCCCGGCGTGTTTATGGCCCCCGAAGTTTTTGTGCGGCGCGGTTTCGATTTTAGCGAGGGCAATGCTGAAGACGCGCTCCGCTACTTCGCGCACGGCCCGGCCGTTTTGCTCCTGCCCATCACCGCGCAACGCCTCAACCTGCAAGTGGGCGACACGGTCTCAGTTCAAACCCTCAGCGGCCCGGTGGATTTCACGGTGGCGGGCATCGGCGCGGATACCTGGGTGATGACAGCGTTTTCGTTCAGCGACGGGCAGAAGTATTTTGGCGTGACCGAGCCGACGTTCATGGGCATCTCCGTCCGCGATGAGCAAAACCGCGAAGCCATTCTCAAACAAGTGGATGACATCGTGGCGGATTACGGTCTGGTCGCCTTCGACCTCAAGACCTTATTGCGCGAGTTCTTTCGCATCGGCGACCAAATTATCGGGTTGATGAACGCGCTCCTGCTCCTCACCGTCCTTGTGGCCGCGTTGGGCGTGGTGAACACGATGGTCATTAACGTGACCGAGCGCCAACGCGAGCTGGGGCTGTTGCGCGCCATCGGGGCCACGCAACGCCAAGTGCGCCAGATGGTGGTGGCCGAAGGCGCGACCCTCGGCTTGTTCGCGGTATTCGTCGCCGTGTTGCTCAGCCTCATCATCGTCCTTGCGTATTTTTTGCTCGTCTCCCCCAACGGTTTGCAATCGCTCGGTTTCCGCCTGAACTGGGAGATTGTTCGCACTGGCTTTTTGCCCGCCCTGCCGGTGATGGCCCAAGCCACCCTCGCCGCGCTCATCTTCGCGCCGCTCATTGCAGGGCTGGCCGCCTATTACCCCGCCCGGCAAGCCGCCGCGATGGATGTGATAGACGCGACCCGCTCGGAGCAATTGACTCTACAACCCGCTTCCTCGCTCCGCGAGGAAGGTGAACCGGAACGCGACCTGCCGCGCTCGCTCTCGTTGCTTTTGGCCCAGCGTGCGCTTACACAAAACCAGACGCGCACTATTCTCAGCATCCTGGCCATTGCGCTCGGCGCGGCGATGACGATTGCGGGCGATGTGATTGGCGGCGCGATAATCAATGCGCTCTCACAAAGCGAAGATGTCATCGCCATCTCGGGCGGCGTGCTCGGCCAAATTGACCCCATCCTCAAAGGAATTGGTTTGGCCATCAGCGTGGTGGCGGGCTTTTTGATTTTCAACACGTTCCTCATGTCCATCACGCAACGGCGGCAACAAATTGGCACGTTGCGTTCGCTGGGCATGACGCGCGCGCAAGTGTTACGCATGGTGTTGGTGGAAGCGTTGCTCATCAGCGGCGCGGGGGTCGCGTTGGGCGTGCTGATTGGCCCACTCATGGGGCAAGGCCTCATTGCGTTGCTCAAAGTCACTGGCTCGCCTGTTTTCACCGCCTTCAAAGAGCGCGATGTGCCCCCGCTCGTTTACGCGCTCGCGATTGGTTTTGGCATGACGGTGAGTTTGCTCGCGGCGCTCGTGCCCGCCGTACAAGCCACGCGCATTTCGCCCTTAGTCGCCTTGCGCGCCGAGAGTCTGCCCGCCATCGAAAACCCCCCAAAGCGCTCCGGGTTGATTGGCCTGGCTCTACTGTTACTGATTACTGTTTACGGTTTACTCTTCCCGCCCGCCGTTTGGATTCAACCACCCTACGATTTGCTCTTCACGTTGGCGTTGAGCATCTTGTGGATTCTTGGCATTGCACTAGCCTTGCCCGCCAGTCTGGGCTGGCTGGCGCAGGTTTTGCGAAATACCCTGGCCCTGCGCCCCAGTGGCGGCATCGGGATGCTCATCCTCGACAACCTGCAACGGGGCCGTGCGCGCGTCTTGCTCACCATCGTCAGCCTCGCTGTGGGGGTAACGTTGATTGTGGGGGTGGCGGGTTTCTTTCCGTTCTACACCGCTGAAATTTTCGGCCCCACCATGCGCGCCGCACGGGATGCGGGCGGTTGGACATTGCTCAAAGTAGACCCGCTCGCCGGGCCGGGCAGTTACGCCGAACTTGATTCCATCCGGCTCACGGACGAACAAATCACGGCGGCGCGCGCGCTCATCGGTGAGCGGGGGGCATTGCAATTCTCGGATTTTGTCATCGTGCCGCAACTGTCGTATTTCTACGACACCTATTTTTCGTTCATCATTGACCCGCGTTTTGTGCGCGATAGCGGCACGTTTTATTTTCAATTCACCGAAGGCGATTGGGCAACAGCGTTGCCGCTTCTCGATAACGGTTGTGGCCTACTGCTCACGCCCAGCGTCGCCCGCAAGAACAACGCGCAACTGTACGACACGCTCACGCTCCCCGGCAAAAATGGCGACGTGGAATGCACGATTGCGGGCATAGGGCAGACCTTCATCGGCGCGTCACTCATCGGCTCATCGGTGCGCGCGCAGTTCATGGAGGGCGCGCCGTTTGGGTTGCTCGTCAGCCCGCAACCCAACACCGATGCCGCCGCGCTCGAAAGCGACCTGCAACAATACGCCGCGCAAAACAACTTGCACCTCATGTCCATGCGTGAACTTATCGGCACGATACTGCAAGTCCTCGATAGCGTGCCGTTTCTCTTTCAAGGCTTCTTGCTCCTCGCCATCTTCGCCGCCGCGCTCGGCATGGTTAACACCACCCTGCTGAGTGTTACTGAGCGCCGTGAAGAACTCGGCCAACTCCGCGCCATTGGCGCGACGCGGGCGCAAGTGCAAGCCATTGTCATTGGGGAGGCGGCCTTCATTGGCTTCATCGGCGGCGCGGTGGGCTTACTCGCGGGCGTGGGGCTGGTGGCGTTGATTGCGCTTGTCTATGGTGGCAATGCGATGGGGGTCAGCAACTATCAGCCATACACAGCGCTCATCGTCGCCGTGCGCCCGGCGCTGTGGGCGGGCGGCGGCGGCTTGCTCCTCGCGCCCCTCGTGAGCGCCTTCGCCGCCTATTTCCCGGCGCGCCAACTCCTCAGCGGCTCCGTCATCGAAACGCTCAACCCCGAACAGACCCAGCCCCTCACGCGCCAACGCCTCGCGAGCGTGTTCCATCGTGGCAGTATCCAAACGCGCTTCGTCCTCGGCACCGCGCTGTTACTGCTCGTCGTCCTCGCCAGCCTCATTCAAGTCGTGGTCGGCCATGCGCGCAACTATTTCGTGAACAATCTACGCGACACGGCGGTGGCCATGGTCGGCTGGAACGCGGCACTGGTGGAAGCCTCCCTCCCCGCCGACGCGCAGACGATTGACCTCGACCAACTCGCGCAAGCGCAAGGCCAAAACTTTGATGCCAAGGCGCTCCTCCGTTTCCGCGCGCTCATTGACGACATGACGGCGGGTGGGCTAAAAGAATTTGTGCTGACCGACCGCGATAACGTCGTGGTCATCAGCTTCGACCAGCGCGATATGGGCGAGACCCTCGACCCGTTGGCCGACACCCAAAAAACCACCGCCCGCGAAGTGGTCGTTGAAGGCGACCCCGTGCCACAGGTCAGCGCCACCGCGCCCCTGCACAACCGCGCGGGCGACCTCGTTGGCTCCTTGCGGATGACCCTGCGCTTTGAAGAAATCC
>CAYUFY010000398.1:0-4860 GCA_964443795.1 uncultured Anaerolineales bacterium | reverse complement strand
TACGCAGATGTGGTCAACATCCTCAAAGACCCAAATTTTTCCAACAAGTTTGGGGCGGGCTTACAGCGCAATCCAATGGCCGCTTCGTGGATGCCGCGCCTTTTTCGCGTGCTTCAAACCAGTATGTTGCGGGTGGATGACCCCGACCATGCGCGCTTGAAGAAACTGGTGCATCTCGCCTTTACGCCCAAACGCGTCGAGGCCTTCGCCGCCCAAGTGGAAACCATTGCCCAGGACTTGTTGGATGTGGCCGCTCACAAGCCAGTCGTTGACCTGATTGCAGATTTTGCCCTGCCCTTGCCGCTGACCGTGATTTCAGACATGCTGGGTATCCCCCTCACAGACCGCGCGCGCTTTCGGGAGGCGCTGACCCGGTTGGAGGCGGGCACTTCGGGCCGGATGTTAGACCTGGTATTGAGCCTCCCGGCGGCAAATCAAATGGTTAACTTAATCAAGGCGCTGGTTCACCTGCGTCGAACTGACCCACAGGATGACCTCATCACGGCGTTGGTCAATGCCGAGCAAGATGGTGACCGCCTGAGCGAAGATGAACTATTGGGGATGGTGGTCGAGCTCCTTGTGGCCGGGCATGAAACCACGCTGAACCTGATTGGCAATGGCACCCTGGCCTTATTGCAACACCCCGACCAACTGCAACTGTTCCACCAAAACCCCAGCCTGAGCGAAAGCGCGGTGGAAGAACTTCTGCGCTTTACCACCCCACTGGAACATGGCACCATGCGCTATGTGCGCGAGACAGTCGCGTTGCATGGGGTGGGACTGCCGCCGGGCAGTGTCGTCATCGCCTTGCTGTCGGCGGCCAACCGCGATGAAACGGTCTTTGAGAACCCGGAGCAACTCGACCTCACCCGCCACCCCAACCGCCACTTGGCCTTTGGTGTCGGCGGCCACTATTGCCTCGGCGCGCCGTTAGCCCGCCTGGAGGGGCAAATCGCCCTGCGTGCGCTGACCCAGCGCTATCCTCAGATGCAACTGGCCGTGCCGCCCGACCAGCTTCATTGGAACAACACCATCATCGGCCTGCATGGGTTACAAGCCCTGCCGGTGCGCCTCACCTAGTTCAAGAGCTTAATAATGTTCCTCCTCGCCCTCCGCAACCTCCGCGCCCGCACCGGGCGCACGCTCTTTACCGCCTTCGCCATCGCGCTCGGCGTGGCGCTAGTGTTTGCCACGCGCATCGTCAGCGTCGCCGCCGAGGCGCAAGCCGCCGCCGCCCGCGAAAGCAAACTCGCTGGAGCCGACCTCGAAGTGTCGTCCGCCCGCGCGCGGTTCTTCCCCGTTTCCATCGCGGATGAGATTCTCAAAAACCCGGCCGTCGAGAAAATCGCGCCCATTTACCGCTACGCGCTTGCCGAGGGTCAGTTGGAACTGCTCGGCGTGGACCCGGCGCGGATACTTACCCCATATGAATTGATTGCCGGAGAAGACCTGCCGGGTACGCTCCGCGACAACCCCGCCGGTCTGGTCATTTGGTTACCCGACATCTTTGCCGCGCAGAACGGTCTCGGGGTTGGGCAAACCGTGCGATTGGAGATTGAAGGGGAGACGTATGCATTCATGGTCGTTGGCTTGCTCAAAGCCAACGCGTTGGGAGCGCCGACCGCGTGGGTGCCATTGTCCACCCTGCAAACCGCCGTCCACCTCCCCAACGCCGCCAATTCCATCTTGGTTCGGCTCAAACCCAATCTGCCGCTCCAGACTGCCAAGGAAGCTTTGACGCAATCACTTGGGACGGCGTATGTGGTCACCAGCGCGCAAGAAGCCCCACTGACATTGCAAGGCACGGCTTTCATTGTCGCGCTGGCTTTCCCGTTTGCCAGCATCGTCGTTCTGCTTGCGAGCGCGTACCTCATCTATAACACCTTCGCTCTGACCTTGGCAGAGCGGCGGCGTGAGATTGGGCAACTGCGGGCATTGGGCATGACGCGCGGACAAGTGCTTCGGCAAACTCTGATGGAGGCGGCGTTGGTGGCGGGCGCGGGTTCACTGGTGGGCTTGCCGCTGGGATTGGGCATGGCCGTCTCGCTCGTGAGCGTCATCATCGGTTCCAACTCGCAAGCCCTCCCGGACCAAATCACATTCTCGCGCGTGGTTATCCCACTCGATGGGGTGGCCCTGGCGGTGGGACTGGGGCTAGGGGTGACGCTGGCGGCTACTTTTGCGCTGGCGTGGCAAGCCGGGCGCGTGAGTCCGTTGGCGGCATTGTTGGCCGAAACCTCGGAGCGGGGCATCTCCGCCACGTCATGGTACGAACGTTGGGGTTGGGTAGGCGCGGTGGGGTTGGCCGCGCTCTTTGTGGTCACGAACAAGGCGGTGGCCGTCTATCTGAGTCAAGGCCAGGCTTCCGGCACGCCTTTGCTATACATGGGCATCCCCTTGCTCCTCCCGCCGGTTATCGCGGTGCTCGGCCTGCCCCCCTTACTGCGCGGCGGGTTGTGGCTGGTAGAACGCGCCTTTCCCCACAGGGTGGTCGTGCGTTTGGCATTGGGCAATCTCCGCAAACAGAAGTCGCGCGCCTGGCTCACCGCCACGACATTCACCATCAGCCTGATGCTGGTGGTGGCGTTTGCGGGCATGGCGCAGGGCATGGCGGTTTATTTTTCCAAGCGCTTCGCGCGCGTGCTCACGGCGGATTTTTTCCTAGTGACCGCGAATACGCCCATTCCAGCGGATTTGGAAGCCGGGCTGGTGGCGCTCCGCGCCGAGGCCGAGGTATTTGAGCTGACTTTGACGAGCCTGCCCGGTTACGACTTGGCCTCCGGCATTGATGTGGTTGTGGCAGATATGGATTACTTGCGCGCACATCCCGCGCTGGTGATTCCCGTTGAAGGCTCGCTGGACGAAGCCGAGCGCTATAGCGCCGCGGGGCCAACGCTCTTTCTCACCGAGGTCATCGCGCGCCGCCGCAACTTGCGCGTGGGCGACACGACGCTGGTGGATACCCTAGAAGGGCCGGTGGCTTTCACCGTCGGCTTCATTGAAACCGGCCCAACCATCATTCCCCTCGCCTACGGCCCGCGCTACTTTGGCGCGCACCCGAACATCTTTCTCTTCAACACCCGGCCCGGCCATGACCAAGCCGCTGTGGCTGACCAACTCAAAGAGTTGGCCAAGCAATACAATATGCTGTTGGTGGACGACCCGGACACCTGGGTTTCCGACACCGTCAACCAACAATTTAACACCCTGATGGGTTTGTTCGCCGGGCTCACCTCCCTCTCGGTCATTATCGCCAGTCTCAACCTCGTCAATCTAATGGTCGCCTCGGTGCTGGAACGCCAACGCGAACTGGGCACCCTGCGCGCGCTCGGCCTCACTCAGGCCCAAGTCCGCGCGCTCATTACGGTGGAAGCCGGCTTGCTGGGTCTCTTGGGAAGTTTGCTCGGCGTGGGGGGCGCGTTGGTCATCAGTTGGGCCAGTGTGACTCTCTTCGCCGCCTGGGGCCAATCCATTTACGGCCCGATGAACGAAGCGCCGACGCTCCCGTGGGTGATGGCGGGTCTCACCCTGATTCTCGGCCCCGGCATTGCCATGCTCGCCGCGCTGTGGCCCGCCGACCGCGCGGCCTCGGTGAACCCGGCGGAGGCCATGCGCGCCGAGGGCGCCACCGGATTCTTGAAACCGGCCAAACATCTCGGCCCGACGGGAGTGCGCGGCCTCCTCGCGCGTCTGCCGCTCGCCGCCAAACTCTCGTTCACCACCGGCCTCATCATCGTCGTCACCATCGCCGCGCTCACCGCCGTGCGTGTGAACTACGAGCGCCAACTGCTCGAAGAAAATATGCGCGCCATTTTTGCGCGCATGGTGGAATTGATGGCCGGTTCGATGGAAACGCAACTCCCCGCCGACGTGACCGAACTCACACCAGCCGCCCTCGCCGCCCTGCCGCAACAAGCCGGCGCGCAAGCCGAGGCGTTGAACGAACTATTCCAAGGTGGCGGCTCACCCTACGACTTCACTCTGAAATACGTCCTCATCACTGATAACCAGCACAAAGTCATCCTCAGCAACCGCGCTGAATATAACCACCGCACTCTCACCGACACCGTCACCCTCGCGGGCGCGGCCTCCAACGTGCGCCTCACCGCGTGGACCGGCGAACGCGCGTTTGAAGCGGTCGTGGCGATTGAGAATCAGGCCGGGCGGCAATTGGGCTATGTCGTCGTGGGACTCTCGACCGAACCCGTGGACAACATCACCCGCGACATTGTGCGCGGCTCCGTGGCAACGATGGCCGCCGCCCTCGCGGTTGCGGTGGCCCTGACGATTTTCTTCACCCGCCGCGCCCTCGCGCCCCTCGCCGAAATTGCCGCCGCCTCGCACGCCGTTTCGCGCGGCGACCTGACCCAGCGCATCCCCGAAACGCGCTGGGATGAAGTGGGCCGCCTCGCCCGCGCCTTCAACGAAATGGTGGGCGGCCTCAACGACCGCGAGCGGATGCGCGACCTGTTCGGGCGCTATCTGTCGCGGGAAGTCAGCGAAGCCGTCCTCGCCGGCCGTGTCACCCTCGGCGGCGAGCGCAAGACCATCACCTGCTTGTATGTGGATATGCGCGGCTCAACCTCGTTTGCCGAAAAGTATCAACCCGAAGAAGTGATGGCCGCGCTCAACGACTACTTCACCATCATCATCCTCGCCACCGAAGCCCACGGCGGCATCGTCAACCGCTTCGTGGGCGATGAGGCCGTCTGTGTCTTTGGCGCGCCGCGCGACTACCGCGACCACGCCGACCGCGCTCTGCAAGCGGCTCTGGGAATGCGCGAAGGCTTTGGGTATCTCCATCGCAAACGCGAGACGTTGGGTTTGCCGACCCTGAAATTCAGCATGGGCCTAAACTCC
>CAYUFY010000397.1:0-4913 GCA_964443795.1 uncultured Anaerolineales bacterium | reverse complement strand
CCAAATATTGCACGTCAATGGTGGTGGGGGCGGTCTTCATGCGGAGGCGGCCCGGCGCGGCCTCCCCGGCCCGCAATCGTCCTTGCCCGGCCATCGGGGTATACAACTCCTGCCATACCCGATGCTCTTCCAATAGGTTATCCAGATACTGCAACTCCAAGGCGCGGCGGTCGGGGGCGCTGGATTGGTGAATCACATTGCCAATATGCACTGGGGCGTTGAATTGACCGGACAGCACGGGACCGGTCACGTTGCCGTGAATGTTGGTTTGCGGGCCAATCGCCGGGGGCGGCTCATCGGGCCACAGGGGCAAGTCGGGATGGCTGGCAACCAGGGTGTCGGCCGTGACGGCATAGACCAGCGTGGTGTGTTCGAGAGTCTTGCCCAGACTCACCATCCCCACCACCCGATCGGCATCTTTATCCAGCACCGGGCAACCGCTGAAGCCATGCGTGAGCGTGTCCTGCGGCAACTGCAACACCGGCCGCCCCCCGCTGAACCTGGGCGACACGCCGCGCATCTGCCCGTAAGCATGGCCGATGGCGTAATCATCAAAATTGGGGAAACCACTGGCGTTGAAATCGCGCCCGCCGCGCCCCTCAGCGCTCCCGAGTTTGACGGGCGTCATCCCCTCAGGCAGTTCGCCTAATTGCAAAAACGCCACGTCATCCACGTCCGGTGCTGAGTACCCGGGCTCAAGCACTTGCGCGGGGTGCCGTTTCCCATTCACAAAACACTCCAGCATCAGCGTTTGCCCCGGCCCGCTATGGGCGGCCTCCACCACATGGGCGCACGTCACGGCCACCTGCGGCGCGACGAGAAACGCCATGCCGCGCACTTTGGCCTGGTCACCGAAAACTTGGAGAACACGGAAGAGAGCGGGTTCGAGGGGCATATTGCTGAAGCCTGATGAGTCGCCCGCCCTCTGGCCCAATCAGCACCCCAGAGTCGGTCGCCTCACCTGGCGGGGATTATAGGCCTACCCCCCAACAAGCGCAAAAAAAGTCGGCCAGTCCATAGCTCCAGGCGTTTTTCCGGCGTCGGAAACCGAACCTGTAGGGGGCTACTTGCTCTCAAAACACCCCCTGGGGGCAAGTTTTCCGGTCGGAATTCACCTGGCTATCACGTGACAACTTACCCCAATCGGCATATAATTCGGTCAAATTTAGAGACCAACTATGGACAAAATACTGATCGAGATTGACGGGGTAGCGATCACTGAACGCGAGTACTTACTACTCGACTACATTGACCGGTACATGCACGACAAAGAGAATAACCCTATCGGCCTGCCCCCCACCACCCGCGAAGCGCTGGAAGAACTGAACCAGCACCTCCCCAAGCGCAAGGGGAATAAGCCGGCCTTGAGCGGCCAGATCCAAATTGTGCGTCTGGTCCACAGCCTGCGTGAGAAGGGCCTGTTGCACAATGTCAACGAGCGCCTGTTCCGCCAACGCAACATGGCCATGACTGACAAGGGCAAGCAGACGCGGAAAAAGATCGCGGGTAAGTGAAACTCCTTGTCACTCTCACCGGTTTATGTGTTATACTTGTTATCAAGTGAATAATTACAGGCTGGACGACAAACTTTTATCCGCGCCCCCCCTTCTCCAACCGGAGTTTCTTTTTAATCGTGCGTGTAGTCATGTGACTAATAAAGAAAAACCGGGCGGGTGGTTGGTAGGGCCAACTTACTCTTCCCGGCCAACCGCCGTTTATTTTTCACTTGCTATGTTATCACTTGACTAATCATACAGACACATCTCAACAATGATTAAACGACACTGGAACGAACTCAAAACCCAAGCCGGGCGCAAGGTCAGACGCCATGCACCCGTGGGGTCAAACCACTGGCGGAAATTTGAGCAACAAGGAGGCTCAACTATGAGCATGACCAAGCAAAAAAAAGTCTTTAGCGTTGAGATGAGCGATCTTGATTCGGGGTACCCGCTGGATGGATTGCAACAAAAATTCTCCCGCGACATCCTTAGCTGGTTGGTTGGTAACCCCATGCATCCTGAGTTGGCGAAGCTCATCGCCTTCGTCGCCGACAACTTTGAGCCCGAAGATGTATTCAGTCCCCAAGCCCTGGCCGAATGGGCTAAGCGCCAGGGGGGGGAACCGAAGTGAGGTGCCAATGAAAACCGCAGCTGAGATTGACCACCAGTTAGCCGAAATGAAGGCGAAACTACTGGAGTTGATACGGATAGACTTGAACTTTCAAATTGACGGGATTGACGGGGTTGACCTGTCTGTGACGCCCCTGGAAGACCTGTGCTACCTGTACGACCAAATCACCGAACTGATCGGACGGATCGCAGTCCTGCAGTGGGTGATTGGAGAACGGGAGCACCTATGAAGCAACAACCATCGCGCGGAACGTGTTCCAAATGCAACACGGAAATCCAATACAACCTCAATGAGTATATGTTTTTTTGCAGTTGCCACAGTCAGATATTCTGGAAGGTTGCGCCCGACTTCTGGGTGGCACCACCTCCCGCCAATCGCAAGCAGCGCCATAAAAAAGAAAAGCCCACCAACCTGACAGACAACGATGACAGCCCCAACTCACCGCGTGACGCGCAATAGTTTGGGACTCGGAGTTGAACAGGTTTGCAGAGCAAGTTCGGCTGATGCCCACAAGGAAAACTGTACGACGAGGTTGTCGAATTGGAAGAACGCATCGCCGCGTTGGAATGGGTCATGGCTTTGTACGACCAGGGGCAACTCACAATAGAAGGTGATAACGGAAACGACCCCATTATCAAGTCTATCCGTGCCGCCATCGCCAAGGCGAAAGGTGAGACCGAATGAGCGCATCGTTGATCGCTCTGATCTGCGCCATCTCACCCGTCCTGGCTATGCTTGTCGTATTTTGCTTCTTATTCCTTCGATCTTTTTTTAGGTAAATACCAAATGAGCAACGATACCCAGTTGGTTTACAACTGCGCCCACTGGCGCGCGATGAATTCACGGAACACCCTATGTGGCATCCAGCTCAAATGGTCCCCACCCGCCCGGTACGCCGAAGATCCAGGCCAACCGTGGGATGTTGAAGCAGAAATAGTGCAATGGCACACCTACCCCCAGGAACCGGAGACCTGTCCGGCCTGCCTCGAAGCCTCTCGGTCGCGCGGCCCGTGGCTAATCAAGAACGACCTCCTCCTCCTGACGCCCGAGATGGAAGCCGAGCAGCGCGCCCACTACCAAAAGCTCAGTGACCTACATTGGGTTGAATTTTTGGAGCGGACAAAACAAGAGTTTGAAATGGAGAACAAATGAGCAGTAACCCCTTACCTGAAACCACCGCCGATGAACTGGCCCGCTACTGGATTAGCGTGGATGACAAGTTGCCAGAAGACCGCAGCCTCGCCGTGCTGGTTTGGTCGCCGATTTACGATGACATCAGAGTAGCCAGCTACGTTACCGATGGCAATGGCAGAAACGGTCGGTGGGAGATGACTATTGACGGTTGGGCCCCGACGCCCATCGATGTCTCTCACTGGATGCCATTGCCGAGCGCGCCCAAGGATCAACCATGAAAACTTGTATTGGCTGTGGGTTAGACTATTCGGGTCCCTACTGCAATTACTGCTTGTCCCAGATAGCCGTAGTTAATCCGATGACAATTTCCCAGCATGAGGGCCGCGAAATGGTGAAGGCTATCAGGGATGTTCAGCACACGGTTGAAGGGTTTATGGCACAGCACATGCCCGGCTTCAATCCAGGTGAACTCCCTTGGACCGAGCTACCTAATGGGGAAATGTCCACCGAACTCTTGATGACGTACAAAGAAATTAACTCCAACGCTTGGGACTCCTTCCGGGTGGAGGTGTCCAAAATCAAACGCGTCGCCTGCAATGCTTATAATTCCCTGGGCCAGGGCGCTGACGTACTGCGCATCACCGTATCGAGAGATACTTCCGAGTCGGAACGACTGGGAGAAGTCCTGGCCGCGCGCGCGAAGCTGTCCGGGGAACTGGCCGGGATTGATCCCAATGGGCCGCTGGTGGACGACACCACGCTGTCTGATCTGGCGCAACACGGGGCCACCCCCACCAATTTCAAACGGTACGGCCAGAAGCGTCGCCCATCTGATGCAATGGCCTGGAACCCTAATTACGATTGGAAGGAGCAACGATGAAACGCACCATCACTATTACTTACAACTGGTGGCGGACAGACGGCCAACCGGTGAAGCCAGTCCACATAGAAGCGCTCGAAGAATCTGCCTGGAAGCGCATTGTTGACCAGATGTCCCTGGAATACATTTCAGGCGAGCTATACGACAACATTCACATGACCGGTGATGACCCCGAAGATGGCGTGGAATATAGTGGCTGGTGGTCAGTGGAGAAGACGGAGACGGAAGCCGAGACCAAGTTGGATGCCGCCCCCCAGTCACTCATTGAACCGGAGACGCAGAAGTGACACCAGAAGTGCAGTCTATTGGCGATATTCACTTTTACAGGCAACGCGCTCTGGCGGGAGACGCGAGTGCCATAGAAGCCCTCGCGTCGTCGCTTGAATATTTCTCCATTGCCCGAGCATTGGCTGGGCTGCTCGCGTTCTCCAAATTAGACCAATGATCTTCGAGCCCCCCGCTTCGCCTCCGACTGGGCAGGATCAGCGCCAACTGATCCGGCTTCTGGCGGAACTCATTTATACACCGCCCCCAAATGGGTGTAGTATAGATTCAATGTCAGTAAGTTAGGCTAAGCCTCTGGTGCAAAAAGCAATACAATCTGGTGGTGTACTCATTCGCGTGAAACGGAAAGCAGGTTTTATGGACCCAACCACCAGCGCTACTTATCTCGGACTCATTGCGTGTGTCAAGACGCGCCTCGTTTCGGAAGATTTCTGTATTAGTCAGACACATGGTAGACATCAAAAGAGCCAGTAACGATGGGCGA
>CAYUFY010000396.1:0-4932 GCA_964443795.1 uncultured Anaerolineales bacterium | reverse complement strand
TGATCAACGTACCACCATATGTGGCTCCGCCACGCAAAATACCAAAGAGCCAAAATGATAAGCCATCTGGTAAACGGCAATACTCACACCGCGCGCCCGCCCGTTCAATGACTTGGCGGCGCACTGGGGCCGGAATGTTGCGGAGGCTCATCGTTTAAGCCGGGGCAATAAGATAGGGCATGGCCCGGGCTTTGAGCATAATCACAATATGCTCAATGCGCTCATATTCTTCCAACTCGCGTTGCTCTAAATCACTCAGTGTATCGGCCCGGCTTTTATCCAGCAATTCTTCGAGGCGGGCTTGCATTTCCGGTAAAGGTCGGAAAGCTATTAATTGTTCCGGTGTCGGCCCATTGGCCAGAAAAGACAAAATATAGGCGTAGACTTGCGTCGGCAAAGGAGAAAGCTTACTCAACCCCAAGGCAATGATCTCTGGCAAACGGCTTTTCGCTGAGGCCAGATCCTCGGTTAGCTCATCCGTTAATTCAAACGTGATGGTGGTCATGGCATTGGCTCCTCATTTGTGCTTTCGAGATTTTCTATTCCTCTGGTGGCCACCAGCCAGCCGCCACCCATTGGCGACGGGTTACGACAATTTGCGGGTTGTTCATCCGCAAAGTTTCAACCGTCGCGCGCCCGGTCGGTGTCAGGCCTTGAATAAGCGTCCCGGTTTTATCCCAGGCAAAATGTTCAGCCCAGATCTGGGCGCGCGTGGATTTTCACGCCTTTGTGTTCGTTACAACTGCGGCAAGCCAGCCACAAATTTTCTTCGACCGTCAATCCGCCCCGACTTACAGGGTGAATATGCTCAAAGGTCATGCGCTCCCCAGTCAATTCTTCGCTCCGGAGACAATAGCCACAGCGATGGTGCGCCTGCGCTCGAACCCGTCGTTGCAGATTGACTGACAGACGCGCTTTGGTCATTGCGCGGGCGAAAGTTTGCGAAGTTCGGCCAGGGTTGGCAAGCGCCGCCCGCGAAACCGCAACAACACGGCGGCGCGGGCCTTGCGGAGCATCACCCGGTCAGCGGCTTCTTGCAAGGCGGTGACTTCGGCCTTATCAGCCAGGGTTAGTTTCTTTAACTTGCTCTTGCTGAGTGTCCGCGCCAACTTCTGTTGTTGTTCCAGCGGGACCTGGCTGAGCATCACCTTCCAGAGCGCGTGATCGTCTAATTTTTCCAGCGCCGCCAACTCCTCCATGAGGGCCGGGGGCAAGCCTTCCAAGGATGGGAGAGAGGCTTGTAACGCGCTCACTAACACCTCGGCCAGTGGCCGATGCGCTACCTCGGCCATACGTTTGGCCGGAAGATAAATTGTGTCGGGCAATTCAAGTGTTATTGTTCTTCCCATTTTCTTTCTCCTGTGCCTTTATCTTCATCATTATACTCCCGCCTCACTTCTCACTTTTTATTTCCACTGCCTCCAACCGCTTCACCTCCGCCCCGGTCAGCCGCCAGCCGGTGGCCCCGGCGTTATCTTGCGCTTGCTGGGCGTTCTTAGCGCCAGGGATGGGGAGCGCGCCTTTGCAGATGAGCCAGTTGAGCGCTACCTGCGCCGGGGTCTTGCCGCCGTGCGCCTGTCCGATCTCGCGGAGCAGAGTGATGAGCGGTTGGATCTGGGTCAGATAGTCGCGGGAATAGATGCGCCCGCGCGCCCCGGCGGGCGGATGGTCGGGCGTGTATTTGCCGGTGAGCAGGCCTTTCTCGATGGGGCTGTAGGCGATGATTTTGATATCCAATTCCTGGCAGAGCGCCCGTAACCCGGTGTGTTCAATTTTGCGGTTGAGCAGGCTATAAGGCACCTGGTTAGAGAGCAATGGCACGCCGCGTTTTTTGAGCGTGGCATAGGCCCGCTGGGTTTGCGCGACGTTGTAATTGGAGACACCCACCGAGCGCACCAGACCCGCCTCCACCGCGTCGGCCATGGCCTCCATCCAGGTTTCCACGGTCACCGGGGGCAAGGGCCAGTGGGTTTGGTATAAATCCACTTGTTGCAAGCCCAGCCGCTGAAGACTGTTCCGTAGGGCCGCCAATAACGCCCCGCGTGAGAGTCGCCAGGGGAACGGGAAAAACTTGGTCGCCACGATCACGCGCGGGGCTGCGGGGCCGCGCGCGCGCAGAAATCCGCCGAGAAACTCTTCCGATATTCCCCATCCCGGCGGCCTCAGGCGCATGCCATATACCTCGGCGGTATCGAAAAAGGTAATCCCCGCGCTCAGACTCCCCTCGAAGGCGGTTTGCACTTCCTGGCCCGCATAGCCCTGCCCATAGCCCCACATCAGCGTGTCGCCCCACTGCCAACACCCCGTGCCCAGCTCAATTGCATCCAGCCAATGGCGCGCTTCCGGCATATTTTTTTCTCCAGTGTCAATCGTTTCAGAACGTGCTATATTATCCCTCAGTTCTGGCTCGCTCCCATTCGTTCACCCCGTTGATAAAAATGGCTTACGACTACCTCATCATCGGTTCTGGTTTTGGCGGCAGTGTCTCGGCCATGCGCCTCACCGAGAAGGGCTACCGCGTGCTCGTCCTCGAACGAGGCAAGCGGTATCACGATTCCGATTTTGCCCAAAGCAATTGGCTCATCTGGAAATACATCTGGCTCCCCGCCTTGCGCTGTTACGGCATCTTGCAAGTGAGTTTGCTCAAAGGGGTCATGGTCTTGCATGGCAGTGGGGTGGGCGGCGGGTCGTTGGGCTATGCCAATGTTTTAGTTGAACCCGATGACCAGCTCTTTGCCTCCCCGGCCTGGAAACACCTTGCTGACTGGAAAGCTGTTCTGCGCCCGCACTATGCCACGGCCCGCCGCATGCTCGGCGTCGCCACCAACCCGCGCCTCTGGCCCGCCGACGCCATTCTGCAATCCGTTGCCGACGATCTCGGGCAAGGCCCAACCTTCCGCCCCACCTCGGTCGGCGTTTATTTTGGCGAACCCGACCGCGAAGTGTCCGACCCCTATTTCGGCGGCGAAGGCCCGGCCCGGCGCGGCTGTCGGCATTGCGGCGGGTGCATGGTCGGGTGCCGGCACAACGCCAAGAATACGCTCGTCAAAAACTATCTCTACTTTGCCGAAAAATGGGGCGCGCAAGTGCAGGCCGAGAGTGAAGTGGTGGATATCCGACCGTTGACCGGGCCTCAGGCGGATGGCGCGCGCTACGAAGTTGTATACCGCGCCTCGACCGGGTTCGGGACCGCGCCCACGCGGACTGTCCGCGCCCGCAACGTGGTCGTGGCCTCGGGCGTGCTCGGCACCCTCCGCCTGCTCTTTCGATGCCGCGACCTCACCCGGTCGCTCCCCAACCTTTCGGCGCGCCTGGGGGATATGGTGCGCACCAATAGCGAGGCCCTGCTCGGCGTAATAGATCGCGCGGGCCAGGTCAACTACTCCGAAGGCATCGCCATCACCTCCCTCTTTCACGCCGACGCGGAAACCCACATTGAGCCGGTGCGCTACCCCGACGGCTCCTCGCTCATGCGCTACCTCGGCGCGCCCCTCATCGAGGCGGGCAATAATCTGCTCATCCGCTTGCTAAAAATCATCTGGGAAATTCTCACGCACCCCCTTGATTTTCTCAACAGTCATGTGCTCCCCGGCTGGGCGCGCCGCTCCACCATCCTGCTCGTCATGCAAACGGCTGACAACCACATGCGCTTGCGGTTGGGGCGGAGTCTCTTTACGCTCTTCCAACGCGGCCTTGTGGCCGAACCCTCCGATGGCACTGCCAAGCGCGTCCCTGCGCAAATTGATATTGGCCACGATGTGGCGCGCGCCTTTGCCCGCAAATCGGGCGGCATCCCCGCCGGGTCGCTCACCGAATCACTGCTCAACCTCCCCACCACCGCGCACATCCTCGGCGGGTGCCCGTTTGGCCTCACCGCCGCCGAAGGCGTGGTGGGCCTCGATTGCCAGGTGCACAACTACCCCGGCCTGTATGTGGTGGATGGTTCCATCGTCCCGGCCAACCCGGGGGTGAACCCGAGCCTCACCATCACCGCCCTCGCCGAATACGCCATGAGCCATATCGCCGCCCAACCGACCCCCGCCAACCTCACTGCTCAGCCGGCCCGCATGGGAGAGAGCCAGCCATGACCCAACCCCTGACCCTGGAAGACTTTTTTGCCCTGCCGCCTGGCCCGCCGTATTACGAACTGGAAGACGGGGCGTTGGTGCCCGTGGCGCGCCCGACCGGGCGGGATAAACGCCTCGCCACTTACCTGGCCCCGCGCATTGATCGGTATGTGACCGAATATGAACTGGGGCGGGTGTGGCCGGAGATTGAAGTGGTTTTGCCGGGCGCGCCGCGTGTCTATGCGCCCGATATTGCCTTTCTGACCACCGCCTATCAAACGCGGTATTCGGAGGAACACAACCGCATCTATGGCCCGGTGGATTTGGCCGTGGAAATCGTTTCGCCCGCAACCAAACTCCGCGACCTCACCGTGAAACTGCGCGCCTATCAGGAAACCAATGTGCCGTGGTGCTGGATCATTGACCCCGATGAATTCATCGTTCAGGAATACAAACTGATTCCCGAAGGCTATCTGCTTAACCAAAGCCTGCGGCTTGGCCCGCACTTTGCCCCCGGCCTGTTTCCCGGCCTGACCCTCGACCTGGCGGAACTGCTCGACTTGAACACCGATTTGTAGGCGGTGGGTCTCATAGACGAAACAATTTAACTTCACCCACTGGATTCGAGGCTTTAGCCGGTGACTATGCTTACAAACCGACTAAAGCCTCGAATCCGATTGTCCAAGCCTACTGCAAATCTCGGTAGTGGTAACAAAGTAAGTGATGGTGCGCTAGACCTGTCAGGTGGGCGCATTTGGCGCTCGAAAAAACAGCGTTTTGCGGCGCCCACCTGACAGGTCTTTCAAATTCGGTTCTTTGGGAATTAGCGTGGTCACCCCATAGGTGGGGGTAACAACCGCGAGTA
>CAYUFY010000395.1:0-4934 GCA_964443795.1 uncultured Anaerolineales bacterium | reverse complement strand
GATGCCACGTCTTTGATTGACCACGCTGTTGTTCGTTATGCGGGATACGACTATCGGGGAAGTATCAACGTGCAGAACGCGTCCCCCACCATCCAAAATTCCACCTTAGCGAACAGTTACTATGGCATATACGCAGAAACATCAACCCCCAACTTGATTTGCAATAATATCTACAGCAATCAGGGGTATGGGCTCTACAACGCCACTACCGGTACTCTAATCAATGCTCAGAATCAGTGGTGGGGTGCTACGATCGGCCCGTACCATTCAACCACTAACCCAACTGGAACTGGGAACTCAGTAACTAACGGCGTAACTTACAGGCCATGGCGCCAATTTCCTTGCGGTGTGATTGTGCATTACTTATTCCTACCAATGGTCAAACGCTAAGCATCAAAACAGAGGCGGCCTAACCCTGCATACAGGCGATTTGCACTCCGCGCTTCCGATTCAATCGGGTTTACCCGTAAAGGTGCTTCCAGACCGAGCGTGTCGCCCCGCACCCACCGCACACCTGATGCCCACCGTTGGTCGCCCCTTGCAGAATATTAGTTCTTTGAAATGCAAAAGATATTGAAAATGTCTAAGCGTGATATCGGTCAAGAAATTCTCGATGGTATTCGTGAGGTCAAGGCATATAAGACTGGCACAAAGACTCTGCGGGTTCATACCTTGAAAGAGCCTGCACCCCCCAAAATCATTCGGGCTAAGTTAAAGTTATCGCAATCAGCTTTTGCAGGCATGATGGGCGTGAGTTTGCGTACCATTCAAGATTGGGAACAGGGCAGGCGCAAGCCAAGCGGCCCCGCTGTTGCCCTTTTGAGAATTGCCGAGCAGAAGCCAGAAGTATTCATGCAACTGGCATAACATCTTCCGCTCCACGCCAATTTTCCAAATTTACACCGGGCTATGCGGCGAAGCGCAAATGGCGGCGGAAGATGACACCCTGAGCGAGGCCCTGCTCGCGCAGTTGGACGAATACGCCGAGAAGGTGATTGCGTTGTGGCAGGCCGAGCGGGGTGCGTGACCCATACACTGTCCCGTTTCCGAGCCTGAGTGGCATCCCCACAACCATCCCTGCCTGCTGTAAAAATCTCACGAGTAACTCCCTATGCGTTCCGAATGGCTCACTCACCAGGGGCGACCAATTTTCTTCTGCAACTTTGCCCACTTGAGCGTGGAGGCCTTGCAGGCTGAAATCACTGCGGTGGACGCCCTGATCTGCCAACAGCCCGCCAACTCGATGACCGTGCTGACCGATGTGCGCGGGTTGATTGGCTCCCCCCAAGTGGTGAACCTGTTCAAAAACAGCACCAGCCGCACCAAACCCTACATCCGCCGCTCAGCGGTGGTGGGCATCGGCTTCTCCGGCCCCAAAAAAGTGTTATTCGATCTGGTGATGCGGTTTTCGGGGCAGTCGGTGGTGATCTTTGAAGACATGGAACAAGCCAAAGATTGGTTGGTGGAGGAGAAATAAAATCTCCCCGTCCAGCATGTCGCCCCTCGACCAGTTCACCGCCATCAAACGCCGGGTGCGCGCGGCCCTCGGCGCAAACCTCAGCCACGCCTTCCGCTCCACCGCAGTTTTCCAGATTTACACCGGGCTGTGCGGCGAGGCGCAAATGGCGGCGGAAGATGACACCCTGAGCGAGGCCCTGCTCGCGCAATTGGAAGACTACGCCGATAAGGTGATTGCGCTGTGGCAGGCCGAGCTTGGTGCGTGACCCGGGCAGTTTTTCGGTTCCGTGCGGGAGCGGCATCCCTGCCGCGCGCCTGATGGCCCTCGTTGGACAACCACACAGGTTTTTGTTGAATCTCGGAGAGTTTGATGCCCAAGCCAGCTACAATGCCTGTCATTACAGCAGAAGTTCGGCGCAAATCCAGAACTTTGAAGTTTGTGGAAAGTAATGGGGGGCCCCTGATTGTGGTTCCCGGAGAAGTTGTTGCTGACTGGCATGGGGTCTATAACGCGCAGGGTGAATTTATCTTTGAGACGGAGCCTTGCGATTATGACCGGGCTTGCCATTACCGTGCGCCCAAGCCATTTGCTATTGCCGTGGGCAAAATGAAGGCGCTGGTCTTGCCCGGCTCTATGCCGACCGCTTGGTATCCTGTAAAAGATGGAGGGCTTTTCATCCGGTGGGGTGGCGCCGATAGTGCCGCGGCGCTGTTGCAAGTCGCGCTCGACTTACCGCCTGCGAAATGGAGGGCCACGCGTATTCACCTCGTCATTGGTCAGAAGAAATCCCTGTTTCTTTTTGACAGTGCGGAAGATGGCTCAAAAATGGCGCGGCGCAAGAAAAGCGCGCTAGCTCTACCGGCGGGTGACTACCGGCTGGCTGTCGCTGGCCAGGGACTCACGGGGAGCATTTTGGATGGTGACAAACTCAGTGAGTATTCAGTTGAAGTATATTGGTTGCGACGAACGTGAATCTGCCTCCCATGTCATTTCCGACTCTCCCCGCCCGCTTCACCGTCCTCAAACGCCGGGTGCGCGAAACCCTCGGCGCGGACCTCAGCCACGCCTTCCGCTCCACAGCGGTTTTCCAGATTTACACCGGGCTATGCGGCGAGGCGCAAATGGCGGTGGAAGATGACACCCTGAGCGAGGCCCTGCTCGCGCAATTGGAAGACTACGCCGATAAGGTGATTGCGCTGTGGCAGGCCGAGCGGGGTGCGTGACCCGGGGAGTTTTCCGCTTTTGAACGTGAGCGGTATCCTCGCCGCGCGCGCCTGATGTAAAATACAAGGGTGTTCACTCGTGTCCTAAAACGAATGCGCGACAAGATTCAGCAACGGCAATATGTGATGACCATTCACGCTGATGAAGAAATGGACGAGGATGAGTTAAACATCTTCGATATTGAAAGCGCTATTCTGACCGGCGAAATTATTGAACGCCAACGTGACCGTAAAACCAAGGAAGTCAAATACCTGGTTCGCGGGCAAACAGTTGAGGGAACACGGCTCGTGGTCGCGGTAACAAAATTTGGACGTACTGGCAAGTTGGTTATTCTCACGGTCTATGTTGACGACTATGAAAACTAAAATTTTTGTTTGCGATCTGTGTGGCAAGAGCGGCGCAACGCTCCGCTATGTAACCCGCAGTTACGGCAAAGGCACAAACTTGCTCGTCATTGAGAATGTGCCAGTTGTCGTTTGCCCGCATTGTGGGGAAAGCTACCTCACCGCCGATACGTTGCATGAACTCGCGCGTATCAAGCTACATCGCCGCAGTTTTGCCAAACCGCGCCCGGTGGCCGTCGCCAGTTTTGCCTGAGTCGGGCGCGCAGACCTCAGCCACGCCTTCCGCTCCACAGCGGTTTTCCAAATTTACACCGGGCTATGCGGCGAGGCGCAAATGGCGGTGGAAGATGACACCCTGAGCGAGGCCCTGCTCGCGCAATTGGAAGACTACGCCGATAAGGTGATTGTGAGGAATCAACCCGATGGGAACACTCAACGCCCCGGAAATGCGGGGCTTCTTGGAAGCCGCTGGGATTCTCCAAGTCACAGAAGTGCGTTCGCTTAAAACAGAGGAGGTGGGTCAGCTCCTAAAGTTGAAAGGAGTCCGGTGCATCATAACCCAATGTTTTGGTGGAACCCCCGAATGGGTGGCGACAGCCGAACAGGATAGCCGTTGGGAACAACAGATTAAGCCGTCCTTGGCTAGCCCGACCATCCCGGATTCGTCTGGCTACTATCAGGCTTGGGAATGGCGCACCGACCAGGACGAACCTATCATTGAGTTTATGCAATGTTATGTGCCGATTTGAGTGTTGTGACTTCTGAGGGAGTCGCCTAGCGAAGGACGTGCCAACCACCAAAGCCTATCTCCACCGCTTCACCACCCTCAAACGCCGGGTACGCGAAGCCATCGGCGCTGACCTCAGCCACGCCTTCCGCTCCACAGCGGTTTTCCAGATTTACACCGGGCTATGCGGCGAGGCGCAAATGGCGGTGGAAGATGACATCCTAAACGAAGTCTTGCTCACGCAATTGGAAGACTACACCGACAAGGTGATTGCGCTGTGGCAGGCCGAGCTTGGTGCGTGACCCGGGCAGTTTTCCGCTTTTGAACGTGAGCGGCAGTCTCGCCGCGCGCGCCTGAGGTGTGTCACGCATCCACCGCGAAGGGTTGGCGTGTGACGCATTGGTCGCAACGCAGTTTGGCGCAAGCGGCGGTGGAACGGGGTTATGTCGCGGCGATTGACCACACCACCATCGGCGCTATTTTGAATGAAGCCGATTTGCATCCACGAGGGTTTACCTAAAATGGCACAACATATCGCTCAAAGCCGACATGTTTATCACTCCCCGCCATTATTCATCGCTCAGGCTCGAGGATCGTCGCGCCCGGTTGGATAAGCTGACGGGTAGCCCCCCTGAAAACTGCCCTGGTCACCCGACTTGAGACACCAGCCTTGTCCCCCAGAAGCCGAATTACCTGGCGCAACGCATCCCGGCCCAAACTATACCAGGCGACCCTTGGCGCGCCTATTTGCGCCATGCTTAACGGTCAAACAGCCTGGCGCCAGCTCCAGATCCTCCACCCAAACAAAACCGCCGACCTTGCGGTCGGCGGTTTTGTTGTAACTTCTCAATAAATCGCGGTTGAACATTTGTACCACACCTTCAACTGCCATATACGGAGATGGCGCAATGAATAAGCCACGTATATGGCGGCCAGAATACATTAGAACGGATGTTTACCCCGAATTATTGAGAAGATACGTTTTGTTTCAGTAGCGGGGACAGAATTCGAACCTATGACCTCCGGGTTATGAGTTCAAATCGCCCAACCGACACCAAAGACCGCCAAACCAAAGCAGGGGCTTGACCATTCCTCATAACTTAGAGAGTGTTTAAAAACTGCGCTGGTCACACAATGCACAAGGCCAAAGCGGGTTGGGCCAAGCGGCGGGTCATGAGGC
>CAYUFY010000394.1:0-4938 GCA_964443795.1 uncultured Anaerolineales bacterium | reverse complement strand
GCCCTTCAAACACTGTGTTCGGCATTTGTGACGCTGGTTTCCTGAAGTCCTGAGGAATGGGACGAGGCCATCCAGGTTGCGGAGAGCCGCAACGCGTGGTACCCCGTGGTCGAAACCGTCGCGGATGCGGTGCTCAAGCACCGCCCCGAGTGGGTGGTGAAAATCAGCCTCCAACATGCCGAGCGGCTGATGCTGGAGGCCAAAAGCAAAAACTACCCCCACGCCGCCAGTTGGCTCAAACGCGCCAAGCGCGCTTATGCCGAACTGGGGCAGGCCGAGGCTTGGAAAATTTATTTGAAAAAGACGAAAGAGCAGTATTCGCGGCGACCTGCTTTACAGGCGCAACTCGCGCATTTGTAAACACCCGACCGTGAAGGATTGTGGCGCTTACCCCAGCGCCAGGGTTGCCAGCACTTGCATCACTTCGGTGCGTGAGAGCTTGGGCTTGCCCGCGATGAGCGCGTCGAGGGTGGCGGTGGCCAGGGCCAGCGGGATGCGGCAGAAGTTCCGCACCGGACCTTTGGGGAGCGAGTCGGTATATTGCATCGCCATTTTTAAGTTGTGGCTGGCGTAGGCGTGCATTTGTTGACGCGTCCAGCCGGGGGGGAAGAAGTCCACCGCGCGGGCCAGGTCTTCCTCGCGGTTCCGTAAGATGTTCACGGTCTGCAAGCCCCGGCCAAAACCCACCGCCAGACTACGGTCCGTCTGAATGCCGGTGTGCCAGGCCCACAAATCCGAGAGCAATAACCCCACCGACCCGGCCACGCTGAAGGTGTACGAATCCAAGTCCTCGACTTCGCGGATGCGCCACGATTGCTCGACCCAGTAGGCCATGCGGTCGGCCATGGCGGCGGTGGCCTCCCAAATGCGCGGGGCGATGCCCGCCGGAGCCAGCGCCAGCCAGTCGCTGATACGCGCGCTCACTTCGGGGATGAGGCTCTTGAGATGCGCCTCGACTTTCAGCACAATCCGCGGCGGGCGCATTTGCCCCACCGCGCTTTGAATGCCCTGGCTAATCTGACGTAACAGATCACGTTTGATGGTGGGCGGCAGTTGGGGGTGATCTTCGATCTCGTCAATGGCGCGCAGGCACAAATAGGCCGACATGACGGCTTCTTTGAGTTGCGCGGGTAATCCCATGATGGGGATGTAAAAGGTGCGGCTGGTGGTTTCCAACATTTGGGCGGCGTCGGCGTAAGACATCAACATTTCTCCTGGGAATAACGGTCACTGGCTGGGCGAGGCCCCAAAGGCCAGTATAAAAGAGTTAACCCCGCCGGGCAATAGGAGTTGCGCGCCGGGGGCCGGGCTATTTCATGGCCCCGTCGTAATGCATCATTGGGCGCTTGCGTTATAATGCACGGTAGCAGGGACATTTGCTCTACGAAAGGATTTTTCGCTGATGGCTCGCTACAACAAAACAAATAAATCAAAAGTAATGAAGCGCCCCCAAGTCCCTGAAACATGGGGGGTGGGGTTGGTTCAACTTCGCACCTGGCTCACGCCGGATGATGATGAAGAGATGCCCCCGGTCCGCCCGTATTTAGGGCTGATCCTTGACCTTGAGGGGGGCGCGGTGCTAGGCTCGGAAATGTTTGAACAGTTGCCCGACCCCGCCAAACTGCTGGACACCTTGTTGCAGGCGATGAACCACCCCACCCTGGGGGCTGGCAAACCCCGCCGACCTCAGCGTGTCTTCTGCGCCGAATCCGCGCTCACCGAGAGTCTGCAACCCGAACTGGCCACGCTCAACATTGACTGTGAAACCCGCGCCCTGCCCATGCTCCCCGACATTGCGCGCGAACTCGAAAGCTTCATGCACGCCGATGAACCTGCGCCCGAAGGGTTACTGACCACCGCGGGTGTCACGCCCGCATTGGTGCAAGGCCTCTTCGCCGCCGCCGCCGATTTTTACCGCGCCGCGCCCTGGGTCAAACTCCACAACGGCCAGACCTTCGCCGTGCGGTTTCCGGTGGCCGGGGGCGCCGACTGGGTGGTCTCGATCATGGGCAATGGCGGCGTCGAATACGGCCTATCGGTTTACCGGTCGTGGGCCATGTTCGAGAAGACCTACCTCGGTACCGACTCGCCCATGGAAGCCATTGACCCGCAGGGCAGTCTGGTCATCTTCTTTGAAGAAATGAGCAACATTCCCTTCGACGATTATGAAGCCCTCGAACAACACGGCTGGGAGATTGCCGGCCCGCAAGCCTATCCCTTTCCCATCGTCTTCAAACCGGGCGCGGAGGATAATGTGCGCCGTCCCTCTGCCACTGAATTGCGCTGGCTCGAAGCCGCCTTGTGCGCTGTCGCGCAGGCCACGCGCGATCACTTGAAACCCGATGGGAAGGGCGACTACGCTCCCTTCGAGGTGACGCTCACCCTCCCCACGCACGCGGGCGAGCAACCCGCGCGGGTGCGCTACCCCGGCGGGCAGTTGCCCCTCGGGGGACAATCGCCCCAACGCGCGGCGTGGGAGGATGAATTCGAAGACGATGACGACGATTTGGACGGCGAAGAAGACCTCCCCGTTTTTGATCGGCGCATGATGGAAGGCTCACTGGCCGAATTGGTGGGGGCCATGGGCGATGACACTGGCCCGAGCGACCCGAAACTCAACAAAGCGCAAAAACTCATGTACCAAGCCTGGGAGGAAGACAACCCGGCCAAGCGCCTGACCTTGGCGCACAAAGCCCTCGCCACCTCGCCCGATTGCGCCGACGCCTACGTGCTTTTGGCCGAAGAAGAAGCCGACACCGTGGCCCGCGCCGCCGAGTTATACCGGCAGGGTATCGCCGCCGGGGAGCGCGCATTGGGGCCGCAATACTTCAAAGATAATGAAGGTCACTTTTGGGGCTTGCTGGAGACCCGCCCCTATATGCGCGCCCGCGAGGGGCTGGCCGCTTGCCTGTGGGAGATGGGCCAGCGGGCGGAGGCCATTGAGCATTATCAAGGTTTGTTACAGCTCAATGAGAGTGATAATCAGGGCGTGCGCTATTCCTTGTCCAAGCTATTGCTCGAGCTTGACCGCGACGCCGACTTGCAGAAATTGCTCAAGCAATTCAAGGATGACGCCATGGCCGAGTGGCTCTACACCTGGGCGCTCGCCGAGTTCCGCAAAAGTGGCGCGGGCAAGGAAGCCGACAAACGGCTGCGCAAAGCCCTTAAACAAAACCGCTATGTGTCGGCTTACCTCAGCGGCAAGAAACGCATCCCCAACCCGCTCCCGGCCTACATGGGCTGGGGTGATGAGGATGAAGCGGCGCACTACGCGGCGTTTTATCTCAACCATTGGCGGCGCACCCCCGGCGCGGTGGAGTGGTTGCTTAAGCATGTGAAGTAAGCCCACCCCCCTCCCGACTCACCACAAAACACCCCGCCCCACCACTCGTTAGCGAGTGATGGGGCGGGGTGTTTTTGTCGTTCACCCAATCGGGAACCTTGGCGGCTGAGGGCCACCAACTATCCCCAAAGGCTCCTATTCGGCAAAAAGTTGCTGGAGCGGCAGTTCAAAGCCGGCGAGCAGACCTTCGCCTTTTAAAATATCCGTCTCGCCCAAACGCGTGGCTTCAGTGGCCGAGCGATAAACTAGCACCGCGCGTTTTTCCGGTTCCACCACCCACACCCGCTCAACGCCAATGGAGAAGTAATCTTCGAGTTTGGCGCGCACTTCCTCCCAAGTGTCATTGGGGGAAATGACCTCGACAATTAATTCGGGCGCAACTTCCAGAAAGCCGCGCCCCGGTCGGTGGGGCAAGCGTTGTTTAGAGATGAAAGCCACATCGGCTCCGCGCACGCGGTCGGGGTTGCGGCGGATATAAAGACCTGTCTCGCCGCCCACCACCCAACCTAGTTTTCGGTCAGCCACAAAATTGCCTAACACCCTTCCCAAATCAAATTCCACATTGCCGTGTTCGCCGCCAGTTGGACTCATATAAACAAGCCTCCCGTCAATTAATTCGCATGGCCCAATATCGCCTAGCGCTAATAATTCTTCGCCAGTGAACAGTTTGGTTTCGACAGATGTGGCAAGCGCACTCATACTGACCTCGGCTGTCAATCAGTAATCACAAACCCACAATCAGCAATCCTACACCCACGTCGGCTCGGCGTACACCCCAAACACTTCTTTTTGCACATTCACAATCTCACCGAGTGTGGCGTAAGCCCGCACGCAATCCAAAATATACGGCATAGTGTTCTCGGTTCCCTGGCACGCAAGGCGCAAGCGGTCGAGAGTCTGGCCCACGCGTCCGTTATCGCGCTCCCGCCGCAGGGCCGCGAGCCGCGCCACTTGGCGCGCTTCCCCGGCGGGATCCATCTGCAGGAGGGGGATGGCCACCGGCTGGTCGGCCACGTAATCGTTCACGCCCACGATGGTGCGCGTGTGCGCGTCAATCTCGCGCTGATATTGATAGGCGGCATCGGCGATTTCGCGTTGGAAAAAGCCTTGATCAATGGCCGGGAGCACGCCTCCGAGCGCTTCGATTTGCCGGAAGTAATCGCGGGCCTGCGCCTCGATGCGGTTGGTGAGCGCCTCGACGAAATACGACCCGCCCAACGGGTCAACCGTGTTCACCGCGCCGGATTCGTGGGCGATGATTTGTTGCGTGCGGAGCGCGATGGTGACGGCTTTCTCCGAGGGGAGCGCGAGGGCTTCATCCATCGAATTGGTGTGGAGCGATTGCGTCCCGCCGAGGACGGCGGCCAACGCCTGAAGCGCGACTCGCACGATGTTGTTCTCGGGTTGTTGCGCGGTGAGGCTGACCCCGGCGGTTTGCGTGTGGAACCGCATGAGCCATGAGCGCGGGTCTTTGGCCCCAAAGGTGTCGCGCAGTTCCGTGGCCCAAATGCGGCGGGCGGCGCGATATTTGGCAATCTCCTCAAAGAAATCGTTGTGCGCGTTGAAGAAGTACGACAAGCGCGGGGCGAAGTCAT
>CAYUFY010000393.1:0-4946 GCA_964443795.1 uncultured Anaerolineales bacterium | reverse complement strand
CCGAACCCCGCCCACTCGCGGTTTTCCAGCACCACCAGCAGGGGCGCGGCATTGAAGATCGAGGAGTACGTGCCGGAGAATACGCCGATGAGCAAGGTCAGCACAAAGTGGCGGATGGTGACACCGCCGAACAGGGTGAGCGCCAGCAGGGTGAGCATGACCGTGAACTGGGTGTTGATGGAGCGATCCAGCGTTTGCACAATGCTGTGGTTGACCACGGTTTCATAATCGAGCCGGCGGTGGGTGATGAGATTTTCGCGGATGCGGTCGAACACCACGATGGTGTCGTGCACCGAGAACGCCGCCACCGTGAGCAGGGCGGTCAGGAACAGCGCGTCCACCTGCCAGCCCAGAAAGTGGCCGAACATGGCCGAAAAGCCAATGATCACCAGTATGTCGTGCAACATGGCGATGATGGCGCACAGACCATAGCGCCAGGCGTGTTCCAGTTTGCGGAAGGCATACCAGATGTATAGCAAAATGCCGACGGCGGCCATGCCCACCGCCAGGGCCGAAGCCTGCGCCACCTCGGCGCCCACGCTCGGGCCGACGGTGGCCGCATTGAGCACGGTGGCCGGGCCATAGTTGCCTTCGAGCGCCTGGATGATGGTCTGTTGCTGAGTCTCTTCCAGCGCCTTACTGCGGATGATGATCGTGTCGGCCCCCGAGGTTTGCACGGTGCTGTTCGGGAACCCATTGGCGGTGTACACCGCGCTCACCTCGGCTGGCTGGAGGGCCGCCGCGGGCTGGGCAAATTGCAATTCGAGCAGAGTCCCGCCGGTGTAGTCAATCGCCAGCGGCAGACCCCACAGCGCGAGCGCGATGAGGCCGGGGATGATGATGAGCAGGGAGAGGCCGAAATACCAATAACGGCGTTTGACAATTTCGAACATGGAAACTCCTAAATGCCGAACCAGGAATGCTTCTCGGAGAAGTCAATCCGGTCGAGGAACAGGTGCAGGATGGTGCGGGTGACGGTAATGGCGGTGAACAGGCTGACGAACACGCCCAGCGCCAAAGTCACCGCAAAGCCCTTGACCACGCTGGCCCCGAAGTTGGAGCCAAAGATGAACAGGATGAGACAGGTGATGAGGGTGGAGATATTCGAGTCGCGGATGGACGGCCAGGCGCGCGTGAACCCGGCCTCCACGGCCTGTTGCAAACTTTTGCCGTTGCGCAACTCTTCCTTCAGCCGCTCGAAGATGAGGATGTTCGCGTCCACGGCCACGCCCACCGAGAGCACAAAGCCCGCGATGCCCGGCAGGGTGAGCGTCACCGGCGGGATGCCGATGAAAAACAGCCCGCCCTTGAAGATGGCAAAGGTGATGACGGCGTAGATGCCCAACGCCACGCTGGCGATCAGGCCCGGCAGGCGGTAATACAGGGCCATGAACAGCACCACCGCCGCCATGCCGATGACCCCGGCCACTGCGCTCTTGCGGACGGAGTCTTGCCCGAGGGTGGGGCCGATCTCGCGCGATTGCGCGACGCGCAACGGCACCGGCAGGGAACCATACCGCAGTTGAATCGCCAGTTGATTGGCGGTGTCGCTGGTGAAGCGGCCCTCGATGATGCCCGAGCCATCGGTGATGGCCGAGTTGATGCGGGGCGCTGAGATGACCGCCTTGTCGAGCACAATGGCCAGCACTTCGCCGACGTGTTGCGTGGTGAAAGCGGAGAAGATTTTGGAGCCCTCGTCGGTGAGGCTGAAGGCGATGACGATTTGGCCATTTTGCGTGGTAACCGAGGCGTCTTTGATGGCCGCGCCGGTCATCACCGTGTGTAACCGCTCCGCGTTGGCGGTGCCAGTAATCGTGTCGGTCAGCGAGGTCGCGGGGGTGGGCAGGGTCGCGCCGGTCGCGGCCCCGCAATCCACTTGGGCGGGGTCGGCGCAATCGGTTTCAATCCGCGTCCCCTCGTCGAGAAACTGTGTCCCCGCTTCCACAAATTCCAGCAACCCGGTTTGTTTGAGGGTTGCAATGGCCTGCTCGGAATCGGTGACGCCGGGCAGTTCGACCACAATGCGGCAGGTGCCTTGGCGCTGCACCAGCGGTTCGGTGAGGCCCAGGGCGTTCACCCGCCGCTCCACAATGGTCTGCGCGGCTTGCATGGCCTCGACCTGCACGGTGTTGCAGTTGGGCACGTCGGCCTCCAACAGCACTTGCAGGCCGCCTTGCAAATCTAACCCTTCATGCACCTTGAATTGGTAGTTAACGGTAGTGGTGCCGAAGGTGAAGTTGAGGCCGGTGCCCGGGATGACCACATAAATGGCCGCCGCGACCACCAGCACAATGAGAATAATCCAGCCGGTACGTCTCTGCATGTTTGTTGAATGTCTCCAATGCAAGCAAATGCCCGCCAAAGGGCCAGGATTGCGCCGGGCGGGCGAGTTAGGGCATTATACCAAGCGGGGGGCAGGGTGTCGAGTTACGTCTTATTCAGCCGGTTGAGTTTGTGGATGGTGGCCGCTTCGGCAAACACCGTGATCTGATCGTTGACGAGCATCATAATGTCGTGGTTGGGGTGCAGGTCGGCGTTTTTGCCGCGCCGCAATAACACAATGCTTAAATCATAATCATCTTCCAGTTGCCCCACCGACATGCCCGCTAATTTGGATTTGGCGGTTACGGTGAGATGCCCGAGATTGAGGATACGCCCGTTCACGGTCATGGCCTCGGCAATGTCGAGGTCAGCGGCGGCGGCGGCAAAGGCCGGGGCGGCCAGCGCCGAGGCGCTGTAAGCCGCCGTCACGCCAAAAGCCTCGCGCACTTCGCGGGCAAAATCGTCATCGAACAACCGGACGATGGTGCGGATTTTGGGGTTGACCGCCCGGGCGTGGATGGCGATTTGCAAGTTAAGCGTGTCGTCGTTGGTAGTGATGATGATGGTGCGGGCGTGATCCACCCCGGCGTTGCGGAGCACCTCCATCTTCGTGCCGTCGCCCTGGATGATGGGCACGCCCCAGTTTTGAACTTGGGAGATGAGGTCGGCCTCCGGTTTGAGTTCGATGGCGATGAAGCTTTCGCCCAGTTCGTGCAGGGCGCGGGCGATGCGAAACCCCAGATGGTCCAGCCCGACGATGACGATATGGTCTTTGAAGGTGTCTGCGACAGCCACTTGCCAAGCCTCCCCGCGCGCTCTGCGGTTAAACAACAGCACGCCGATATCCGCCACGCCCTGGCCCAAAACGGTGAAGCCAATGAGGGGCATGACGAAAAAGAACAGTTGCAAATACCAGACGCTCGGAAAATCGGCGTTGGCTTGCAGGAAAATCATGGACAGGATGAGAAAGAAGGCCTCGGGCAGGGAGGCCGGGTGCGCTTCCTGCGTGATTTGCGCGAGGCGGAAGTAGAGCGCGCCTCCACCGACAAAAGTAAACCCAAAGGCCAAGAGCGAGCCGCGAAACTGCCGGAGCAGAATGAGCGTATCGCGCATGTTGGTGGCGAGGGCGCGATACCAGCCGGGCAAACGGGTCGAGGGAAAACGGAAACGGCGCATGGAAAGGCTATTCTACTTTATTTCTTTTCGGCCACGAAAATTGTCACCACACTGCGCGGCAAAGTCACTTGCTCCACGCGGGCGGCGAACCCGGCGGCGGTGTACCGCGCGAGGAGCGGCGCAAACCAGTCGCTGGCGGATTGCCCGGTGACGCGGAAGAGCCACGCGGCGAAGCGGTCGGGGAGGCCGAGGCCGGTGATGCGCGCGCCCGGCACGCAGACCAGCACCCCGCCGGGGCGCAACACCCGCCACATTTCCGCGATGACCACCGGGTCGGCGATGAATTCGGTGGGGAAGGTGGATAGCAGACTGGGGAACGCGTCGCTCGGAAACGGAAACTGTTGAACGGCGGCGCGCACCAGCGGGACCGCGAGGCCGCGCGCGCGCAGTTTGGCGTGGGCGATTTTCCCCATCGGCGCCGACCGATCGAGGCCCAGCGGCGTGAAGCCGAGCGCGGTCAAATCGAGGAGCAGGTTGCCCGTGCCATGCGCGATTTCCAGCACCCGCTGGCCTTTGAGATAGGGCAGGGCGGCGCGTTGCCAACTGCGCCACTGCCCCATGGCGACGAACCAACTGACGAGGTCATAGGTGAAGGCGAATTGGTGATAGAGCAGGCCGAAACTCCAGACGATCCACCGCCGCCGGCGCGCGCGATTCATTTCGGTTTTGGTCTCGGGTAATTTGCATACTTGAGCGACATCCGGATAATCCTGCTTTCTGCTAAGCTCGGAGCATCTCGCTCTCAATCTTTAGCCTAACCCAGTGTAGCCCCACTTGCAACTTAAGCAAAAAGGCCGGCCATTCTCAATCTCAGCGTATACTCACCAGGAGTTGAAGTTTAAGCACACTGGCTGAAAGCCAGTCTTGGAAGAGCGGCCAGAGTTGTTCGGGCGTATATGGACGCGCAGTAGGCGACTGGGCATGAGGTCCTCCCAGGTGAGTGAGCTTCAGGTTTGCAATTGACATCTTTTCAGAGCGGGTTAGAATGAGCACAATCATTCTTTCGGGAGGCTGTAACCTGTGCAAACATGTGGCAAGTGTCATTTTCAAGCGGCTGATTCGACCCAAGCGTGCCCGCGATGCGGGGTGGATTTGCGGATGCATTCTGTAACGGCCCGCGCCCGCGCGGACCTGCAACAGAACGAGCGGGTCAGCCAGATTCGCGTCTCGGTTTCGGGGAATTGCTGTCCGGCCTGCGCGGCGGCGCAAGGGGCCTACGCCAAAGATCAGGTGCCCATTCTGCCCATCGAAGGCTGTTCGCATGGTCTCGGCTGTCGGTGCCAGTATGAGCCGGTGCTGACTGAGATTTACCCCTGAAATGTAACCACCCGCTTAGACGCACAGCGGGCTGGCATTTCAACTCTTGGTGAGCTTGCTCTTTGGAGCAGGCTCATTTTATAGATTTTGCGCTGTGAAAACCCGCCGCTTCCAGCGGCGGGACGCTACGC
>CAYUFY010000392.1:4643-4977 GCA_964443795.1 uncultured Anaerolineales bacterium | reverse complement strand
AGAGCTGGCTTCGCAATCAGAACCCCCCGCCTTTAGGCGTGGGGAGTAGTCAGTTCTCTTTCTTCTTCTTGCTCCGCTTTTTAGCGCGAACATTCTCATCAGGCATGACCGGCGGGGATGGCGCTTCATCCTCACCCCATAATCGTAACCAAGCACGAAGAATAGATGCCAGGTTCCGCCCTTCCCGCTTAGCACGCTCTTTAGCTTTCTTTTCTTCTTCCTCAGTTAAGCGGACTGTGACAGTTTGGCTCCGCGTAGCTGGACGCTCAGTCTTTTTATCATCGGCCATAGGGTTTTAGTGTAACACACTATCGGCGTGGATAGTGTATACGGA
>CAYUFY010000392.1:0-4543 GCA_964443795.1 uncultured Anaerolineales bacterium | reverse complement strand
ATCTCACTATATATAGTGAACACGGAATCTCACTATATATAGTGAACACGGAATCTCACTATATATAGTGAACACGGAATCCCACTATTTTTTGTGAGATTCACTAAGTTCAACAATAGTGAGACTCGCTAAAATAGTGGAACTCGCTATAATATAGTGAGACTCACTATTTTAGAATTTCGGCCCGGGCTAAAAGTTGCTCATTTCCTGTCAACGACCACCCCGTAAACGGGGTGGCTTGCGAAAGCAAGCCCAGGTTGACCCGACTCAGCCACCAGTCTTAGACTGATGGGGCCCCGTTCACAGGAGAGTTAGAGAACGCACGGCAGAATGCGCGAGCCAGTTCTGCCCCCTGCAACCGACCTATTAAACAGGCTGAGGGTCTAAGCCAGTGTAGGTCGGGCGGACTGACTGTGAACATTGTCAAGGCTCACTTGACCGACAAGCCTGCCAGGGCGCGTCGAGTAACTCCGTAAGGAGAAAGGTAGAAGTTAAGTGCAACAAGTTTTCGTGTTGAGTTCGGACCGCGAAGCGCAACCGCTTGACCCCTGCCATCCGGCGCGGGCGCGGAAACTCCTGCGCGGCGGGCGCGCGGCCATCTATCGCAAGTTTCCGTTCACCATTATCTTGAAAGACCGACTTGCGGGGGAAAGTGTGGTGCATCATCACACGGTCAAAGTTGACCCCGGCGCGCAGACTACCGGAGTCGCCGTGGTAAACGATGTAGGGAAAGTGGTCTGGGCGGGGGAGATTGAGCATCGCGGGAACGTCATTCGTGACCGCTTGTTAGCCCGCCGCCAACTGCGCCGTTCTCGGCGCTCGCGGCAGTGTCGTTATCGCCCAGCGCGGTTCAACAATCGCCGCAAGCCGGAAGGCTGGTTGCCGCCAAGTCTGGAAAGCCGGATCGCCAATGTGATGACTTGGGTAAACCGTTTGCAAAGAGTCGCGCCCGTCACGTCGCTCAGTCTGGAACTCGTCAAGTTCGACACGCAACTGATGGAGCAACCGGAGATTAGCGGTGTGGCTTATCAACACGGCACACTGGCCGGTATGGAAGTGCGTGAATACTTATTGGAGAAGTGGGGACGCAAGTGCGCTTATTGTGGAGCACGCGATGTGCCGCTCCAGATTGAACACATCACCCCGAAGAGTCGGGGCGGCAGTGACCGGGTGAGCAATCTCACGCTGGCCTGTGAGCCATGCAATCAAGAAAAGGGCAATCAGACCGCCGCCGAGTTTGGGCATCCCGACTTACAAGCGCAAGCCCGTCAACCGCTCAGAGATGCGGCGGCAGTGAATGCAACTCGCTGGGCGCTGTATCACGGCTTGCAAACCAGTGGCTTGCCTATCGAAGTTGGTACGGGTGGGCGCACAAAATTCAATCGGGTCTCGCTGGGCCTGCCGAAAACCCATTGGATTGACGCGGCGTGTGTGGGTGAGTCGGGTGACAGTGTGCAAGTAGACGTGAGACTCAGGCCGCTCGCCATTCGCGCCACCGGACATGGCTCCCGGCAGATGTGTCGCATGGATAAATACGGCTTCCCACGCACAGGGCCGAAACAGGCCCGCCGCGTTCACGGTTTCCGCACGGGCGACATGGTGCGCGCCGTTGTGCCCCGCGGAAAAAAGCGCGGCACGCATACCGGGCGCGTGGCGGTGCGAACGACAGGCAGTTTCAATATCACCACTGCGGGTAGCACCGTGCAAGGCATCGGTTGGAAACATTGCCAACTCATCCATCGTGCCGATGGCTATGCTTACTCACCGGCCTCGAAAGGAGGCCGCCTCACGGCGGACGCGGTTTCCTCTGCCGCCTAAAGGCGGCAGTCTCCACCGCGTAAATTTCTATGAAACCTTTTCTCTCTATAACCATTGTTATCGCGGTTTTCACGATCCTGGCAGCCTGTGGGGGGACTAGCCCCACACCTCTAGCCGCCGCACCCGATCGCCTGGCCTCAGCCTCGACGTCCCCGGGGACGGATGCGAACTCCGATTTGTTCTGGTTAGAAAAAACGCAAGTGGCAGTTCAGACCTCGCAAGCCGTGATCCATGAGCAAATCCAACTTGCCCAGTTAAGCGTAACGAACACCGCGGTGCGCGCAACGATGAGCGCCCAAAGCACGCAAGATGCCGTGCATCTCACGCAGGTGGCACTCGACCTCCACCTCACCGCCGATGCGGCTACTGCTGCCGCCGCTTGGACAGCCACCCAAGTCAATCAAAATCTAACCGCCGCTCAAACAGCAACGGCCGTGGCGGGCGCGAACGCCACGGAAGTTAAGAGTGTGACTGCGACCGCCCAATGGTACGCCGACCAAGAGCGCGCCCGGATTGAGCAACGCGCTCAAAAAACGGAAACCTTCCGGACGTGGGGGCCAGTCGTGGGGCTGGTGCTGCTGTCAGTGATATTGCTCTTCAGCCTCTGGCGCTGGGGGCAGATTCAAGAAGCCAAGTCGCGCATCATTGAGCAACCCGGCGGGAAGCACCTCATCATCACCAACCAGAAACGGAGTTTGACCGAACACCTAGCCTCAAATCCCGAGCACTTGCCAACGCTCCTGCGCTTCCTCGCCTGGCTCATCGAGACTAATACTGTACTGGTCGACCCAGAGCGGAATGTCCATCCGGTGACGATCATTCAAGGCGGCTCAGCCATCTCGCCGCCACAAACGACTCCCGATATTCAAGAGCGCACTACGGCACGCAACCAACAGGTGCAACTTGCGCATGAGCTCGCGCCCACCAACGCCGCGATCGCGAATGCGGTCGCCACGGCCCTCGTCACGGCTCGGTCAGGCTTATCGAATGGGAATATGCCGACGCTTCCGGCAGCCACTTCAATACCCGGCCATTCTACGATCGTGGATGGGCAGTTCGATGTCATCCCGGTCGACGCCATCAAACCATTTATCGAAGAGGCCCGCGTTAATCTACTCAACAGCGGGTCAGCGAAAGATTGAGCAGGAGTCTCTTACCATGATGCCCGACCTCGCTCTCAAATATCGTCAAACCGTGCAACACATTCAGGCCAAAATCCCGCAGGTTCTCGCGCGCCATGGCTTACCCGCTGCCTTCAAATCGTGGCAACTCGGCGAGAGCGAAGGTATCGTCCTGCTCGTCTGCACCTTGGATGATGATTGGGTCATGGCCCATGAGGGCGAATCGGAGCGGCGCCTTACCCTTGGCGATTATCACCGTCAACCGGTGCTCCACGACATGTCGACCATCCTCGACAACCAAGTCAAGGTCATCCCCTCCAATTCCACGGGCTTACGTTACTTGTTTGTCCTCGAGGATGGCGGGCTGCTGACCTTGCCCCAGCAGGTTGAATTTCCGGGTGTGGCGCGTGGAAAACTTCTCATCGGTGTGACCCATGGCAATCGGCCAGTCGTCACTGACTGGAACAAACACCTGATGGTGGCGGGCATGACGGGTTCGGGCAAAAGTGCTTTCGAGCGGAGCGTTGTTTATCAAGCATTAGTAGAAGGTTTCCAATTGGCACTTGTGGATCCCCAAACGACAACGTTTCCGATGTTAGAAAACCATCCAGCGCTCATCACACCACTGGCCTTAAAAGTTGAAAGCGCACTCAGTGTAGTTGAGGCGGTTGAGGGAGAAATGGAACACCGAGCAGATCTATATCGCGTCATGCCCGGTTATCCGGAGAACTTAGAAGAATACAATACTTTGGCCCAGGGCCGGAGATTACCGGTGTTACCTCGGCTACTGATGGTACTCGAAGAATACAACGATTTAGTGACCGCCCTCGGCGGCCCGGAAGGCATGTTTGCGCGCTCGGCCGCTAACATTGCTAGAGTCGGGCGCAAGTGGGGCGTGACGGTGATGGTGGCCGCGCAGGAGTGGACGATCAAGGAAGCCGGCACCATCCGTAAGCAATGCGAAACCCGATTGTGTTTCAAGGTTCGCGATCGGCAGACCTCGGTGATCACGGTGGACACGGCCATAGCGACGAAGCTCACGACGCCGGGGCGGGCCATCCTAAGCGGAGGGGGACGAGTGCAAACTTATCGACTCGAAAAAGAGAAGTTGATTGAGGCTGGGCGGAACTTGGTGGTTGGGCCGACGTTAACCACTGAAGAGCGCCGCATTGCTGTCAATCTGCTCACCAACCACAACGGGGCTTTGAATCCAACGACGTTGGGGGCAGTGGGGTTAGGTAAGAACGAAGCGCTAAGACTACGGGCTGAATGGGTGAAACGGGGTTGGGCTTTCCATGATCGCATCCGCGCCAATGGCATTTATTTAGCGCCGGTGGTCGTGAGTCTGCTGGAAACCGGGAAACCCGAGCAAACCCGAAAAACTCAACCCCTGGTGGGTTTTTGTTGACGGTTGCCAATAGGAAAACTGCCAAGATAACCAAACAAGCTAGGCAAACCGTTGAGTTACGAAAGCCGATTCCCCTAACCAACCGGCGGATATAGATTGACCGATTGAAACCCGCCGCAAGCCACAGGGCTTCCAGCCCTGGTGGATAAGGCGGGTTTTTGACAGGCTTCAGCCAAAGAACCCGACCCGATTTTCC
>CAYUFY010000391.1:0-4980 GCA_964443795.1 uncultured Anaerolineales bacterium | reverse complement strand
CTCTAATGTTACTGACCGAATCCGAATTACTGCATCCCTATTTCCGCACGCGCGCCATCGAGAGCGCGCTCACCGGGCGCGTGCCTTACCCGACGGTGATCTTTTACCCTGGCCGTCGCGTGGGTCAGTATGGCCTGCACTTCCTGGGCTACTACCCGGAAGACGGAAATTACCGCTCCACCCTGATTGGGGGCCTGGAGTAGTTGCGTCGTCCAAATGTCGCTGGGAGAGATTTCATGCCCCTGATTCGAGATCTGTTTTCCACTCGCCGCAAGATTGACCGTCGCATCGAAAAGGTCATTGATTACGCCGCGCTGGCAGAGGAGCGCCTAGCCGCTGAGGTGGATGAGTACGAAGCCACTGAAAATGTGGAGAACTGCTTTCGCAAATTCTTGGAAAACTACCAATTAGGTGTGGAAGGTGGTCAGGCCACTGAGATCGGGCTGTGGGTTTCCGGGTTCTATGGGTCGGGCAAGAGTTCATTCACGAAATATCTTGGGTTAGCACTCAACCCAGAGTTCCAGGTGGGCGACCAGCCATTTCTGGAGTTGCTCGCCGAACGCTTTCGCTCGACGGAGTTGCGAGCGATTCTGCGAACTGTGGCGAAACGAGCGCCCACAGCGGTGGTCTTCTTGGATTTGGGCGCAGAGCAATTGGCTGAAAATGCAGCGGCGTCGGTTTCGACCGTACTATATTGGAAGGTGTTGCAGTGGATGGGCTACTCCAAAGACAAGAAGCTGGCTCAATTGGAGCTGACTCTCGACAAGCGTGGCAAATTGGGCGAATTCCGCCGCTTGTACCGCGAAAAATGGGGAGAAGATTGGGAGAACATTCATAACGCTCCCTTGTTAGGCAATGCCCGCGCCGCGCAGATTGTGAGCCAGTTGTTGCCCGCCGAGTTTCCGACGCCAGAGAGCTTTAGCAAACTCAAGTTTGAACTTGCGGACAATTTGCGCGATCGAGCGCAAGAAATGATAGACCTCATCCGCAACAAGACTGGCCGGAAGAACATCCTGTTCTTAATTGATGAAGCTGGGCAATACGTAGCACTGCGTGGCGAATTGATTTTGAACCTCGACGGGCTGGTGCGTGACTTCAAAGAGTTGGGCCACGGCCAAGTGTGGATGATGGCCACCGGCCAGCAGACTCTGGCAGAGATCGTTGAGAAGGCCACCTACAATTCCAGTGAACTCAACAAACTCCAAGCCCGCTTCCCGATCACCATTGAACTGGATGCGCGCGACATCAAAGAGATTACCCATCGGCGCCTATTGACCAAACCCCCGAAGGCGAGGCGCAATTGAAGGCACTGTTCAAAGCTAGCGGGCAGGCGCTCATCGCCCACACCAAACTGACCGGTACTTCACTCTATAAAGCCGACCCCGATGTGGATACCTTCGCCCGCTTCTATCCCTTCCTCCCCCAGCATTTCGACTTGTTGTTGGAACTGATCCGCACGCTGGCCCGCTCCACGGGTGGTGTCGGTCTGCGCTCAGCCATCAAGGTGATTCAGGATGTGTTGGTGGATGTGAATCACCTGCGCGCGGTAGGGACGTTACCGGCCAAGCCTCTCCTCGCCGATCGGACTGTGGGCGCTTTAGCGTGCGCCGATGATTTCTACGACACCCTGCGGGCCGACCTCCTAAAGGTGTTAGCGCATGTGGTGATGGCGGTGGACCGGGTGGCGCAGATTTTTCCTGACCCTGAACATCTGCTAGCCGTGCGCGTGGCCAAGACCGTCGCGGCGCTCCAGCCGATTGAGGGCTTCCCTTGCACGGCAGAGAATATCGCGGCGCTACTCTATCTAGAAGTGGACAGCCCAAGTTTGATCGTTGAGGTGCGTGAGACCCTGCGGCTGATGCAGACCGAAAAGGAGATTGGCCTGGTGGAAGACCCCAAAATCGGTGGTTACGTCTTCCTTTCCGACAAGGTGCGCCCCCTGCAACAAAAGCGCAACGCCTTAACCGTCACCTCGGGCGACATGCTGCGCATTCACAATGAGATTTTGGGCAAGGCCGTCTTTACGCCACAACCCTCGGCCCGGCTGGAAAATACAAAAGAAGTAAAGGCTGGGGTGCGGTCTGGGAAACACGTCATCGTGGGCGATGACGAAGACATTGCCTTCCGTCTGGAATGGGTGACGGATGCCAATTGGGAGGCGCACCGGACGACACTGCTCACCAATACGGCGGCACAACCCGAGTGGCGCAACGCCATTGCTTGGCTGGTGCGCTCAAACGACACGGTGGACGAGTTACTGCCAGAGATTTACCGCTCGGAACAGATCGTGCGGCAGATTGATGAGCGCACCGCTGACCGCGACGAAGTGCAGTTCCTGCGCGCTGAACTCAAACAAGCCGAACGCAACCGCGAAGAGGTGGAAAATCTCCAGCGCGCGGCGCTACTTGGCGGCACGTTGATTTTCCGGGGGCGTCCCACCCCGGCGGCAGAACTGGGTGAGACAGTGGAGGTGGTGGCGCGGGGCATTGTGGGTCAAGCCGCCAAAGTTGTGTTCCAGTATTACCATCTCGCGCCTATCCGGGCCAACACCGATCTGGCCGCCAAGTTCTTGAGCGTGGAGCGGCTCGACCGAGTTCCGCCCGAACAAGACCCGCTCCGGCTGGTGGTAAAGCAAGGCAATCGCACCCAAGTGGACTCGACCCTGCCGCCGCTAGCCGAATCCCTGCGCGCTTTCTCCGCCAAGCTGGAGGAAACGGGCGGCGGGCGGTTACTGGGGAACGCGCTTCAAGACTTTTTCTCCGGCCCGCCTTACGGTTGGTCCAAAGACACGGTGCGCTATCTGTTCGCCGCCCTGCTCGTGGCGGCCAAGGTGGAATTTCATGTAGCCGATGGTGTGCTTAAAGTGGCCGGGCAGAAAGCGGCTGAAGCCTGCAAGAGCACACTGGCTTTCAACAAAGTCGGTGTGGCCCTGCGCGATGCGCCGCCTGATTTGGAAGCCCTCGACCGCGCCGCCCACCGTTTGGAGGAATTATTTGGCGATCAGGTGCTCCCCTTGGAAGACAACATCAGCCGGGCCGTGCGCCGCCACTTGCCCACCGTGCAGGAGACGGTGGGTTCACTCCCTGACCGGCTCCGTCTGCTCGGGCTGGCAGGCGAGGCCCGCGCGCGGGCCTTGAGCAATAACCTGACCAGCGCCCTGAGTGGTGACGCCGCCGATGCCGGGGCGATCTTGGGCTCGAAAGACTCGACGGTGCTGGAAGATATTCGCTGGGCGCGGGCAGTGGCGAAAGCCTTTGAAGAGCGCGCCGAGGATGAGGTCAACGCCGCCAATCGCTTGCGTAATTCATTGACGGAGATTGATATGTTCTTCCCTGGCGAAGGCCAACAACTATTGCCAGAGGCGGACATTCAGACGCTGGCCGAGGCCTTGCGTTCGGAACGCTTCTTTGAGCGATTGGCGGACGTGCGCGCATTGGTCCGCGCCGCCGGTGAGCGGACCCAGGCCCGTTACGCCGAACTGCGGCGCGAAGTAGGCGAGTCGCTTCGGGTGATGGCGGCCACATTGGAAGCGCATCCCGATTGGCTTTTGCTACTGGAAGACGACCGGGCGGCCGTCATGCAGAAACTCCAGGCCACACTCCCCTTGCAACCAGCGGGCGCGGACCCGGCGAACGAATTGAAGATGCTATTGGTGCGGCGCGGTGGGCTGGCGGGTTTGCAAGCCACGCTCGAAGCCGAGATCGCCCGCCGGATTCCGACCCCACCCAGTATGCCTGAAGGCATCGAGGTCGAAGTAGCGCAAGTGCCGCTCGTTGAATTGCGCCCGCCTTCGCTCATTACCTCGCAGGCCGAGTTGGATGAATGGCTGGGAAAACTGCGGGCGCGGCTGAGTGCCATGTTGCGGGCCAACAAGCATTTGAGAATTGAGTAAAATCGACACAGGTTGACCAGATGAGGAGGTCATTCACCATGACCATGCGAATTACCGTTGAAGTTCCGGATGCGCTCGGACAGCAATTGCAACGCTTCCGCGAGCGTTTGCCCGAAGTCTTGGAGCGCGGCTTGCGCGAGTTGGCGGTTCAAGAGCCGATTAGTTTCAAGGACGAGAACGTCATCTTGGAGTTGTTAGCCAGCCGACCATCGCCCGAACAAGTCTTGGCTCTGCGCCCATCCTCTGAATGGCAGGCGCAGGTAAGTGAGTTGTTGGCCAAAAATAAAGCGGAAGGTCTCTCCCATCTGGAAGAGACCGAGTTGGAGCGTTACTTCATGCTGGAACATTTGGTGCGGTTGGCGAAAGCGCACGCTTACCAACAACTGGCCGCGGCCTCATGAAGCGGACTTATGTTCCGGCGGCTCTCCGGCAACAGGTCGAAGAGCGGGCCGGGGGACACTGCGAGTATTGTCGCTACCCGCAAGCGGCGTCTTTACTCGCGTTTGAAGTCGAACATATCATTTCCGAAAAACATAAGGGCGCAACCGTTCTGGCTAATCTGGCGTTGGCCTGTCCGTATTGCAATCGGTTCAAAGGCACTGATCTCAGATCAGTGGATGTGGAGACCGGGCAGTTGACGCCATTTTTCAATCCACGCGCTCAGGCTTGGGCCGACCACTTTCGCTTGGAAGGCGCGCCGATTGTGCCACTGACGCCGGAGGGGCGCGTGACGGTTGAGATTCTGCAATTCAATCATCCCGACCGGGTTTTGGAACGCGCACATTTGATTCGCTTGGGCCGGTATCCGTGAGCGCTACCCGTCTTTCCGCCCATGCCTTTTGACAAACCCACGCGCAATGCTTTGGCCCGAATGGTCGGCGCGGCTCGCGAACGGCTGAAGGCCGACCTCACCGCGCAGTTGCAGACCGATTTCCGCCTGCACCCAGATGGCACAGCCTTGCCGCTGGATGGCCTCACCGACGACCAGCGCGCCGCCGCCACCGACCTGCGCGCACTCCTCGACCACTATGTAACATGGGTGCATCTCTGAAACTGAGAGGCATTTTGACATAACCGTCAAGGCTTGA
>CAYUFY010000390.1:0-5009 GCA_964443795.1 uncultured Anaerolineales bacterium | reverse complement strand
AGATACGCTTTTTTCGCAGACAGAACATCTGTCTAATCTAACATTGTCGAAATAGTCTGTGTGTAAAAATACGGAATACGCTTTACGTTACCTTTCCCCCAACCCCACCCGCTTCTCCAGCCAAGTGCCGACCCCGGCCATGAGGAAACAACCGACGTAATACACCACCGAGATAAACACATAGGTCTCGCGGCGCAGGCCGAGCCAGTCGGGTTGGGCAATGACAGAGTTGGCGATGTTGAGCAAATCGAACAAGCCCACAATGGCGACGAGGGAAGTATCTTTATACAAACCAATAAATTGCCCGGCCAGCGGCGGGATGACCACGCGCAAAGCCTGCGGCAAAATGATGTGGCGCAATTCCTGAAAGGTGTTCAGCCCCAACGCCTGGGCCGCCTCGTACTGCCCTTTGGGGATGGATTGCAACCCGCCGCGCACGGTCTCGGCCAAGTACGCCGCGCTAAACAGCGCAAAACCCCACATAGCGCTAAAAGCGTTTTCAATTTCAATCTCCGGCGGCAGGAAGAGCGGCAACATGATGTTCGCCATGAACAACACCGTGATGAGCGGCACGCCGCGCACAAACTCAATATAGAGCGTGGAGAACGCCGCCACCACGTTGCCCTTAAACGCGCGTTGCAACGCCACCAGGCCGATGAATACCCACACCGGCCACAGGATGAGCGCGTATTCCAGCCAGCCGTTGGCGAGCGCCCAGTTGGGCAAGGTGTAATTGACTAGGCCCCACAGGCCAGCCGCGCCCCCGGCGAGATACGTGAGCCACGCCGGGATGCCGGTTAACGTGCTCCGCCGCCCGAGCGCCAACAGCACCCCGAGCGGGAACGAGACCACGATGGCGAACACCGCAATGATGAGTGTGAACAACAAGCCGCCCCAAGTGCGCGTTTCAATCAGCGCCACCGGCCCGCTCTCGCCCACGCCGCGCAGTAACACCCACAACACCAGCGGCGAGACCAGCCATGCCCACGTCATCCAACGGCGATAGCGTTTAAGTTGTACGCTCAGCGGGCCATACACCGGCACGCTAATGGCCGCTAGCACCACCACCACCGCCACACTCGCCCACACCCGCCACAACTGCTCCGGGTCGAACTGGCCGACCATGAACAACTTGAAGTTGGCGTAAATCGTCCCCCAGGTTGCGCCGGTATGCTCGCTGGCCGCCGCTAGTTTGGGGTCGGTGTCGAAATTGGCGCTGAACCACGCCCAATCCAGCACCCGCCGCACCACATTCACCACCAGCACACTGATGATGAGCGTAATCAGCGCGTTGAGCGACGAACTGAACAGCCGCGCCTTCAGCCATTCGCTCACGGCATTCTCGCGCCGCGCGGCAGTGCTGACCACCACCACCGCCAGCAAAGCCAGCCACACCCCGCCCACAACATTAGTGAGAGTGGGCGCGGCCTCGACTTGGCTTTGCCACACCGCCCACGCCAGCCACGCCAGCGCCAAGTTGGCTACCATTAGCCACGGGGAGGCGGTGAAGTTATCCTGCACCCAGCCCCGGGCCTCGGCGCTGAGGTATTTCCAATTGGGGTTGAGGCTAGAAGTAGTCATAGGAATTCAGGAACTTGAGCATTGGTCTCACACAATTCAACCCCCTCCCCATCGGTGGTTGCCCGATGGGGAGGGGGTGGGGTTATCTTTCCACAATCGCCACGCGCTGGTTGTACCAATTTAGCACCGCTGAAATGCCGAGACTGACGGTGAGATAGCTGAGCATCACCAGCACAATCACTTGGATGGAGCGCCCCGACTGGTTGAGGATGGTGTTGGTGATGGCCACCAAGTCGGGATACGCCACCGCAATGGCGAGGCTGGAATTTTTGGTGAGATTGAGATATTGACTGGTGAGCGGGGGGATGATGACCCGGAGCGCCTGCGGCAGAACCACCAACCGCAACCGCTGGGACTCGGTGAGCCCGAGCGCGCGCGCCGCCTCGCTCTGGCCGCGTTGCACCGAGAGAATGCCCGCCCGCACAATCTCGGCGATGAACGCGGCGGTGTAAAGCACCAGCCCGAACAGGATGGCGGCAAACTCGGGGGTCAGCCGCGCCCCGCCGACCAAGTTCAAGCCCTCCAGTTGCGGCACCGCCATCACCACCGGGTACTCCGCCAGGGGCGCGAGCAAATGTCCGTTGGGGTTCTCCAATGTCGCGCGCTCGGCGGCCAACATCACCCGCTCGCCCGCCACTACCTCGCACTCGCCCGCCGCATACGCCTCGGTGGCTTGGTCGGGTCGGTCGGTGCGCTTCATTTTGAAAGGAATGTGCTGTTCTTTGAGTTGCGTCGCCAAATTGGTTTCGGAAGGCGAGTCTTTAACCACGCACACTTGCAAGGCCACCTCGGCCAGTTGGGTCGCGTCCAGTTTTTCTACATCGGCGGCGGTGAGGCGCGGCAGGTTGAGCCGTTTGGCGACCAGCGTCTCCAACCCACTGAGCGTGTCTTTGGCCTGCGCCACGCGGCTGGCGCGGGTGACCAGCACGGCTTGGTCGGTGTTGAAATTAACCGTAATGTGCCAGCCGACGAAGATGACCACCGCGCCCGCGAGCAACGACCACTGCCAGCGATTGGTGAGTTTGCCCGTGAGTTCTTCGCGCCGCCCCAAGTAAATATAGAGCGCCTGAAACTGCAACAGCCCCAAGACAATAAACACCGCCCACAGCCCAAACGAGGGCGTGAAGACCGGCCAGGGCAGGGCGATGCCACGTTGACTTAAGAAGATGCCGAAGCCGGGTTGCAGGCTTTCTTTGAGCGGGGGGAGTTGCAAGATGACCGCAAAATAAAGAAAGAATAATTGCACCAACACGGGCGTGTTGCGGATGATGTCAATATAGGCCATCGCCAACCGGCTGAGGAGCCAGTTCGACGACAGCACCGCAATCCCGGTGACGACCCCCAGCAAAGTGGCTAACACCACGCCCACCGCCGCCACCTTAAGCGTGTTGAGCACCCCCACGCTAATGGCGCGCCAATAACTGTCCACCGTGTCGTAATCAATCAGCTTCTCGCCGATGTCAAACGAGGCCTCGCTGGCCATGAAGTTAAACGCGCACCGAAAACTGGACGAACCGTCATCACACAGGAATTGCGCGCCCCCGAGCGTTTGCAACCCCTGCGCGACATTGTTCCCCACCCACCCCAGCGAGAGAACGGCCACCACTACAAAGACGATTTGCGCCAGCACGCCCAACACGCGCACATCGCGCCAGAACGGGATGCGGGAGGAGGAGGGGGGGAGAGCCATAGGAATTAATCACTCACCTTACGCAGTGTCATGCCCGCGTGCCTTTAGCGGGCATCCAGACCAGCACTATGCCAAACCGCTGGATGCCCGCTACGAGCGCGCGGGCATGACGAACCATCCGTGTAATGTGAGTTAATCAAAGTAGGGGCAGGTCTCAGACCTGCCCCTACCACAATGTAAAACGATTTACCGGAAGGGCGGGGAGTAAAGCAGGCCGCCATCTTTCCATTGCGCGTTCACACTGCGCGGGAGGTTGAAGGGCGTCTCGGGGCCAAGATGCCGGTCGTAAATCTCGCCATAGTTGCCCACATGCCGAATGGCGCGCGCGCAGAAATCGGCGGTCAGGCCCAGCGCGAGGCCCAAGTCGCCTTCCACGCCGAGGACGTTGAGGATACCTGGGTCATCACTGCCCAACATCTCATCCACGTTGCTGGAATTGATTCCCATCTCTTCAGCTTGGATGGTGCAATACGTCACCCAGGCGACAATATCGTTCCAGTTGTTGTCGCCATGCCGCGTGAGCGGGCCGAGCGGCTCTTTGGACATGGTCACCGCCAGAATACTGTGCGCTTCCGGTTCCTTGAGCAAAATCTGCTGGCTCACGAGGCCCGATTTGTCGGTGGTGAAACCATCGCACCGGCCTTCGTCGTAGGCTTCGCGGGTGGTTGGCGCGTCGGCCAACACCAAGGGCTCGTAGTCAATGCCGTTGGCGCGCATCACATCGGCCAGGTTCTTCTCGGTGGTGGTGCCTTGCTGGACGCAGATGGTGCCACCGGCCAAACCGGCTAGATCGGTGATGCCGCTATCTTTCCGCACCATCATGCCCTGCCCGTCGTAAAACGTGGTCGGGCCGAAATCGAAACCGAGCGAGGTGTCGCGGCTGATGGTCCAGGTGGTGTTGCGGATGAGCACATCCACTTCGCCGGATTGCAGGGCGGTGAAGCGGGTTGTGGCGGTGGTGGCGATGACTTCGATAGCATTGGGGTCATCAAAAATGGCCGCGGCAACGGCTTTGCAGAAGTCAATGTCGAACCCGGCGAATTGGTTGGTGGCGGGGTCGAGATACCCGAACCCGGGGACATTGGCGTTGCCGCCGCACAGGACTTTGCCGCGGGCTTGCACGGTCTTGAGGGTGTCGCCCGCTTCGGCGAAGGTGACGGGGACGCGGACTTCGGTGGTGGTGGGGGTGCCGGCCACCGGCACTTCCACGGTGACTTGGACGGGCACCTCGACCACGCGGGTCACTTCCACGGTGGTGGCACCACCGCTACTGCAGGCGGCCAACACCAGGCTTATCAGGGTCAGGCTGGCGACGATGAGATATAGGGGTTTGCGTTGCATGAAATGTCTCCTCTCGGCTTGAAAATCAAATCAATAGATGGCGGATATGGAAGTCGAGAACTTAAGAGATGGATTGGGTGGTTCACCTCCTTGGATTGGGAATGAGCCTATTCGTGTCTCAGTGCCCCGGAATTGGGGCGGCCACCTATAGGCAGGCACGGGTTTAACAGGCTGGGAAGGATATCTGATGCCGGATGAGGAACTGTTCCATCACCCACCCGCACAGTATAAGTCAGTTTGCGAATAAGTCAAAAAGCCCGGCTTCACGGCTGTTTTCTGGATGATTTAAGGGATAAATAGCACAGAGCGCAAGCGGGGGGTTGTGTAAAACTCTAACTGATAACTGTCCATTCGCGGAAATGAATTTGACTTTCATCAATTATCCGCAAGCTGAGAA
>CAYUFY010000389.1:0-5019 GCA_964443795.1 uncultured Anaerolineales bacterium | reverse complement strand
CTAAGAGAGCGTCTGAATAATCACCCAGCACCCTGAGCGGAGGCTGGGGCCGCGTTCCTCGACTGCGCTACGCTCCGCTCGGAATGCGCCCCAGCCGTAGCCGAAGGGACGTTGACCAGACAAATCGGTAATTTTCAGACGCTCTCTAAGCCGCCGGGTTATCCAACCGAAACCCGTGCCCGCGCACGGTGGCGACGTATTGATGGTCGGGGTCAAGTTCCGTCAAGCGGTCGCGCAAACGGCGGACGAGGGCGTCTATGGCTTGCTCGGAAACGCCCGAGCCTTGCGCTTCGGGCCAGACCGTCACAATGACTTCCTCGCGCGAGGCCACCTGACCGGGGCGGTTGTAGATTAGCTCGAGAAAGCGGAACTGGGGGACCGAAAGCGGGGGATCAAGTTCCCGATCCAAGACCCACACCCGGCGGGCCGCGCTATCCAGCCGCAAACGGCCGCCCCCCGCCGGGACGCTGTCCCCCCCCAAAGCCAAGCCGGCCGCCCGAGCCGCGTCGGCGCGCAGGGGCATGGTGGCTTCCGAACCGACGAACACCAGCCGCGCCACCAACGCCACTTGAATCAAATCGCCGTCCTGCAACCGTTGCGCGCCGTGCAAGGGCGCGCCGTTAAGGTGGGTGCCGTTCTTGCTCCCGAGGTCTTCAAGCTCGAAGCCGTCGCCGGTCTTGAGGAACCGCGCATGGACCCGGCTGACCTGTCGGTCGGGGATCATGATGTCGCACTCGGCATCACGGCCCAGCGTCATTTCTTTCTTGGTCAGCACCCAGCGTTGGCCGGTGACCGGACCAGTCTGAGCGATAAGGATGGGGATGTTTTCGTCTTTGCCGGCCATAAGTGTTTTCCAGTTCAATTCAGGCTATAATACTAAACAGAGGCGCAAGTTGCCAACTGCGCTATCGAACGATTGAGCGAGTTCACGAACCTGCGAGAGATGGGTTCTACGCCGGGACTTCTCAAACGGGGGGGCTGAATCTCTCAAATACAACGTCTGTCACAATTGAGTCGAGGTTCACCATGTTACCGCCCCTCCGCGAAGGAGAGGTGTTACGCGGGCGTTACCGCGTCACCCACCACATCGGGCAAGGTGGCATGGGGAGTATTTATCAAGCCGAGGACTTGGTACTTGAGGGCCGTTTGTGCGCCATCAAGGAAGTCCAAAACGACGCTTCTCTGCCGCCCGACACCCAACAACAAGCCCGCGATCAATTTTATCGCGAGGCTTCAGTGCTCGCGCGCCTCGACCACCCCAACCTGCCCAAAGTCTCCGACTTCTTCTCGGATAACGGCCACGATTATTTGGTGATGGATTTTGTGCCGGGCCGCGACCTGAAGACCATTATGGATGAGGCGCGCCAAAACGGGCGGCTGTTGCCCGAGAGCGAAGTGACCGCCTGGGCCACGCAACTCGGTGAGGCCCTGACTTTTTTGCACAGCCAGGAACCGCCGATTGTCCATCGCGATATAAAACCCTCCAACTTGAAATTGACGCCCAGCAACGTGCTTAAATTGGTGGACTTCGGCCTGGTCAAAGTGCTGGCCCCGGACGAGCGCACCATCACCATTGTGCAAGGGCTGGGAACCGCACACTACACCCCGCTCGAACAATATGGCAACGACACCGGTCACACGGATGGGCGCACTGACATCTATGCTTTCGGCGCGACGCTTTATCATTTACTGACCAATGCGCCGCCCACGGAGGCCAAACAACGCTTCCTGCGCCCCGAGTCGCTCATCGCGCCCCACGTGCTTAACCCAGCCATTTCGCCGAGCATGGAACGGGCCATTCTCTGGGCGTTGGCGTTGCACCCCGACGATCGCCCGCCCGATGTGCCAACCTTTTGCCAGGCCTTGCGTTCCAGCACGGGCGTGAGCCTGCGCGATGAGGGCCATACCATTGTGGTCCAACCCACCATTCGCCTGCCCAGCCTGGCCGCACCCCTCGATCGTTATTTGGCGCTGGCGGTGGGCGCGTTGTTTTTCCTCGCCTTTATTCTTACATTATTCCCCCTGCCGTTACAGTAACCCCCCTCTGTCCCCCCATTTGTGCCACCGACCATCCGGTATCTCATAGACCTTGTCGGCGGGGGGTAAAATTTACCGATTCACCCGCCGCACAAACCAATACCAGCCGGTCAGCAACCCCAACAGCGCGCCCATCACCACACAGATGGTCGCCGCCAAAATATTGAAGGTCTGATAGGCCGCCTCGGCCCCGGGGAGGGCGAGCGCAAAATAGTTGTAGCCGATGAGTACCCCGATGGCCCCCGCCAAGCCCACGCGGAAGCGCTGATTCCCGGACGCATTCTTGCCCCCCAGGCGGTAGCCCAAAAGCGTCGCCGCCACCAACCCCACGCACATCATGATGAAATCCCGCAGACCCACCCGCGCCGGTGTGGGCGGGGGGACGACCGGCGTGGGCGTCGGTGACGGCAAAGGCGTGGGAGTGACGGGCCTGATGGTGGGCGTGGGTTGCGGGGTATCGCTCGGTTCGGGGGTGGGCGTGAGAAATTCAATGGTGCCCGTGTCTTCAAACACGGTAAGTTGCACAATGGTCGAGGCCAAGGCCGGTTCACTGGCGGCAGTGACCCGCAAACTGCCAACCCGGGTGAGTATCAGAGACGTGGCGGCCACCCCAGCTTGGGTGAGCGCCGTTTGGATGGCGGGCAAAATGTCATCAGCGTAGAGGATGGAAAATGAGACCTGCGTGCCATCGGGAACCGGGTGACCGTTGAGGTCGAGGATGACACCCGTCCGCAAGTGAAGCGTATCGCCGCGTTTAATGGTGATGCCGCCCGGGGCCGCCGTTGGCGTTTCGGGGCCAAGGTCGGGTTGGTCGGTGACAATATCAATGAATTGCGCCGGGTCGGGCGCGGTGGCCTGCCGCAAATCGTAGCCCACGCTCGGCACCGAGACCGGTAAAGCGCCCTGCGGCGCAAATTCACGGAAGAGCAACCGCGCGGCCACATCCACAAAGATGGGCGCTTTGCTGTAGAGGGCGTAGTAGGCGGTGAGTTTGCTCACATCTGTGGCGTCCAAATAGTAGGGCGCGCCAAAAGCAAAGACGATGATCTTTTTGTTGCGCGTCAGATCGGCGCGTTGGGCCAGGAACGTGGAGAGGACGCTGGAGGCCGGGTTGGCGGCGGTGACATCGAGTAAGTTGAACACAATCCAATCGGATTGGAGCAACGCGGTTTCGAGCGGCGAGGGTTCGGGCGTGGGTGTTTCGGCCGACGGGGCGGGCGTGGGCAGGCGGCTAGTGGCGAAATAGGCGGCGAGTTCGTCGAAGGTGAAGCTGAGCAGATTACCTTCGCGCACTTGTCCGCTCCCCGCTGGGCCATAGCGGCGCAGGATGGCGCGCTCCAACTCACGCTTGTCAATGAGCGGATAGGCGGGGCAGGTGGCGCACTCCCGTCCCTGACGCGCATCGGTGAAAAATACCAGCCGGTCGGTGGGGGCGGGCGGCTCGGACAGGCGGGCGGCGGCTTCTTCATCGGTGAGACCCACGAGGGTGGCGGCGGCTTGCGCCAGCGCGCGCAGGGCGGTCTCCCGGGCCGGGGCGCGCAAGTCCGCGAGGCCAGAGTCCGGGCGCAGAGTCCGCGCGAGGTCAAAAGTTCCGCCGCTCAGGCGCAGTTTCAAGGTGAGGAGGCGCGTCACCGCCGCGTCCACTTTATCCGCAAAAACCGGGTCGGCTTCGTATTGTTGGGTAAAGTAGGTGAGCGTGTCAATAATAGTGTTGGTTTGGTCGAGGCGCGGGTTAAGCCCGAAGTCGGCGAGGTAGAGCAAATCGTTGCCGGCGGCAAAGGCTTCGCGGGCAATTCGCTTGTTATTGAAAGTCCGCTCGGAGGGGTCGTAAAACCGCTTGACCGCTTCCACCCCCAGCGCATCGCTCAAGGTCACGCCCCCGGCAGTGCGCCACGCGGCGATTTCGGGGAGGGCGAGCAATTGCCCCAGCGCCTGCTCATCGAAACTGATGGGGCGGGTGGTCTGCCGCGGGTTGCCCTGAAACCCCACAAAGCGAATGTGCGTGGTGAGCAGGGCATCGGCCATGGCGGTGGTGTCGGTCACACCGCCCGTGACGGCGAAGAAAGGCACCAACTCGTTTTGCTTGAGTTGTTCCAGGAGTTTGCGCACGGTCGGCACATCCTGGTCAGAATCGGGGTTACGGTCACTGGAGCCTAGGCCGGGGAAATGCTTGGCGACCACAGCGAGCCGTTGATCGGCACCGATGTGCAGGCCGCGAATGTAAGCCTGCCCCATCACCCCGACCCAGTAGGGGTCGCCGCCAAAAACGCGCGTGTCGAGGTCGCCGGAACTGCCGGGGCGCGGGGTGTCATTCACATCCAACGCCGGGCCGAGCAACATATTCACGCCCAGCGCCGAAAGTTCAGAGCCAACGATGTTGCCCATCGCCTCCGCATAGGTTGGGTCCCAGGTCGCGCCAATTGCCATTGAGCTGGGCATATCGGTGAGGCCGGAACGGATGGCGGAGAAGGGGTAGCCGTTGCCTTCTTGTTGCAGGGCAATGAACAACGGGATGTAGGGCGCGGCCGGACTCGCGGAAGTTGGGCTTACCCCCTGGGTGGCCGAGAAGACCGCGGCCTGCAATTGATTGGTGAGGGTGAGCACCTGCGCGGGGGCATTGAGCGTATCGGTGATGTTATCGTTGGCCGCCGAAAGCACCACCCCGCCCACATGGTATTCGGTGATGAGCCGTTGAATATCACTGCCCGGAGCGGCGCTGGAGCCATAGAAAGTCACCACAAACAGTTGGCCGACTTTTTCGGCGGGCGTCAGGCGCCGAACCAGCGCCGCAACCGGGCCGGTTTGAGAAGTGGGTTGTTGAACAGGGTTGGCCCATACCCCACTGGAGGCTGACAGACAGAGGGTGAGAACCACGATCAAATGGACGATTCGACGCATTGAGTCATTTTACCTTAACCAGTCACCTAGATTTCGGGGAACTTCAGCGGCTCTCAATCTGAAATAAAATCGGGGCCTTTTTTG
>CAYUFY010000388.1:0-5040 GCA_964443795.1 uncultured Anaerolineales bacterium | reverse complement strand
CTGGGCGCGTCTTGGAATACGTCCTGAGTTCTACCCCGGATTATTGAGAAGATACGCCTACTTCTTGTTTTATTCATTCTCCTATACCGCTGGAGACTTGGTGGGGTATCTCCCCGTCTTCATTCTTATCACGGCCCTACAAGCGCCCATCCCGGAGGAATTCGCCAAACCGTTGGGCGCGATATTTTTTGGCCGCCAGCGGATTGCCACCGAGGCGCAGGCGGTGCTGATTGGCGTGGTGTGTGGCGCGGGCTTCGCCATTCTGGAGAACATGGTTTACGAAGGTTTATATGCGTCTTACGCTGGTTGGACGTGGGGCGGAGTCACGTTGTTGCGCGGGCTGGGCGCGGTGTTGCACCCGCTCGGCACGGCGCTGGTCGTGCGGGGATGGTTCCGGATGCGACATAGCCGCTGGGGCCGTTGCTCCGCGCGTATCTGGTCGCCGTAGGTTTGCACACGCTTTGGAATGGCGGCTTTGCGGCGTTACTTTATCTAATCGGTCTCAATGAATATGGCCAGCCTGGCCCGGAACTTGCGCTGTATGGTGAACCTCTTCCGCTGGCCCTCGTTGTTTTTCTGGGCCTACTGGCCGTGTTCTTATGGTGGCTGTTGTTTCGGATGCTGAAACCACTAAGCGAGAACGTGGCATCGGACCCCGCGCCGGTTGTCATCTCGCCACGCTCGCTCGCTGGGTGGGCGCTGACCACGGCGTTGGTGCTGGCCCCGTTGGGCGCGTTGATTGGTTCGCGCCTGCGTTAGCCTGCTGTACATGACCCGATTGCTCGGAATGGTTTCACAGGATGGTGGGGATATCGCTTATTGAAACTGACCCTCATTTGTACTAAAGTGATGCTATGGAAAAGGTGTTCCCATGAAAACTACTGACAAACTCCTGACCGGAATCGTGGTGGGGGTAGTGTTGCTTGTGGTCGTGGCTTTTGGGGTGGCCTTGTTGCGCCCCAAACCGGCTTATCAATTGGACGACACGCCCGAAGGGGTGACGCATAATTATTTGCTCGCGCTCAAGCAGGAAGACTATGCCCGCGCCTATGGCTATCTCTCCCCTGACTTGCGTGGTTACCCAACCACCTACGAAGATTTTTTAGCCGATATCGGTGACTATACCGGGCGCTTTGGCTGGAATACTTCGAGCAGTCTGACCATTGTCTCGACGCGCCTCAGCGGTGAGGTGGTGCTGGTGACAGTTCGCGAGCGCACTTTTTCCAATGGTGGTCTGCTCAATAGCAGTTCTTATTCCACTGAATTTATCGTCACGGTCAAGCGCGCCGCGGCCTCCGGCGACTGGCGGTTAATTAATGCCGACGCGTATTGGGCGGAATGTTGGACCAAAAATGGGGGGTGTCGGTCACTCCCTGCGCTAAAACCCTGAAAAATAATTGGCCCTCGGAGAGCGTTTCTTAAGTCGCTTTTTGGGCCTGTCACCCCGAGCGAAGCGAGGGGGCTCTACCTTGGCTAACCGGGAAATAGGGCCGAAGTAGAGATGCCTCGCTTCGCTCGGCATGACAGGTAACCGCTTAAATACCTTTAAGAAACACTCTCTCCGGCCTGACGCGTACCGTAAAGGAGTTCTCCATGGTCACCGTTCGCCGCTGGTATATCTTCCTGGTCTGTTTGGTCAGTTTGCAAGCCACCGCTTTGTCGGCCATTGTTCTGCTCCAAAATCTGCTCACCGCTCGCGCCACAACCTCCACCACCGAACTGGCGATGGAAATCGCCGTCACGGTTATCGGCGGGCCGGTGTTTCTGGCGCACTGGTTGTGGGCCCAACGCCTGGCCGCGCGCGACCCGGAAGAACGCGCCGCCACTTTGCGCCGGTTCTATCTCTATCTCACGCTGGCCATCTTCCTTGGCGCGACAGCGGGCACCACTTACGAGCTTCTTGCCAACCTCTCCGCTCTGGTTTTTGGCGTGGTTCGGATCAACTTCGAATATAGCCCCGCTGGCACGACTACAACGGAAGTCCTTCGTAATTTGATCGGGATGGCGGGCTTTGGCTTGTTTTGGTTTTACCACTGGCGCATCATCCGCGCCGACTCAGTGGCCGCGCCCGAAGTCGAAACCTCGGCGGTGGTGCGCCGGTTGTATGTGCTCGGTATGAGCGCGGTGGGCGTGAACATGACCACGCTCGGGGTGGTGCATGTGATGCGCTGGCTCATGTTCCAGGTGGGGGGCACCGCGGAAATCGCCGGGCTAAGCCGCGCCACGCTCGGCGAAGATATCGCCACCCTGCTCATTGGGGCGGCGTTATGGTTCTTTTTTTGGCGTTGGGCGCAGAGCCTGTTCGGGTCAGCAACACCCGCCGAGCGCGAATCCGCCCTGCGGAAATTTTATTTGTATGCCATTGTCTTCCTCGCCGCCCTCGGCGCGGTCGCCAATGCCACACTTATCCTCGCCGGAATTTTCCGCGCCCTATTGGGCCTCGAACCCCAGGGCGATCTGCGTGACCCCTTGCCGCTGGTGCTCGGCCTCGCCGCCTTGTGGGCCTACCATGCCTACCTGTTGCGCGAAGATGAAAAGGTCGTGGGCGAAGTCTCCCGCCAGGCGGGCATCCGGCGGATCTATCATTACCTGGTGGCCGGGATTGGCCTGGCCGCCTTTCTCGTCGGGGTGGGCGGCGATCTCAGCGTGCTGATTCGCCTGGTGGCCGCGACGAACTCTTTCGGCGATGCGCTCCGCGAACAACTGGCCTGGTTTACCGCCGCATTGGCCGCTGGCCTGCCGGTGTGGTTTCTCCCCTGGCGGCGGGCGCAGACCCTCGCCACCACCGCCGGGCCCGGCGGGTTGGATGACCGGCGGTCCATCGTCCGCAAAATCTATCTCTACCTTTATCTGTTTGTCGCCACCATGACCGTCCTGGGCAGTCTGGTCTACATCGTTTATCGTGTGCTGACGCTCATTCTCGGCGAGGGCAGTTCCGCTGACTTGGGGAGTGACCTCGGACAAGCCATCGCTTATGCGCTCATCGCTGTGGGCGTGTGGCTTTATCACGGCTCGGCGGTGCGCGGCGATAACCAACTCAATCAGCGTGAACAAACCCAAACTCTCACTGACTTTCGCTTGGCCGTGATTGACACTGAAACGGGCGCTTTTGGCCCAGCGCTCATCGCGGCTCTGCAAACCGAATTTCCTACCATAGCTCTGCAACTGGTGAATGTTTCTGCCACCGACCCTCTCCCGCCCGTGGCTCTCAGCCAACTGCAATTGGCCACCCTCATCATTGGTCAGTGGCCCCTCACCGCTCCCGCCGCCCTCACCGCCGCGCTCCTCGCCAGCCCCGCGCGCAAACTTCTCATCCCGCGCCGCGCCGCCAATTGGGATTGGGCGGGTGTCGAAAATTGGAATCAAGATGCCGCTTTGCGCCAAACCCTCCACGCCATTAAACAAATCACCCGTGGCGAGGACGTGAGTCTGGCCAAACCGCCGAACATCGGCGGCATCATTGGCGGCATCTTCATCGCCCTGGTGTTGTTTGTCATCACCATGTCCATTGTGGGGCCGATGATTGACCAACTTTTCCAATGATTTTGGCCGCGCGTAAAAATGGGGCGCATGACTTTGGTATAATGCCCGTCGCATGTCCGGGCGGGTCCGACGCGGCAGTGACCTTCGAACCTCGTCAGGGCCGGAAGGCAGCAGCGATAAGGAGTGCTCACTGGGTGCCGTCGGGGAGCCTGCCCGGATATGCATCGGCATGAAAAAAATACTCCTCGCTTTCTTCATCGCGGCGTGTGGTAGGGGCGTTCAATTGAACGCCCCTACGCCCACCCCCGCCGCTCCCCTCGTCCACCTCACCGCCGACGGCCAAACCTATACACTCCACAGCCCGCTCACCTCGCCTTTCGCGCTGGTCGCTGTGGCTGGTCTGACGTTCAACCCCGGCGATGTCATGGTGGTGGATGGCGCGCTCTTCGACTCGCGCGCGGCCCTGCCCCCTAGCCCCCCGCGCTCCCTCGCCATTCTGCGCGCCCAAGCGCTCACCGTTATTGAAAATGGCGCGGCCACCCCGGTGCGGGTCGCGGCCCGCACGGTGGGCGAGGCCCTGTGGCGCGCCGGGTTCCGCCTCGCCCGCGCGGATAGCGTGACCCCCGACCTCGCCACCCCCCTCGACGGTGTCACCACCATCACCCTCGCCCGCGCCACCTCCATCACCCTTCAAGCCGATGGCGCGACCATCACCCGGCGCGTTCGTGCGGCCACCGTGGGCGCGGCACTGGCTGAGGTTGGCCTCCCCCTCGTGGGCCAGGATTATTCCCTCCCCGCCGCCGACCAACCGCTTCCCGACGCTGGTTTCATTCAGGTCATTCGTATCCGCGAGGAATTCCTCACCGCGCTCGAGACCCTCTCCGCCGACACTGCCTTTCAGTCCCTCCCCGAGCAGGATATTGACACCTCGCAAACCTTGCAGGCCGGCGTGAACGGCCTCAAACAACGCCGGGTGCGCCTCCGCTATGAGAACGGCCTGGAAGTTGCCCGCACCGATGAAGGCGAAAGTATCGTTAGTCAGCCCACGCTGCGGATCATTGGCTATGGCACACGTATCACCCCACGGGTGGTGGACACCCCCGATGGCCCGCTCGAATACTGGCGGGCCATGCCGTTCTATGCCACCGCGTACTCACCAGCCCGCGCCGGAACGCCGGTGACAGCCCGTTGGTATGGCATCACCGCCTCGGGCAAGCCGTTGGTCAAAGGTCTGGTTGCCATTGACCGTCGCTACATCCCCTTCGGCACGCGGCTGTACGTCCCCGGCTATGGCTTCGCCGAAGCCGCCGACACGGGCGGCGGAGTCAAAGGTCGCTTCATTGATCTCGGTTATGATGATTGGAACTACGTCTCGTGGCATCAAACCGTCATGGTCTATTTCCTCACCCCCGTCCCGCCCGCGAACTTAATTACGTGGATTTTTCCTTCCACCGTGCCGTGAAATGACAAGTGAAAAGCGATGAATGCCCCAATAACCTAATCGCTCAATCTTAAATCAGATGTAGGTCGGGCTTGTAGCGCTTTTACAAAATAATC
>CAYUFY010000387.1:0-5044 GCA_964443795.1 uncultured Anaerolineales bacterium | reverse complement strand
GTGGCGGCTTCGCGCACCACTTGTTCCGTGGCGCTGGGGGGCACGGTCTCTGTTGGGGTGAGCGTGGCGGTGGGGGTCAGGGTTTCCGTCGGGAGTGGCCCAATCGCGGTGAGTTGCGCGACGGCAGTCACGTTTAGCCCCTCAGGCGCATCTTGGATTTCAGCCAGCAAAACCAGATCAGCCAGTTGGGATTTGACATCTCCGGCGGCTTCATGGGCTTGCGCGCGCCAGAAATAAACTTGCGCTTTTTGTTCGTCGGTCTGGGCGAGCGCGAGGGCGGTCGTCAGGGTTTGGATGGCGTCGGCCGGGGTGAGGCCGGCGGTGCCCAGTTTGAAGGCGCCCAGTTGGGATCGGCCCAGCCCAAGGTTGGCCACAAAATCTTCGGGGCGGTTACGGACGACCACCAGGAAGTTGGAGAGCGCGCTATCCGGGCGGTCGAGGCCCAGAAAGGCCAAACCGTTGCCAAGATAGGCGTCGTCGAGCAGAGGGTTGTTGGCGTCAGATTCCTGGAATTTGCCAATGGCGGTATTGAAGTCGGGCCGGGCGAGATCATACTTTTGGAGATGCAAATAGACCTGACCGCGCCTGACATAGGCTGGCGCAAAAGCGTCATAGAGCGTAATGGACTGGTTGAATTGCTTGAGAGCCTCGTCGTCCTTTTCGACACCGTACTTGGCCAGGCCGGAGAAGTACAGCACCCGCGCGTTGAAGTATTTGTCGAAGCTCATTGAATCGAGCACGGGGTACCATTCGCCGAAATTGGTGGGGTCTAAAATATAAGGGACAGACAAGTTCAGGTCTTTATCTGCCGCTTCAAATTGTCCTAATGCATATTCGGCGCGACCGCGCGCATAATACGCCAGCGCCAGGCCCGGGTCGAGGTCAATGGCTTGTTGGGCGGTTGACCGCGCCTCGTCGGGCTGGTCATTGTCGGCGAAGGCGATGGCCAGATGGGCCAATACCAGCGGATTGTTGGAAGCGCCACTTTGCGCCAATTGTAGATCGGCGAGCGCGCGCTCGGAATTGCCAATGGCCGTGCCATAATAGGATGCCCGGGCAATGAGCGGCAAGGGGAAGGCAGGGTTTAGCTCAATGGCTTTGTCCAGGTCGGCGAGCGCGGCGAGCGCGGCGTTTTGGTTCTTCTGGGCCAACTCAACCAGCGCCTTGCCCCAGAGGGCTTCGACAAAATTCACGTTGCGCTTAAGGGCTTCGCGGTAATTGGTCAGTGCGTCCGCGTTTTTCCCCGTGTAGCGGTAGGCCTCTGCGGCGTAGAAATAAACAAAAGCATTGTTTTCCAGCGAGGTGATTTTGGCCGTCTGGTCGAAATTATCAATGACGCGTTGCCAATTACCCTCGACATAGCCTTTCATCATGCTTTTGTACGACTCAAATTGCGCGACTTCGGTGGGAACGTAGGCAATGGTCGGGATGGGGGTGAGGCACAAATAAAGGGCAATGGGCGTGGCCACGACCGGGTTCGGCGGCACGGTGCAAGGCTCCACCGTGGGGCTGGCAGTCACCCCGGGGAGCAGGGTGGCCGTGGGGGGCGGGGTGATGGTGGGGGTGGAGGTGGAGGTCACCACCACGACTTGTTGGGTGGGCCGGTTGTTGATAATCGCCATGGTGGCGCTGATAAGCCCGCCAATCACAATCAAAGCAACCAAGATAGAGCCGCCCGCAATAGCCATGGTGCGATTGCGGGGGCGCGAGAGCCATTCCTGTATCCCGCCGCTGGCTTCCGATGTTTGGGGCAGTTCCAAAGGCGCGGCCGCTTCGATGGGAATGGGCGGCGGGAGCATGGCCTCTTCGGGCGACATGGCCCCCAACAACACTAGCCCGCGGCGGGCCGTCATGGAAGTCGGGTCGAGTTTTACCGCTTTTTGCAGACAGAAAATCTGCTCTTTTTCGGTTTCGACCACCGCGCTCATCCAAACCCAATATTCGGCGTTATTCGGCTCGGTTTTAAGCAGGCGCGTCAATAAGTCCTTGGCGCGTTTGCGTTGTCCGGTTTTGACGGCTCCCACCGCCTCGTTGAACATATCGGCTGACATCGAGGCGGAAGTTTAGCATAGGTTAGTAGAAAGGCAAAAACTAAACCCAAAGCTCAAATCCCAAATTCCAAATATAATCGCCCCATGCGGGTTCTCCTCAGTTTGTCTCTGCTCTTATGCGCGTGCGCCTCAGCCACCCTTACCCCGACGCCCGCGCTGTTGCCGCTCCCCAGCGCCACGCCCAGCCCGGCGGTGGTGGTTCAGCCGCCCACGCCCGTTATCATCGCCTCGCTCACCCCCGCGCCCACCCCGATGACACACGTCATTCAAAAAGGTGAAACCCTCATCAGCATCGCGCTGGATTACGGTGTCTCGATCGAAGACTTGCAAACCGCCAACCCCAACCTCCAGCCGCAATTTTTATCCATTGGCACCGTGATCGTGATCCCGAATTCTGGAAACCCGCCCGGGGTGGGCGATGTGACGCTCCCGACGGTGACCCCGGTTCCGCTCACGCTCAGCGCCCCGGCCTGTTACCCGCTTCCAAGCGGCTCAACCCAGTGCCTCGCGGACGCGCGCAACCCTGGCGGGATTGCCCTCTCGAACATTGCCGCGCGCTTCACCCTGGCCGATGCCAATGGCCTGCCACTGGCCGACGCGGTGGCTTATTCCCCGCTGGAACTTTTGCTCCCCGGTGGTTCTGCGCCGCTCGCGGTTTTGTTCACACCTGGCCCGCGTGGGGTGGCGGCCACCAGTCTTACGCTCCTCGCGGCCTCCCTCGCCCCGGCGAATGCAAGTCTAGTCATCCTCGAAATCCCGCAACACACCGGCCTACTCGCCGACAGCCAATGGCGGGTGACCGGCCAACTGCACAACCCCACACTGACCAATGCCGCCAGCGCCTGGTTGGTGCTCACCCTCTATGATGCCACCGACCGCGTTATCGGTTATCGCCAGCAATCCCTGCCGGGCGGAGTCCTCGCCGGGGCCACGCAAGATTTTTCACTGGCCGCCGCGCCCCTCGCCGGTTTCGTTGACCACTATCGCATTGCCGCCGAAGGGCGACCCTGAGTAAAATAGCGCTCTATGGCTACTCCCGATCATCCCCCCTCTCGCGCGGTGTATTACGGCATTCGACGCATCTTTCAATTTATTGCCTGGTGCCTCACCAAACTCGAAGTCACTGGCCTGGAGAATGTCCCGGCCTCCGGCCCGTGTCTCATGGTCGTCAACCATCTGAGCATTGCCGACCCGGCCATCATCTTCCTCACCATCCCGCGTCAGTGCATCATGTTTTCCGCCGACAAATGGAAAACCAGTCCGGGCCTCTCACAACTGGCGAACATCTTGGGCGTGATCTGGGTCCAGCGGGGCGAGGTGGATCGCGCCGCGCTCAAACAATCGCTGGATTTTCTGAAAGCGGGTTGGGTTTTAGGCCTTGCTCCCGAAGGCACCCGCAGTAAGGATGGGGTGTTGCATGAGGGCAAACCGGGCGCGGCTTACCTCGCCGACCGGGCGCAAGTGCCGGTGTTGCCGATCGTGGTGATGGGCACCGAACACCTGTGGCGCAACGTCAAACGCTTCCGCCGCACGCCCGTCAAGTGCATCTATGGCCAGCCGTTTATGCTCCCCTCCACTGGCCGCGCCAAAACCGAGGAACTGCAAGCCCTGACCGACCTCATCATGTGCCAGTTGGCCGCCATGCTGGCGCCGCAATATCGCGGGGCTTATGCGGACCACCCGAAGTTGAAAGAGTTATTGGGCGAAGCCGGGACTAAATCACCGTCCCCGCTGGGATAACCGCATTTTTTAGAACCACGACAATCCCATCTCGGACAACATAGTTTTCCATGTCCATCTCCACGCGTTCTGGCAAATAGCGGATGATTGTCCCCGCGCCGATGCGAGCATTTTTGTCTATGATCGCACCCTCGATGAGACAACCCGCGCTGATACCGATATGGGGGAGTCCCCGTTTGACATTGGCGGCTCGTTGGACATCACTTTCATATTCGTCAGCTCCCATGAGGATAGTGCGGGTGAGGCGCGCCTCCGGACCAACGATACTCCGAATACCAATGACCGATTCGGAAATTTGTGAACGCATAATGCGACATCCCTCGGCGAGGAGTGTCTGGTTTAAAACACACTCTTTGTCAATTTGGCTCGGGGGCAGAAAACGCGGATGGGTATAGATGGGGCGTTCGGGATCATAGAGATTAAATGGCGCATTCGAGCAGGTAAGCGCTAGGTTGGCCTCATAAAATGAGCGAATGGTGCCGATGTCTTCCCAATAGCCTTCGAAAGGATAGGCCGTGACTTGGTAATCCCGGACACTGTCCGGCAAAAGGTGCTGGCCAAAATCGGAGCCGGGGTTGGTTTCAAGCAAATGATAAAGTGTCTCAGCCCGAAACAAGTAGATGCCCATCGAGGCCAGATAAGGCCGCGTGGGGTCGCCGGATGACGCCCCGAGTTCAAGGCGGGCGAGGGGGGATGGTTTTTCGTGGAAGCGGATGATCCGCTGAGCCGCCCCAGTTTCGACAATGCCAAACCGCGAGGTTTCAGCGCGCCCAACCGGGTGAACAGCCAGCGTGATGTCGGCGGCGCTGTCGTGGTGAGCGCGCACGAAGGGGCGGTAATCCATGCGGTAGAGGTGATCCCCGGAGAGGATGAGGATGTCCCGTGGATTTGTGGCTCGAATCTCCCCCAGGTGTTTGCGGACCGCATCGGCGGTGCCTTGAAACCAGTCGCTGTAGCGCGGGGTTTGTTCAGCAGCCAGAATTTGCACCCAGCCTTTGGAAAAATGATCGAACTTATAGGTCTGAGCGATGTGCCGATGGAGTGAAACTGAATTGAATTGAGTCAGGAGATAGATTTGCTCGAAGCCGGAGTTTAGGGAATTGCTAATGGGGATATCCACCAGCCGGTATTTTCCGGCGATGGGCACGGCGGGCTTGGCCCGCAGTTTGGTGAGCGGATAGAGCCGCGTGCCCGCCCCCCCGCCTAGGATGAGGGTGAGAACGCTGGCGGTTTCGTGAAGGTTATTGTTTGAC
>CAYUFY010000386.1:0-5058 GCA_964443795.1 uncultured Anaerolineales bacterium | reverse complement strand
GCCTGCTGGTCACCCTGCTGGTGCGCGCCAACCGCAACAAACAGCGCCTGCTGGCCTGCGGCCTGAGCGACCACTATCAGCAGATTTTTGAACTCACCCGCCTCAACGAAGCCATTGGCATTTACAACAGCGAGCCCGAAGCGCTGAGTGCTGTCAGTTAGTCGGGTAGTTGGGTGGTCGAGTAGTCTCAAAGTCTAACCAAACGACCTTTGACTACTCGACGACTTGACTATTCGACTACCCGGCGAGGAACCGCCATGTCTACCCCATCTACTCAACCCACCCCACCCCCTGAAGACGAGAACCCCCACGTTGGTTCGTGGGCGCTCCCCGTCTCCAAACTCAAATCCGAAGATATTTCCGCCAAGGCCGTCAACCTGAACGTGGATGGCCGCCGCCTGACCGGCCCGCTCAATGGTTTTGGGCAGATGTGGCAGAAGACCTACTCGGTGCGCTTGCCGGGCGTCACACAATCGCCCGCCGAAATTATCAACATTTGGAAGAAGAATTTCGGCAGTTTCTGGCCCAAATTCAACCAGTTTTATGGCTCGGTCATTGGCATTGCCCCCGGCGAGGTGGCTGTGCTCAACCTAGCCGGGCCGGGTGGCGTCACCGGCCCCGGCGGCGCGCCCCTCATCTCCACCGGCGTCCTGGTCATCTATGCCGATGATGTCTCGTTTAGTTTCATGACGCCTCAGGGCCATCAGTTTGCGGGAATGATTACGTTCAGCGTTACCGAGGCTGATGGCAGGCCGGTCGCGCAAGTTCAGGCGCTTATCCGCGCCAGCGATCCCATCTTCGAGCTGGGCTGTCGGCTGGGTATCGTGCACAAGACTGAAGACACCCACTGGCATATCACGCTCACCAACCTCGCGGCGCACTTCGGCATCCGCGATTCCAAAGTCGAGCAAAAGAACACCCTGGTGGATCCGCGCATGCAGTGGGGCGAGGCCGGGAACGTCTGGCACAATGCCGCCATCCGCACGGCGCTGTATATGCCGGTGACGTTGATGAAGAAGGTGTTCAAGCGAGGCGGGGAAACGTTTTAGTAAAGACCCGGCGGGTTCGCTTCGCGGAAACCCGCTAGGTCTGAGTCCAAAATTCCTTTGCGCCGCTTATTTGCTAAAACAAGATGAACGTTCGCGTCGAAGCCAACATCCGTCTGATGGGCCGCACGCTTCTCTTTGCTCGTCTGGCTTGGAGCTTAATGGCAATCGTGATAGTTGGATTGTTCGCCGTTGGGATTCCATTCCGCCTAGGCCAATTGCTGACCGTCTCGGCGAATGCCAACCGGGTGGTTGGAGAGCTTCGCCCCGCTGATGTTCTCGCGCTGGCTGAGGTTGGCCTTTCGGTTACCTTCTACGCAACGTACATTACGGCGCTGGAAGGGCTGGTCACGCTGGCGTTCATCGGCGTTGCTGTGACTATTGCCTGGCGTAATTTCTATCGTCCGGAGGCACGCTTCATAGCCCTCACGTTGCTTATGACGCCTGTATTGTTGCCCATCCTGAGCGCGCTGGTCAGTCGTCAGCCGGTTTGGGATTTGCCCGTTCAGCTCTTGCGCGTCTTCGCGACGGCCTGCCTGATGGCGCTCTTCTATATTTTCCCGGATGGGCGCTTCGAGCCACACTGGACGCGCTGGTTGGCGGGATTGTGGATTGCGTATATGGTTGCTGGGTTGTTCTTTCCAGATATGCGCATCCTCAACGCGTTCGGCCGTGGCATTCGCCCGGCGGATGTGCCCACGCTCATCTGGGGGCTGAGTTGGGCCGTGATTGGCATGAGCGCACAGCTCTACCGTTATCGCCGGGTCTCAAACATGGTGCAACGTCAGCAGACGAAATGGGCAGTCTTTGGGTTCGCCTCTTTTCTGGCTGGGGTGACACTCGGAATTGCTCTCCTCGGTACCGCCTCCGAAGTATCGAATGGGCCTGGGCCAGGCCAGCTCCTTATCAGTGTTACGCTCATCTTGGTTGCGGTGCTCACCATTCCGGCTTCGATTGCTTTTTCGATCCTCCGCTACCGCCTCTTCGACATTGACCTCATCATCCGCCGCACCCTGCAATACTCGCTCCTCAGCGGCTTGCTGGCCCTTGTCTACTTCGGCCTTATTATCATTCTGCAGGGCCTATTCACAACCGTTAGCAGTTCCTTCGGCTTCGCTCAGGACTCGCCGCTCATCACCGTTCTCTCCACCCTTGCCATCGCCGCGCTGTTCCTGCCTTTGCGCCGCCGGGTGCAGGACTTCATTGACAAACGCTTCTATCGTCGGAAGTACGACGCGGCCAAAGTCATCGCCGACTTCGCCGCCACCGCCCGCGACGAGACGGATTTGGATGCGTTGACCGCGCGCTTGGTGGAGGTGGTGGACGAGACCATGCAACCGGAGAGTGTGGGGCTGTGGCTGAAGCCAGACAATTCACGACCAAAGAAAGACGGTTAGGCATGGCGACTCTGACTGAACCAAAGACGACGCAACCCCGCTCGGTGTTGATAGTGATTTTCGCCGGATTGTTGATCGGTATAGCCATCACCAATGTGATTATTGCCGCTCATACCCCGGAGTATTACCAGCGCGTGGTCAGCGAAAGTGTGCCGACCGTCACCTTTGCCGATCTCACCGTCACCAGCAACGCTCTGGTCGCCGAATCGGCGGCCATGCGCGGTCTGACCCTCTCGCAGTATGCGCTTTATCAGTTGACCCTCATGTATGGAACCACCCTGGTCTGGTGGGCGGCGGGCGGCCTGGTGCTGTGGAATGCGCGCCGCGACTGGTACCGCTGGTTTGTGGCCTTCTTCTTGTTTTTCTTTCCTGGCGGCTACCTGGTTGAGATTATGCGTGTGACCGAAATCAACGGACCGCTCTTCAGCCTGGGTAGCTTGCTGTGGTCGGGTGTCGGTCTGTTCCTTTATCTCTTCCCCAATGGCCAGGCCTCGCCCCGCCGGGTGTTATGGCTCCTCCTCCCCATCGCCGGTATCCATTTTGTTTTGCAGGCCATTGGCGTGGCCGCCGAATCTTTCCCGTCACCGGCCATGGGCAATGCTTTTCAAATCGCCAGGCTTTTTGCCCCCATTATCTTGCTCGCTTTCCCCATTGCCCTGGTTTCCCAAATCTATCGCTATTGGCGCATCTCGACCCCCGCCGAGCGCTCGCAGACCAAATGGGTGGTGGCAGGTTTGGCCGCCGCCATTATCCCCGCGCAAATCATTGATTCAATCTTTGGCGCCGCCTCCGCTTTCAACGATCCGGGCTACTCAGCGGATATTAGCCAGCTTCTACTTTTGTTTCTCCCGCTGTCGTTCACCATTGCCATCCTGCGTTCGCGCTTGTGGGATATTGATGTCGTCATCCGCCGCACGTTGCAATACTCGCTCCTCAGCGGCCTGCTGGCTCTCGTCTACTTCGGCGGTGTCATCGTTTTGCAAAGTATTTTCACAACAATAACCGGTCAATCACAATCACCGCTCGTTACCGTCCTCTCCACCCTCGCCATCGCCGCGCTGTTTCTGCCTTTGCGCCGCCGCGTGCAGGATTTTATTGACAAACGCTTCTATCGCCGGAAGTACGACGCGGCCAAAGTCATCGCCGACTTCGCCGCCACCGCCCGCGACGAGACGGACTTGGATAAACTCACGGCGCGGCTGGTGGAAGTGGTGGATGAGACCATGCAACCGGAGAGCGTGGGGTTGTGGCTGAAGCCAGACGCTCTAAATTTTAGCGGCGTGAAGCAAAACGCCAACGCCAGCCTTCAACAGTTAGCGTCAGGCGGTAGCGAAGCGAGTCAAAAAAACGAGTGAGGGATTGCATGGGTGTGCGTTTAGGGCGAGGCTGGCTGTCGGGGGTGAGAGCATACGTGGTAAAGGTATGCTCAGGGCAAAAGGTGTAAAGCGCGCCAGCGTTGTCAATGTGTAACGCTGACGCCGTGAAGATGTGATGCCCCGGCGCGTTGGCCTCGGGGCAATAGAAACGCGGCGAGAACCTATGGCTACAGGACGGACAAACCAGTGGTGTCGGAAGTATGTTGCCAGTCTGGGCTGGGCTGAACACCGACTGGCAATTTGGGCAGAGGAGTTGAATAGCTTGTGGACTCATGGTTGTGTCTTCAACAGTCGCCGCAATTTCTCGCGCACGGTCAGTATAGCACGCATCGGCAATGGCTCGCCGTAATAGTCAGCCCAAGCGTCGCGGAAGTCGCCCGTTGTGAGCGCTTTTTCGATTCTTTTGAGTTGCATGACGATGTGGCGCGTGTTGGCAGTTCGTTCGCAATTTACCCAGAACAGCCGGGCGTCAATGTCCGGCACATCCAGGAGTAGCGCAATAATGTCGCTTTGGTCGCGGTCACGCAGAGGCATCAGTTTGAGAATCAACAAGTCTTCGGCCGACACGGTTGGAGCTAACAACTGGCCCGCGTCGTCAATCGGAACTTCGTCCGAATCAGGCGAGAGGGTATAGGTTTGGTTGGAGGTCATATCCCACAGCCGCTCGACCGAGATATGGATTTCGACCGCGACTTCACCAATGCGTTTGCTGGCTTTGACGCCGTCGAACTGAGACTGGTCTTGATAATCGAAGCCCATTTGCTTCAGGATGGCGACCAAGTTGGGTTTATCGTGCCGGCTGATGGCGAGGTCAATATCATGTGTGAATCGCTTACGGCGGGCAAAACCACGCACCGCCAAGCCGCCGATGAGGCGTGGGCGAACGCCGAACTCGCGGCACAGAGTCAAAAGGTGCGTGAGTGTTTGTTTGAGTTCGTCGTCAAGCTCCATGCCTCAAGTATAGGTCAGAATGTGTGAAGCGGCGAGAACATGACTCTGAACTTTCAACCCATGCCCAACACCCGCCTGACTGGCCGCTGGCTCGGCGTTGTTTGGCTCGCGTTTATGGTCGTCGCTGTGCTGCTGTTTGGTGTTGGTCTGATGAGCAATGTGGCCTACGCGCGAGTCGTCAGCCCAGTATGCGCCACAACCGAAGAATGCTAATCCGAGCCGCGCTTCACGCCCAGCCATCAACCTTTAGCCATCAACGAACCACCCAAGAGTAAACCATGCCAACAA
>CAYUFY010000385.1:0-5080 GCA_964443795.1 uncultured Anaerolineales bacterium | reverse complement strand
GAACCATCTTATTCTGCCTATTCATCCTTGTCTACCAAATGGATAAAGTCCAGCTAAAGAGAGTTCACCCATCACCAGCGTGCCTTCAAACGACTCGGGCATGATTTGTCCAGCGCAGACCAACACCCCGAGGGCGATGGGCAGATCGTAGGCGGGACCTTCTTTGCGGAGCGAGGCCGGGGCGAGGTTGACGGTGAGGCGCTTGGTGGGGAAATAAAAACCCGCATTGCGGATGGCGGCTTGCACCCGCTCGCGGGATTCTTGCACGGCGGCATCGGGCAGACCGACGACGACGAAGGAGGGGAGGCCGTTGGTGGTGTCCACCTCCACTTCCACAATCGCGCCTTCGAGGCCAATGACGGCGCAGGAATAAACTTTGGCGAGCATGGGGGAAGTTTAAGCGAGGGCGAGGGGAAGCGCAAACGCCATTCCCAGGATCGTTCCGGTGGGCAGGGCATGCATTAGAATAGCCGGCATCGGAGTGTGGCTGTACACCACCCCACCCTAGAGATTAGCGCCCATGCTCATTCACACACTCGCCGCACTCCAAGCCGCTGGCCTGCCCACCGAAAAGTTTTTGGCCGAGGCCGTCACGGCCATCGGGGAGGTGCTGGATTATATTGATGTGGGCATTTTGACGATTGACCCGGCCCGGCCCGAGCAATTGGTGTTACGGGCTTCGAACTATGCCGGGTTTCCGGACGCGGTGGGCAATTATCGCCAGCCGGTGCAGGGGGGGCTGATTGGGCGGGCGATGCGGGCGGGGCAACAGGTGGTGATTGAAAACGTGGCGAGCGAGCCAGACTATTGGCCAGTGCCGGGGTTGGCCATCCGCGCGGAAATTATTACGCCCCTCAATGTGCGTGGCCGGGTGGAGGGGGTGCTCAATATCGAATCACTGCACGCCATCACCCCCGCCGAAGCCGAAACTCTGGCGCAGGCCGCCAAAATTATTGAAGCGCTGTTGGGAGGGGATTAAAGTCGCGGGGCAACCGGAGGCGCGCTGGTCGGGGATGCACGCCGCGCGAGATCAGTGGAGATTGCTGTAAGCGACACTCAAAGTGAAACGGAGCCGATCATGTCTCAAACCATGCCCTCAGAAGGTCTGCCCCCCTTTGTCCTTGCCGGAGTCTGCGCGGGTCTGGCCGGTTTGCTGACCTTCCTGCTCATTCACCATTTTTGGATTCAGCCCATTTGGTTCATTGCCCCGGTGGGCGTGGTCATCGCTGGCGCGGGGGGCGTGGTGGTCGGCTGGTCATATGCCGAAATCCTTGTCTCTTTGCCGCCGCGCCCCTGGACTTTTCTGGCCCTGACCGCTGTCATCGCGGTTATCCTGGCGCCCTCCATTATTCTCGCTCAACTCACCCCGCCGCTCATTGACCTGGCCACATTCAGCCTTCCACCTCAGGCTGGCCCGCGTGCGGCGCTGGCCTTTATCTTTGAACTGATAATGACCGCCGTTATTATAGGCGGCGCGGCTGGTTGGTATCTGGGCCACACCCGGCGCGCCATGGTTGCCACGGCGATAGCAGGCTTGGTCTATGCGCTTGGCCCTGGTCACAATATCCCGTTCCTGGGCCATACACCCGCCGTGGGCAAAGGGTTGGCCCTGCTTCTCGCCGTTACCCTGGTTGCAGCTTTCGTTTTGGTGGAAGCCAATGCCGCATTATTCAAGCGTTAAGTACAAATTTTCTCCAATCCTATCCACCCAACTCGAACCAACTTTTATCGCGCCCGTTGAGGTCTCATGCTTATCAGCGTATTTCGATCTGTGAAGTAAAGTTCTAGCAAATTGCCTCTTGATTTTTTCCAGATCGGCATATAATAAAGTCAGGTTGTGAAAAGTTTGGCCGCTAACAACCCGAGGTTGGTAAAAGGAAAGGAGGCATCAACGTCTTGGTACGCGTTGGTTGCAAGGCGTAAAAATCAATGATGGAATTTGACCCACCTAAATACTTGACCTGCTCCTCCCAATTTACAGTAAGCCCTGATCAACCTTAATTGGTTGCCTTTGCTACGGAGATTATTTTCCCAAAGCCCATACAGAAACCGCGCTCCCAGAGCGCGGTTTTCTTTAATATCACCTCCACCATGAAAAATCACCTCGGCTAAACTTGTGGCCCTTAAGTGGCCGCCCGCTCGTTTGTCCTGAGTTGACAGCGGAACTATACTCCGCGCACTGATCAATTGACAGTTGACTCCGATTGTCACATTCAAAATTTATTCATTCTCTGGAGACTCCCATGTCCAATTCACTCAATCCGCAACGTACCATCGCCGAACTCAAAGAGCTTCGTGCGCTCACCGGGAATGCCGACGGCGCCCAGCGCGTGGCCTGGACCGACACGTGGGCTCAGGCCCGCGATTGGCTCAGAACGAAATTAACTGATCTACCAGTCACCCGGGAAGTGGATGCGGCGGGGAATGTATGGTACACGCTCAAAGGCCAGCGGCGGCAGGCCCTGCTCATCGGCGGGCATATGGATAGCGTGCCGAATGGCGGCTGGCTGGATGGTTGTTTGAATGTGCTGGCTGGCGCGGAGGTTTTGCGGCGCATCGTCAGCGAAGGCACGCCGCCCGTCACCGTGCGGCTGGTGGATTGGGCCGACGAGGAAGGGGCGCGCTTCGGGCGGAGTCTGTTTGGCTCCAGTTGTGTCTCGGGGGCCATGACCCCGGCGGAACTGCAAGGTTTGGTGGATCGGAATGGCATCAAACTCCCCGATGCACTCGCGGCGTATAACGTAAATCTGCAAACCGCGAAGCAGGCGCGCAAACAACTCAAGCAGGCGGCGGCCTATCTGGAATTGCATATTGAGCAAGGCCCGGTTTTGGAGAGTCTCGACAAACCAATGGGTGTGGTGCTGGGCACTTTTGGCGTGGAGCGCCATGCCATCCGCTTCACCGGGCAACCCGCACACAGTGGGAGCACGCCCATGGCGCACCGCCGGGATGCGCTGGGTGGCGCGAGTCGCTTGCATTTGGCCATCCGCGAGATTGCCGTCAAACATGGCGGCGTCTGCACCGTGGGCAAGGTGACCACCGAGCCGGGGATCGTCACTTCGGTGGTGGGGCAAGCGGATATGTTCCTCGACCAGCGACATCTCAGCGCCAAAAAATTGGCGCGGATGTACGCCGACGCCCACCGGGCCAGCGCGCAGATTGCTAAAGACGAAAAGATTGAAGTGGCCTGGAACAAAGTCTGGAACATCCAGCCATTCCCCTTCCATCCTGAGTTAATCAAAATGGGCGACGAAACCATCAAAGAAATCTGTGGCGTGTCCCACCGCCTCCCCAGCGGGCCACTGCACGATGCCGCCGAGGTCTGCCGCGCGGGCGTGCCAACCGTGATGTTGTTTGTCCAAAGTCTGCGCGGTATCTCGCACAATAAAATTGAAGACACGCGCGAGGATCATCTGGCCCTCTCGGTGCAGGCGCTGGACCAGTTGGCGACGAAAACGATGGATTGGATCGTCAAACAGAAAACCAAGTAAGCCGAATATTTCCTTCCTCATTCCACCGAATGCCAACAACGCCATGAAAACCGTCCACCTCCCGGCCCAAACCCTCCCCGTCATCGCCGAAACCGACGTACTGGTCGTCGGGAGCGGGCCGGGCGGCCTCTCGGCGGCAGTCAGTTCCGCGCGCGCCGGGGTCGAAACCATGTTGATTGAACGCTATGGCTGTTTTGGCGGCAATCTCACGCAGGTGGGGGTCGAAGGCATCGGCTGGTATCGCCGCCCCGAGACCGTGGATGTCGAAGGCATTGGCCTCGAATTTGAACAACGCGCCCAAGCCCACCACGCCAGCTACGATGAGCCACAATCCATCAGCCAGGGCATCAACGCCGAATTGTTCAAAGTGCTGGCCGACAATTGGGTGCAAGAGGCGGGCATTCAGCCATTGCTTCACGCCACGGCGGTGGATGTGTTGCGGGAGGGCCGCGCCGTGACCGGCCTCGTCATCCAAAGCAAATCAGGCCGCCACGCCATTCTGGCCAAACGCATCATTGACGCGACCGGGGACGCCGACATCGCCCACTTGGCCGGCGCGCCAGTTCACAAAACGCCGAAAGAAGAGATGTTGGCGGTGACGGTCATGTTCGCCTGCTCGGGCGTAAACAAGGCGCGCTTCCTGGAATATGTGCGCGAAAACCCGGTGCGGTATATGGATTGGGGCAAGGAGTGGGCAATTGAAACCGATGGCAAAGAGGATGAGTTGTTCAGCCCGTATCTGGATGAGCCGTTTGAAAAAGCGCGCGCCCAGGGGGTGATCCCCCCCGGCCTGAAAAGCATTGGCGGCACTTGGAGCGGCATCAGCGACGCGGGCGACGCCACCTATCTCAACATGGTCCACATGGGCGGCTATGATGGCACCGATGTTTGGGATTTAACCCGCGCGGAGATCGAAGGGCGGCGCCAGGCCGTGCTGGCCATTAAGGCACTTCAGCATTTTGCGCCCGGCTTCGAACACGCGGGTCTACGCAATTTCGGCATGACGCTGGGGATACGCGATACGCGCAAGATCGTCGGGCGCTACAACCTGACCGAGCAGGATGTCCGCCAGCAAGCGCGCTTTGAAGACGCCATCGGCATCTTCCCCGAATTCATTGATGGGTATGGCGTGCTGATTTTGCCGACCACGGGGCGTTACTTTCATGTGCCCTATGGCGCGCTGGTACCCCAGCAGGTGGATAATTTATTGGTGGCCGGTCGTTCCATCGCTGGCGACAAGATCTCCCATGCCTCCGTCCGCAACATGATGTGTTGCACGGTGGCCGGTCAAGGCGCGGGCGTCGCGGCCGCAATATCGGTCAAGCATGGCGTAACAACCGCCGAGGTCAATATCGGTGATGTCCAGACTGAATTGAAACGGCAGGGAGTCCGTTTCCGATAGAGGCGAGGCCCTGACCGGTCTGCAAGAGTTCAAGCGCCCCCCGGGGTCAGAAAAAAAACAGCGACCCAATTCCCGGTAAGAACTTGGGAATTGGGTTGCTGAGGTTAGGAGGCGACGGGCGGATTTGAACCACCGAATAAGGGTTTTGCAGACCCTCGCCTTGCCGTTTTCTACTTTTTGGGCAAGC
>CAYUFY010000384.1:0-5083 GCA_964443795.1 uncultured Anaerolineales bacterium | reverse complement strand
CTTGCTTCTTGTCGGGTTCGCGCCGCCGGGCGGGAGGCTGTGAAGTTGGTAAGGTGCTTATTGTTTATGCCGTAACCTTCACTGAAAATAAAAGCCGCTTGTAGGGTGCTTTTACTTACGGCTTATACAATAAGTATAAGCGAATAAAAAACTCATGTCAACTTGCTAGACATGAGTTTTACTTTTGTTTCCGGCGGGGATCGTTTTTGCTCATACCCGCAGTTTGTTTCAAATATCTTTCTATAGATTGTTTGGAGACTAGCCAAGTCTTGCCACCGACTCTTACTCCTTCAAGAATGCCACGCCTTAGCATGTTTTGAATTGAATTGATGTGAAAGCCCAATTTCTTTGCGGCCTCTTTGGTTGTCATGAAATCGGCTAAATCGGGCATTGGAGGTGAAGCCAACTGGGGCAGGGTGGTGAGGGTGCGGTGAAAGGTCGCCATGACTGTCATTATAAACTCCGGTAGGAATTAAAAGACAGTCAGGCTACAAGCGGTGACTGTCTTAGGTGGGCGGACGAAACGAATGAAGTCGCATGGATAAAAAAACTCGCGCGCCGGTCATGAGTGTGGTAATCTAACCGGCGCGCGAGTTGCGGGAAGGTGGGTCATGCAGGACTCGAACCCGCAACCCTATGCTTAAAAGGCATCTGCTCTGCCATTGAGCTAATGACCCGCCGCTTACATCAGGCATTTTATCATGTCCGGCTTGTAAGCGTCAACGCTTCTCAAAAATTTGCTTCCACACACCCGCACTTACCCACTTACTCTCTTACACACTTACGCGCCCATCCTCATGCTCACTCACCTCTATCTCTCTCCTCATCTCGATGATGCTGTCTTATCGTGCGGGGGGCTGATGCATAAACAGAAGCAGGCGGGCGACCGGGTGGTGGCGCTGACGGTATGCGCCGGGGATCCACCGAAGGGCGAGTTCTCGCGCTTTGCTCAGGAACTGCATCAACGCTGGGAGCTGGACCCCGCGCGGGTGGTGGCGACCCGCCGGGCCGAGGATGTGGCGGCGCTGGAGGTTTTGGGCGCGGAGGCGATCCACTTCGCCACCCCCGATTGTATTTATCGCACTGACCAAGCCGGGTGGCCCTTGTATGCCTCGGAGCAAGCGCTGTTCGGGACTTTGCATTCGGCTGAGAATGTGTTGATCCGGCGGATCGCCGACAAAATTGCGGGGCTGGCGCGCACGTTGGGGCGGTGTCGGATATACGCGCCGCTGGGGGTGGGGCACCATGTGGATCATCAACTCACGCGGCGGGCGGCGGAAACGGCGGGCGGCATTTCCGCTTATTTCGAGGATTATCCCTATGTGGCGAGCAAAACCGCCGAGGGGCAGTTCGCCGCTTTAACGCGCACCCCCGAGGACCGCGACCTGTTGGGGGAGGTGATCCCGCTGGGGGAGGCTAATCTGGCGGCTCAGGCCCAAGCGGTCGCCCGGTATGTCTCCCAAATCAGTTCATTTTGGGCCGATACCGCCGCCATGGAGGCGGCTTTGCGGACCTTTGCCTTACAGGTGGGCGGGGAGAAATTAGCCTTGAAATTGTGGAAAATTAGGTAAAAATCTGGCGAATTCCTTTACAAACCCCTCCCCCTATGCTAAGATTGTCTTGGCGGCCCGGCAGACTGAGACATTGCTCTCAGTTTTTTATTTGAGGTTGCCCTATATCTTTTGAGTGGTGGTAAAAATCTATGTCAGACCAAACTTTCCTGACGCGTGACGGCTTGAAGAAGCTGGAAGAAGAACTGGAATATCTGCGCAAGACCAAGCGGGCCGAAGTGGCCGAGCGTTTGCACAACGCGCAAGAGGACGGCGAACTGATCGAGAATGCCGAGTATGAAGACGCCAAGAATGAGCAGGCTTTCACCGAGGGCCGCATCCTGACCATCGAAGCCATGCTGTCCAATGCGGTCATCATCAAAGAAGACCAGCATTTGGGCGTGGTGAGTCTGGGGAGCAAGGTGACGGTGCGGGAAGGCACGAGCAAACCCGAAGCCTACATGTTGGTGGGCGCCGCCGAGGCCGACCCGCGCGTGGGCCGCATCTCCAACGAAAGCCCGCTGGGCAAGGCTTTGCTCGGGCGGCGGGTGGGCGATGATGTCAAGGTGAGCGCGCCCGCTGGCACTTTGTCTTTCCGCGTGGTTGCTATTGATTAGGTCGGTCGGCTTTTTTATGGTCTAACCCTTCAACCCCGCGGCGGACTCTCCGGCGCGGGGTATTTTTTTACCCCGAGGTCGTTATGCGTGACTATTCCGAACTTGAAAAAATCCGCCTGGCGAAAATGGAGCGCCTGCGCGCGGCGGGCATGGAGCCGTACCCCCCGCGGGTGACGCGCACCCACACCACCGCGGCGGCCCTCGCCGACTACCAGACCCGCGCCCCGGCGGATACGCACACCCCCGCCGGAAGCTACACCCTCACGGGCCGCCTCCGCTCCATCCGCGTTATGGGCAAAGCCGCCTTCGCGCATATCGAGGACGGCGCCGGCCGCCTGCAACTCTATTTTCGCTCCAACGAACTGGGCGCCGAAAAATTCAAACTCTTTGTCGAGAATTTCGACCTCGGTGATTTCGTGCAAGCCACGGGCGGCCTCTTCCGCACCAAGACCAACGAACTGACCCTGTGGGTCACCGATTTCACCATGCTCTCCAAAGCGGTCAGCCCCTTGCCCGCCGCCAAAGAGGAAGTGGTGGACGGCCAGACCGTGACCCATTCGGCCTTCGACAACCCCGAAGCCCGCTACCGCGAGCGCTACGCCGACCTGGCCGTGAACCCTGATGTTCGCGAGGTATTCCGCGCCCGCGCCAAAATCACGGCGGCGCTCCGTAAATTTTTGGACAACAATGGCTTCCTCGAAGTCGAGACGCCCATTCTCCAGCCGTTGTATGGCGGCGCGGCGGCGCGGCCCTTTGTCACCCACCACAACCAACTCCATCAAGACCTGTACCTCCGCATTTCGTTTGAGTTGTATCTCAAGCGCTTGCTGGTTGGTGGTCTGGAACGTGTTTACGAAATCGGGCGCGACTTTCGGAATGAGGGCGTGTCATTCAAGCACAACCCCGAGTTCACGCAACTGGAATTCTACTGGGCCTACGTCGATTACCGCGATGTGATGACGCTCACGGAGAACATGATTGCGTTCGTGGCCGATGAAGTCCTCGGCACTCGCACCGTGCAATATGGCGACCTCACTTTGAATCTCAACCCCGGCTGGCCGCGCCTCCCCATGACCGAGGCCATTGAAAAATTTGCGGGCATCAACATCACCGCCCACCCCACCGCCGAATCACTTCGGCAGGCCATGCAGGCCAAAAATCTCCCCGCCAACCCGCATCACCCACGCGGCAAACTCATCGAAGATTTGCTCGGCGAGACCGTTGAGAAAAATTTGCAACAACCGACTTTCATCGTAGACTATCCGCGCGACATCTCGCCGCTGGCCAAATCCAAACCCGGCGACCCGACCACCGTGGAGCGCTTTGAAGGCTATTTGGCCGGTTTTGAACTGTGCAACGCTTTCACCGAACTCAACGACCCGCTCGACCAGGAACAGCGCTTTCTGGAAATGGGCCGCGACTATGCCGCCGACGCCGACGATGCGCACCCGCTCGACGAAGATTATTTGCGCGCCATGCGCTATGGCATGCCGCCCAACGGCGGGTTTGGCATGGGACTGGATCGGTTGGTCATGTTGCTCACGAATAAAGCCACCATTCGCGAAGTGCTTTTGTTCCCGCACCTCCGCACCCGTGAGGGTGGCCATCTGGAGGCCAATGATGACAATGCGTAACCCTGTGCTTTGGCGACTGGTGGGCGGTTTGCTGGCCGCCGCTGTGGTACTTTCGGCTTGTGAAGTTCTCGTGTTACTCGATGAAACCTCCGGCGACGGGTCCGGCGGCCAAAGCGTGGTGGTGGCGGGTGAGGCCGAGAGTTTGGTCGCCCTACCCAAGCCCGAGCCGAAGGCTAGAACCTGGCGCGGTTGCCCGCCCGAGGGCGATGGCGGTGACCCGGCCATGAACATCCTTAAGAACCGCTCGGACATTCCCGACCAATACTATGCTGTGAGCTTCGATACCATTCTGAATCTCCCCTGGCCGACCGAAACCGAACGCCGCGACCGCGACCGCTGGTCCGCCGAGGAGATCGCGGCCATTGCCCAATATGAGGGCGCGCCCATCGTGGTCGAAGGCTATTTTTATGGCGGCAAAGAGTCCGGCCCCGAAACACCCAACTGTCACGGCACCGATAATGACTACGTGGACTGGCATGTATGGATCACCGCCAGTGCTGGCGAAGACCGCACCCGCGCCATTGTCATCGAGCCGACCCCGCGCGTGCGCGTGCCCAAACACCCCAACTGGACCGTGGCGCAAATCAAGCAAATCGCCAAAGCGCAACTCCCCGTGCGCATTAGCGGCTGGCTGTTCTACGACCCCGAACACCCCGACCAGATCGGCCAGACCCGGGGCACCATTTGGGAAATCCACCCGGTGACTGACATGGAAGTGCTCGACAACGGCGCGTGGGTCTCCTTGGATGACTGGACAAGTGAATAATGAAAAAAGGCATTCGACTCACCATTAGTCTGCAAATCGAGGGCGAGGCGGAACCGGCCGTGAACTGGGCGGCCCTGACCATGCAAGCCACGCGCGACATCATCGCCGCCGGGCTGGCGGCGCACCCCGAACTTGCGGTCACCCTCCGCCGCATTGTGGAAGACACGAACTATGACAATGACGAAGAAGAAGACGAGCGCTTGCAGTAAGCGTCAGTAGACGTTATGCCTTTTTCAAATTTATGGTTCTACCATTTTGGCGGGATGAGTGTAGGTCGCGCTTGTAGCGCGACGGTTTGGGCCGTGTCAGGTGTCGGGCTACAAGCCCGACCTACATTGGTTTCCCATTAAATCTGATAGCGCCAAATTTAGTTACTCGCCTTACGCAGATGAGCGTGTTTTTTAGAATGTCACCCCGAGCGGAGCGAGGCGCTTCGCGTCTACGTCAATTGTAGACGGGTACGCGCCTCGCTTTGCTCGCGCTGAACTTCGCGTGACAGTGCGTAACATGAGTTAA
>CAYUFY010000383.1:0-5109 GCA_964443795.1 uncultured Anaerolineales bacterium | reverse complement strand
GCCACGCCTGGCAAGCGGCCACCGCCATGCAAAACGCCATGAGCGAATTTGCCACCCTGTCCACCAGTTTGGGGCCGGTGGAATTGGGCATGAAAATTTCCATCGGCGCGGGTGAGGTGTTTGGTCTATCGGTCGGGGGCATCAATGGGAGCTGGCAATACTTGGTGGCGGGCGACCCCCTACGACAAGTGGCCGAAGCCGAACATCGCGCCCAACGCGGCCAGATTGTTTTAAGCCCCGAAGCCGAGAGTCTGCTCCCGGCGGACCCCGTGCCCGCGCGGCCTTTGCCGCCCTTCCAGTGGCCCGCACCCACGCCCGAGGTCATCGCGGCCCTGCGGGCGCAAGTCGCCCAAGTCATCAGCTATCGCCTCACCGCCGGGCAAGCCGGGTGGCTGGCGGAACTGCGCCATCTCAGCGTCATCTTTCTGGGGTTAGGCGGGTTGGAGTATGGGGCGCCGGATGGCCTGGCTCAGGCGCAACGCTGGATTGCGGCGTGTCAGGAGATTGTTTACCGCTTCGAAGGCATCTTAAACAAATTATTGGTGGACGATAAAGGCACAATTGGGATCGTGCTGTTTGGCGCGCCGCCGCTCTCGCACCCGGACGATGCCTTGCGCGCGGTGCGGTGCGCGTTAGCCTTGCAACATGAAGCGGCGCAACAGCATCTGCAACTTTCCATTGGTCTGACCACCGGGCAGGTGTTTGCCGGGCCAGTGGGCAGCGAGACGCGCCGCGAATATACCGTGATGGGCGACACGGTCAACCTGGCCGCGCGGCTCATGCAACTCGCGGGCAAAAGCGGCGGGGGCGTGCGCGGCGACCATGCCACGTTCCAGGCCACCCAACAGCAGATCCAATGGGAAACGCTTGAGCCACAAATGGTGAAAGGCAAAGCCGCGGCCGTGCGCGTTTACCAACCCCTGGGTTTACAACACGGCCATGTCGCCACGCGGGAAAGCCCGCGCCTCATCGGGCGCGCGGCCGAACTGGCCCAACTCCAAACCGCGCTGGGCGCGAGTCTGGCCGGGCAGGCGCAGATCATCTGCCTGGAGGCGGAAGCCGGGATGGGCAAAAGTCGCCTGGTAGCCGAGGTCATCCAGCAACTGCACGAACTCGGCGAGGTGGGCCTATTTGGCAACGGCGACGCTTTAGACCAGAGTGCCTACAATATCTGGCGTGAAATCTTTCGCGGCTATTTCAATTTGGACCATGCGCCACAGGCCGAGACCCACCCGGCCCAAGTGTTGGCGCGCCTCACCGATATTGCGCCGGGCTTATTGGAACGCGCGCCCCTCCTCAACGATCTGCTCGACCTCGATCTGCCCGAATCCAACTTGACCGCCCAGCTTGAACCCAAACTGCGTCAGGCCAGTCTGTCGGCTCTGCTGGTGGATTTGCTAACTCTGTGGGTCAACGAGCGCCCGCTGGTTTTGATTTTGGAAGACGCTCACTGGCAGGACTCGCTCTCCTGGCAGTTGACTGTGCAAGTGGCGCGGAGCCTGAGCGACCGCCCCATGCTGTTGATGCTCACCCTGCCGCCTTCAAGTGATTGGGTGGCGGAGCACCCCTACCGGGCCTTGCGCGACCTCCCCACGAGTGCGCTCCTCCGGCTGGGTCCGCTGGCCCCGGCGGACGTGGTGGCCCTGGCCGCCGCCCAGTTGGGGGTGGACGATTTCCCCGCCGAGGTGGCGCAACTCATCGAACAGCGCGCCTCGGGCAACCCCTTCATCGCCGAAGAGTTAGCGCTCAGCCTGCGTGACCGGGGCATCCTCCGCATTGAGGAGGGTGAGTGTGTCCTCGCGGGTTATCTCGCCGAGTTGCAAATCCCCGATACCTTGCAGGGTTTAGTGCTGAGCCGCATTGACCGCCTGCCCGCCAATGAACAATTCACTCTCAAAATTGCCTCGGTCATCGGGCGCGCCTTTGGTTACCCGCCCCTGCGTGACATCCATCCTCCGCCAGTGGATGAACAGCGCATTGAAACCGCGTTGGCGTATCTGGCCCAACAGGAAATGGTGGAAGTCATTGAGCCGCAGTCAGTTTTGCGAAGCCACGCCTTCAAACAAGCGGTGACTCAGGAAGTCACCTATAACACGCTCCTACAGACTCAGGCGCGCGAATTGCACGAACGCCTGGCCCAGTGGTATGAAGCGCACCTGACCGACGAGCCGGCCAATCTCGACCCGCTGTTGGCCTATCACTGGCGGCAGGCGCAGAACCCCGAACGCGAATTATTTTATGCCGTCCGCGCCAGCCAAGAACTGGCGGCCAGCTATGCCAACAACGAAGCCCGCAGTTTTCTGGAGCGGGCGTTGCAGTTGACGACGGACCCGGCGCAACACTATGCCCTGTTGTGGCTCCGCATGGAAATCCACGATCGCTTGGGCGACCGCCCGGCGCAACACGCCGACCTCACCCAACTTCAGGCTCTGGCCGAAGCGCAAGGCGACCTCAAACAACAAGCCCAACTGGCTAATGCCCTCGGGGATTATTGGCGCAACTTGAGTGATTACCCGGCGGCGTTGGCCGCCCTCCAGCGGGCGCGGGACCTCGCGCAACAGGCCCATGACTCCGCCGCTGAAGCCCGCAGTTTGACTTTGTGGGGTCAAGTGCTGGAACACCAGGGCCACTACCAGGCGGCGCGCGTTTTTTTTGAGCAAGCCCTGGCGCTGTACCGCCAAATCCATTATCAACGCGGCGAGGCCAATAATCTGAGTCGGCTCAGCAACATCAGCCGCTATTTAGGCGACAAGTTAGCCGCGCGCGATTATGCTATGCAAGCTTTGCATCTCCGGCAGGCCGTTGGAGACCGGGCCAGCGAAGCCACCAGCCTGACGAATTTGGGTATTATTGAGACAGAGTTGGGCCAGATTAACGCCGCGCGCGATTATCATCAGCAAGCGCTTCAACTGGCCCATGCCATTGGCGACCGGGCGGGTGAGGCGCTCTGCCTGAGCACTCTGGGCCACAGCTACCTACTCCAAGGCGATTATGCCTCGGCCAAACGTTATCTTCAGCAGGCCCTGCGCTTGCATCACACCATGGGCGCGCGTCTGCGAGAAGCCGAATGCCAGAATGTGCTGGGCGCAGTGTGGCGCGACACGGGGGATGATGGCCAAGCCCGCCAGGCCTTTGAACAAGCGGTGACCACGCAGGAAGCCATTGGCAATCTGAGTTATGCCGCTTACACTTACTTGAATTTAGGGTTGGCGCATTTGCAGAGCGACCCCGCCACGGCGAGTCAATGCTATGCGCGCGCATTAAGCTACGCTCGCGAGACCGGCAACCGCGATGCGGAAGCTTATGCCCTAAGTTATCAAGGGGCCGGGCATGAAAACGAAAAAAAATGGGAGGCGGCCAACGCCAAGTACCAGGCCGCGCTGGTCATCCGGCACGAACTCAAAGCCAGCGCCGCCGCCATCGAAGACACCGCCGGGTTGGCGCGGGTGGCGCTGGCGCAAGGCCGCCTTGCTGAGGCCCATCAACTCGCGGGTACCTGCCTCGCTCACATCACGACCAATGGTGTGGATGGTATCGAATTTCCCATCACGGTCTATCTCACTTGTTACGATATTTACCGGGCTACTACCACCGCCGACGAGGCGAGGCCCCCCCTTGAGGCCGCGTATAGGCTTCTTCTCCAACGCGCCGAAGCCATTAGCGACCCCGCGATGCGTGAGGGCATGCTACACCAAGTGGCCGCCAACCAACGGGTGCTGACCGAATGGGCCAACGTTCAAGCCACCACCCCACCCTCAGCATAAACCATCCCGTTGTCTAATTCAACTTATCTCTCCCGGTCACGCGTGCCGCCCGCGCGGCGTTATGCCCAGATTTGGGGGCTATTACTCGTCGCACCCTGGCTGGCCGGGTTTGTACTGTTCAAACTCCTGCCCATTCTGGCGTCGCTGGGATTGTCGTTCACCGACTTTCATATGCTGACTCCGAATGAAACCCAATTCATCGGGTTGGACAATTATCTACGGTTGGGGCGCGATGAGCAGGTGGGCTATGCGCTATTTCAGACCATTGCCCTGGCCCTGGGGTATGTGCCATTGCAAGTGGTAGCCTCCATCATTTTGGCGGCGCTCCTGAATAATCCCCGGCTCAAAGGGCGGACTTTTTTGCGGACGCTCTTTTTCCTGCCCAGCATCATCCCCAGCGTGGCCATCCTGTTTATGTGGGTCGGATTTATGGACCCGGCCACCGGCTGGTTGCAACGCTTCATCCTGCAACCCCTGGGGCTGACCGGCTTCAACGCCGTCTATTCCGAGGGCGTGGCGCAATTCCTGTTCGCCATCAATTCCCTGTGGGCCATCGGGCCGGGGATGCTCATCGTGCTCAGCGCTCTGCAGGGGCTGTCGGCCGAAGTGTTGGAAGCCGCGCGGGTGGAGGGGGCTGGGCCCCTGGAGCGCTTCCTGTTCATCGCTCTGCCCCTCATCTCGCCCGCCATTTTTTTTGCGGTCATCATCAATCTCATCACCGTGTTCGGCGGCGTCATCCTGCTCGACCGGGGCAACGTCTTCAGCGGGAGCGCCTCGCCCTACGACGGCTACATTAGCCAGGTGATGTTCAGCCAGTTCGATTTGGGCTACGCCGCGAGCCTGGCGTGGGTGTTCTTTGGATTGGTGATGCTCGTCATTTGGGCACTGTTTGCCACCGCCCGCCATTGGGTGTTTTACCCGGACCGCGAGGACTGACCATGCCCCGCCGCCCCTGGCTGACCCCGCGCGCTTATCTCCCTTTACCCGTGTGGGAAAAGTTCGGTACGGGCCTGTTCAACCTGGTGATGGTTGGGTTGTTGGGGCTGTATCTGTTCCCCATTTTATACATGATCTCGGTGGCCTTCATGGAAGGCTCACAACTCGGCGATCGCTACGCCCCGCCGTACCCCGCGCGCCAGGTCACGTTCAACTATCAGGGCAAGGACTACCGGGTCTATCACGTCCCCCTGCCCGACGGCGTGCGCGAACTTGCGCTGGTCAAACCGGGGCGCACGGTCAGCCAGTTTGTGGACCCGGGCAATCCCGTGGGGCCGATTGAATGGCAGGGGAGCTGGCGCACCCTGCGGGGCGTGTACCGCTTTCATCTGACCTGGGAAAACTTCAC
>CAYUFY010000382.1:0-5109 GCA_964443795.1 uncultured Anaerolineales bacterium | reverse complement strand
CTAAGTTTTGCCTATCCTACAACTATCGGATTATTTACGCCAGCGTGTACTAGCAGTTTGTCGGAGAGACCTTCCCGCGCCAAGAAAAGCCCCATTCTGCGGCTGTTTAAAGGCCAAAACATGATCTCGCGCCCCACTTCGGGCTGAAAAACGCCGAAGAACTGGGATAGCATATTTCACTCCGACAGACTGCTAGAAGTCAGAAGTCGGATGTCCGAGCTTTATTCTCCGACCTCCCACTTCTATGCCATGCGCCTCCGCGAATTCAATCTCGCCACCGATTACGACTCCATTCTTGCCCTCTGGTACGCCGCCGCTCCCGGTGTTAAAGTCGGGCGCTCCGATACCCGCCCCGAACTCGCCAAAAAGCTGGCCCGTGACCCCGACTTGTTCCTCGTCGCCGAAGATGGCGCGGGCCACCTCATCGGCTCGGTCATCGGCGGCTATGATGGGCGGCGGGGCCTGGTGTATCACCTCGCCGTCGCCCCCGCCCAACGCGGTCTCGGCCTCGGCCAAACCCTCATGCTTGAACTCGAAGCCCGCCTCCGCGCCAAAGGCTGTGTGCGCTACTATCTGCTGGTCACCCCCAACAACCTCGCGGTGATTGAGTTCTATCAGCGCCTCGGCTGGGATATCCTGCCGACCACCATCATGGCGAAGGATATTGATTAGCGGATGGTAGATGGCTTATGGCAAACACCATAAGCTATCGGTCATAAGCCGTCTGCTATAAGCCAACGCCATGAAACTGGGCATCCTCACCCTCTCCGACCGCTCCGCGCGCGGGGAACGCGCCGACGCCTCGGGCCCGGTCATCCGCGAGTTTGCCGTAGCCCGCTGGGGCGCGGTCATCGTCCGCGCGCAAATCATCCCCGACGATTTCAACCTCATCCGCGACACGCTCATTGAGTGGTGCGATCAACTGCACCTCGAAGTGATTTTTACCACTGGCGGCACGGGCTTTGCCCCGCGCGATGTGACGCCCGAAGCCACCCGCGCGGTGATTGAGCGCGACGCCCCCGGCCTGGCCGAAGCCATGCGCGCCGCATCGCTCATGGTCACGCCGCACGCCATGCTCTCACGCGCCGTGTGCGGCCTGCGCGGGCGCACGCTCATCATTAACCTGCCCGGTAGCCCTAAAGCGGTCCAAGAAAATTTAGAGACCATCGCGCCCGCCCTCCCGCACGCGGTGCAACTTTTGCGCGGCGCGCCCGAAGCCGAGGCCGGGCATCGCCCGGCCTGAGATTGGCGGTTATGCCTCACCGAGTGCGCGCGCCAGAAAAGCTGGGCTTGTTCGCCCTGGTGTTGGGCGCGCTGGCCTTGCGCGTGGGTTGGGTCGGCGTTAATCTTTTCGATTTCGATCAGGCGCAGGTCAGTTGGCTGGCCTTGCGGCTCGTGCGCGGTGGCGAGTTCAACGGGTTGGGGATGCCGTCCTCGGCGGTGTTGCCCAACTTCCCCGCATCAGTCTGGGCGTTTGCGTTGCCCTTTGCTGTTGCGCCCGACCCGCTCCTGGCGACCCTGATGATGGGATTGGTCGGCACCGGAACGGTGGTGGGCGGGTGGTGGCTGGCGCGTCAGGTGGGGGGGCCGTGGGCCGGATTATGCGCCGCCCTGTTGCTCGCCAGTTCGCCCTATGCGGTGTTGTACTCACGCGATATTTGGAGTCAGGATTGGCTCATCCCACTGGCGCTGGCTTGGGCGGTGACCGCCGCGCGCGGCCTCGCCCGCCAGGATGGGCGCTGGTTGGCCGCGCATTATTTTGTGGCCGGAGTCGCTTTCCAAATTCACTACGCGGGGTTAGCCCTCCTGTTGGCGAGTGGCTGGTTATTTATTTACTATCGGTTGTGGCGTCATTGGCGCGCCGTGCTCCTCGGCGGGGTGGGGGCCGCAGTGTGCGCCGCGCCTGCGGTGTACACCCTGGGGTGTTGCCGCCCGGAGGTCCGCGCGGGCTTGCGCGCCCTCGCCGATCAACCCGCATTGATTGATGGTCAAGCCCTGACCCACTGGGCCACGCTCCTCAGTGGCCGTCAGTGGGAGGCCTTGTTTCTCCGGGCCGATTGGGTGTGGTCGCAATGGCTGACCTTGGGATTAAACGGGGCCGTGGGGTGGGCCAGCTTATTGTTCGGGTTGGGCTGTGTGGCGGCGGTGCGGCAGGCGTTTGGCGCCCAGCGTTCAACGCGCGCTCACATCGTCCTCACCCTACTGCCGTTGTGGCTGTTGCTCCCGCCGCTATTATTCACCCGACACAGTGTTCAACCCCAATTGCATTATCAACTCCCGGCCCTGCCCGCCGGGCTATTGCTCATGAGCGCGGCCGCCGGGCTAAGCCAGCGGCGCGGGTGGGGGGCGCTGATTTTTTCGCTGACTTTGATGTTGGCCCTGCCGCGCGGCGTGGCCTTGGCGCAACACTTTGAGGTGATCCGCGCCACCCCCACGGGCGGCGGGATGGGCACGCCCCTGCTGTACCCGCGCGCCGCCGCCCGCTATTTGCAAACCCCCGCCCCGGTGGTGGTGCTGGCCCCCGGTGATGACCCGGCCTTCGTGGGAGATGTGGTGGCCTTTGAAGTGTTGTTATGGGGTGTCCCGCACCAGGTCGTGGATGGACGTTCGACTTTGTTGTTGCCCTCGGCCCCGGACGCCCAACTCTTTGCCACCGACCCCGCTTTACCCGGCTGGAATGAAGCCGTGGATAACCAACTGGTTGACATCCCCCACAACTTTCCCCGACGCGCAGGAGACCCGCCTTACGTGGCCGCCACATTGTTGCCCGACCCCGCGCTGGATTGGCAACCCGCGCCCGCCGACACGCTCGCTAACGGCGCGCAACTCCTCGGGTGGCGCGTGCGGCTGGTCAATGGTCAGTGGCGGGTGCTCACCCGCTGGCGGCTTACCCGCGCGTTCGACGGGCAGATCTATCATCAATTTCATCACCTCTATGCCGCCGACCAACTGCTGGCGATTCAAGACGTTCCAACTTCCTCGCGCGCGTGGCAGGCGCAAGACACGCTGTGGGTGTGGACCGATTTTGATCCGCCCCCCACGCCCGGCCCGTTTTGGGTGGACGTGGGCATGTATGCCCTGCCCGACGGGCAACGTAGCCCGGTGATTGACCCACCCCGCGCGGACCCGCTGGCCCCGATTCGTTTGGGGCCGTTTGAGGGGCCAGTGCCGTGACCCGCCGCGACTGGTGGTCCCTGACGTTTGTTTTAGCCCTCGCCGCGCTGTTGCGGATGGGTTGGCCCGGGCTGACCGAGTTCAAGTTGGACGAAGCCCACTTGTATTCGCTGGCGCTTGACATGGCCGAGTTCAAGGCCTTCTATCTGCGGGGCATCGGCTCATCGGTGGGGATTCCCAATTCACCCATCAGTGTGTATCTGTTCGCGCTCCCATTGTTGTTTTGGAAAAGCCCGTTAGCGGCGACGCTGTGGGTGGGCCTGCTCAACACCGCGTCGGTGGCGCTGGCGTACGGCATGGCGCGCCGTTATTGGAACGCCCGCGCCGCGCTCATCGCCGCACTGCTCTATGCAGTGTCGCCCTGGGCCGTGATTTACTCGCGCAAAATTTGGGCGCAGGATTTATTGCCGTTGTTTGTCACCGGCTGGGCGTTTTCGGGGGCGCTGGCTTTGGGGGAGGCGCGGCGCCAGTGGCTGATCGCGCATTTAGTATTATTGGCGCTCATCATTCAAATTCATTTCTCTGGTGTGATGCTTCTGCCCGTGACACTGGTCTGGTTGGTTCTTTTCCGGCAACGCGTGGATTGGCGCTGGGCGGCCGGGGGGCTGGCCGGCGCGGCGGTGACCGTGATCCCGTTTGGGGTGTATGCAATCCAGCAGGGGGGGGCGGGGGAGCAAGGGAGTTTGTTAGCGAAGCCAATCCAGTTTTCATTCGAGGCCATCCACTTGGCCGCCTTGGTGATGCAAGGCACCGAGATTCATTCACTGGCCGGGCCGCAAGCCTTCCGCGCCTTTCTCGCCACTTTGCCAAACTTTAACCCAGTGTTGTGGTCAGGAGGTCTGCTGGTGGCTGGTGGTTTGGGTTATGCAATCTGGAACGCGCGCTACCGAATGGATACTAAACCATCTACACCGTTCAACCCGAAACCCGAAACCAGTTTCATTCTGACCCTCTGGCTCGTTCTCCCTATCCTGCTCTTCATCCCGCACCTCACCCCGGTTTACCCGCATTACTTCATCATTCTGTTCCCCGCGCCCTATCTGCTGGCGGGCGTTGGGTTGGATGCGGTGATGACCCGCTGGCCGTCACGGCTGATCTGGCTCTGGCCGCTAACACTGGCGGTCGCGCAAGTGTGGTCGGTTGTAGCGTTGTTAAATTTCATCGGGACGCAGAACACGCCCGATGGTTTTGGGACGCCGTTGGGGAGGCTGTTGCAGATTGCCGAGGCGGCCAAGCAAGCCGGGGCCGATGATGTGCTGGTGGTGAGCGAAGGCGCGGACCCGAACACGAACACGGTCCCGGCGGTGATGGCGGCGCTCCTGCGGGACGTGCCGCCCCGGTTCGTGAACGCGCGCTCGACGGCGGTGTTCCCCGCTCCGGTCGCGGTGGTGGTGCTCTGGCCGGGGAGCGGGCCGGGCGTGGACGCGTACCACCGATGGGATGCGGCTAACGTGATGGCGACCGTGTCCCTGCGGGCGGGGGAGGGGGAAGTGCAACTGCTCCGGGGGAGCGGCACCCCGCCCGTCGCCCCTTATCCCCGCGCGGCCTCCGCCCTGTTGAACAATGGCGCGGAGTTGTTGGGGAGCGGCGGCGAGGCGGCCCGCTGGCAGTTGTGGTGGCGCGCGTCGGGGCCGGTGACTGAGCGCTATCAAGTGTTCGCGCATTTGCTCGATGCGAACGGCGCGCGGGTGGCCCAGGTGGATTTGGCCACTTATGCCGATTGGCGCGCGGGCGATGTGGTTGTAAACTTTTTTGCGCTCAATGGCGTGGGCGTGACGGTGCGCGCCGGGATGTATGCTTACCCCTCTCTGGAGGCTGTGCCGGTGTTGGATGTGAACGGCGAAGCGGCGGGGGAGTGGATTGAATTTTTAATCGTTAGTCGCTGAGTAGCTAACACTTTCGCCAAGCCGGAGCAAGTCGGAATGGGGTAAGGCG
>CAYUFY010000381.1:0-5117 GCA_964443795.1 uncultured Anaerolineales bacterium | reverse complement strand
TGGAGCAGTTGGCGCGCAAATCGCTGGTGGTGGCCGACACCGCCGCCGAGCGTTACCATCTGCTCGAACCGATTCGGGAATACGCCCGGGCCAAGTTGCAACAGGCGGCGTGGGGCGCGGCCACCTATGCGGCGCACGCGCGGCATTTTCAGCAACTGGCGCGCGCCGCCGATGAGCAGTTACGCCGCGAAGCGACCCCGCACTGGTTGCGGCTGATTGACGCGGAGCGCGATAACTTGCGCGCCGCCCTAACGTGGGCGATGGCGCACGCCACACCCGACAGCGCGGAATTTGCCACTATGCTCGGGCGCGTGTGGCTCCTCCACGCTGCTGCCGATAACGCGCAACTGCGCGGGCGGGCGTTGTATGCCAATGCGCTGTTGGTCGCGGTCCAGGGTGATGCGGCATTGGCGCCAGAGTTGTTGAGGCAGAGTTTGATGTTGGCGGAGGGGGTGGAGGATGAGGACGGGGTGGCAAGGGCGAGAAGGGAGTTGGAAAAATTTGACTCTCCCCTCGACTCAGTTACACTCCCTGCCACGGCACGGTGAATCTCGCTGGGCTAATCAACTTCTGTTTTTGCCAGCCCGCCAATGCGAAGCGACGATTTTATTGGCCGACCGTCATTCTTATCACAACCTTTCTGCGCGTAGCCAGTAAGGTGAATCGCAAATCACCATCGAGATTTCTCTCAACCCATTTAGTCTACACGCATCCCTTGCGTAGGGGCGTTCAATTGAACGCCCCTACGCAACCCAGCCAAACCCATGCCCTCCCCTCGCCCTGCCGCCCAAATCCTCGTTGACCAACTCACCCTCCACCGCGCCGATACCATCTTCTGCGTGCCGGGCGAGAGTTATTTGCCCGTGCTGGATGCGCTCTACGACGCGCCACACATTCGGCTCATCAGTGCGCGGCACGAGGGCGGGGCGGCGTTCATGGCCGAGGCCTACGGCAAACTCACCGGGCGGCCCGGGCTGTGCATGGTTACGCGTGGGCCGGGGGCCAGCCACGCGGTCAACGGCGTGCATACTGCCTATCACGATTCAACCCCGTTCATTTTGTTCATCGGGCAAGTGGCGCGCGGGTTCAGCGAGCGCGAGGCCTTTCAGGAAATTGATTACCGCCAACTGTTCGCGCCCATCGCCAAATGGGTGACACAGATTGACGACCCCCGGCGGATACCGGAACTGGTGGCCCGCGCGTTTCAACTGGCCACCTCGGGTCGCCCCGGCCCGGTGGTGATTGCCCTCCCCGAAGATATGCTCGACGAGACCGCGACCGTTGGGGATGCCGCGCCCTACACGCGTCTGCAAGCCCGACCGGGGGCCGACCAAATGCTGGCCCTGCGCGCTCTGCTCGCCCGCGCCGAGCGCCCGCTGGTCATCGTCGGCGGCGGCGATTGGAGTCCGGCGGCGGCGCAGGACATCCGTGTCTTTGTGCAAGCCAACGCCTTGCCCGCCGTGGCCGCCTTTCGCGCGCAAGACATCATTGACAACCACGCCCCCGAATATGTCGGCGCGCTCGGCGTGGGCGCGAACCCCTTGCTCAAACAACGCGTCAGAGAAGCGGATGTGTTACTCGTGGTCGGCGACCGCCTGAGCGAAATGGTGACGGACGATTACACCTTGCTCAGTGTGCCGCGCCCGACGCAAACGCTCATCCACGTCTTCCCCGCCCCCGACGAGTTGGGCCGGGTCTATCAGCCACATCTGCCCATCGTCGCGGGCATGGCCGAGTTCGCCGAGGCCGCGCGGGCCATGCCGCCGCTCGCCGGGGAGCGGTGGGCCGCGTGGTTAGCGCAATCCCGCGCGGATTACGAAGCCTATCTGCAACCCGCCCCCGCCTCGGGCGCGGTTGACCTCGGCGCGGTCTTCGCCCACTTGCGCGCGCGCCTCCCGAGCGACAGCATCCTCACCAACGGCGCGGGCAACTACACCGCGCTGGTGCATCGCTATTTGCAATTCTCGGTCTATCGCTCGCAGGTCGCGCCGGTCAACGGCACCATGGGCTACGGCCTCCCGGCGGCGGTGGCCGCCAAACTGCTTCACCCCGACCGGATGGTCGTGGCCTTCGCGGGCGACGGCTGTTTTTTGATGACCGCGCAAGAACTCGCCACCGCCAAACAGTATGGCCTGAACATTTTGATGCTGGTTTTCAACAATGGGCTGTATGGCACCATCCGCGCGCATCAGGAACGGCGCTACCCCGGGCGCGCGATTGGCACCGAACTGGTGAACCCCGATTTCGCGGCGTATGCTCACGCGTTTGGGGCCTACGGGGAAACCGTGACCCGCACGGAAGACTTTGCCCCCGCGTTGGAGCGCGCCCTTACGGCTACTGAACACGCGCCCGCGTTGGTGGAAGTGCGGACGGCTTGATCCGCAATTGTAGGGGCGTTCAATTGAACGCCCCTACAATTGCGCGTCACGTTTTTTAAATCTCTCCCCGCAACATCCCCAACAACCGCCCCAGCACCTTCTCGCCATCGGCGCGGAGGCCGTTGTGTTCGTATTCGCTCGTCACCCACGTTTTTGTGCCGCGAATGGTCTGCGCGGTCTCTTCGGAGAACTCGCGCTCGACGTACATGTCGTTGTGATAAATAGCGGCCACGACTGGGACGGTGTTGGCGCGGAGTTTATTCACATCATAGAGCGCGGGCCAGCCGTCGTAGTTGGCTAAAATTTCGGTGGCTTCTTTGAGCGGGCGCAGGGCGTGTTGTTCATCGAACTGCCATGGATACATCATCTCGCCGGTGAAGTACACGGGCTGGTCGGGCGTGAGGGCAAACTGCGGGTATTCGCTCCGCAACCGCTCGGCGGACCAGCGCGCGGCCGCGCCCTGGCAGTAGATGATTTCCTGAAACATGACGTAGAGCGGGTTGGTGTCGAAGGCGTGGGTGTTCTCGAAATGGCGCAGGAAGGTGTAACTAAGCTCGTCGCCCACAAAGGCTTCTTCGAGCAGGTAGTGAACTTCTTCCAAGCCGGTGTCGGCGCCAAAGCCCATGCCCAGTTGTTGGAAGCGCCGCGCCGAGAGCAGGTCGCCGGTGGGCAGGCGGGCCGGGGTTGCGCTGAGGGCGCGGGCCACCCGCTGGGCGCGGTCCACATCGCCCGGGTAACGCGCGTAGTAGCGTTCGTTCTTCTGGATGACGCGGCGGTAAGTGGCGCGGTACACATCGTCTACCGGGCGCGTGAGGGGCGGCAAGCCGCCGGTGATGATGGCCGCGCTCAACCCCTCGGGCGCGGCGGAGAGATAGTGCGCGAGGCAGAAGCCGCCGTAGCTTTGGCCGAGGCCCGTCCACGGTTGCCCGCCCGCGAGTTCGCGGCGAATCCATTCGGCATCCTGCACAATGGCATCGGCGCGGAAGTGTTTGAGGTAGTCGGCCTGCGCCTGGGGCGTGGGGAAGCGCGCGAGGGTCTGAAACGTGAGCGGGGTGCTGAGGCCCGTGCCGCGTTGGTCGAGCAATAGCACGCGATAGTCTTGCGTGGCGCGTTTGAGCCACCCGGCGCTAGCGGGCGGGCGGGGCGCGGGGTGGCCGGGGCCGCCCTGAAAAAAGACGAGCCACGGTTTGCCCGCCGGGTCGCGGCCCGGGGCGTTGACCTCGCGGGCGAAGACGCTGATTTTTTCGCCGTTGGGCCGCGCGTGGTCAAGCGGAATTTGAAAGGTGTGGTCGGTGAGGGTGAAGCCGGGGATGGAGTGGATGGGCATGGGAGGAATGAAAAGTGAAAAGTAATTGGTAATTTGTTCAGATAGCTGTTGTGGGCTTACATTCACGCGCTTGGGCCGCAGTTAATGCTCGGACGCGGATTAGCTTGAGTCTCAAATAAAATTCACGCCGTTGTGCGTTGTCATTCCGAGGCGCGCTTCCTTCGGCTTCGCTCAGGACAAGTTTTGCGCCGATGAATCTCTACCTCAAGTATAGACGCGAAGCACCTCGCTTCGCTCGGAATGACATTTCAATGCCAATCAATTTTGCACAAACGTCCCGTTCCGCAAATCCGCCAACGCCTGCTGAATTTCCTGCGGGGTGTTCATCACAAACGGGCCGTAGGGGACGATGGGTTCTTTGAATGGCGCGCCAGCCATGAGCATGAAGCGCGTGGGTTGGTCGGCGGCGCGCACGCGGAGGTGGTCGCCGTCTTCAAAGACGGCCATGCTCACCGCTTCCACGTTATCGCCTTTGCCATCTTCGTCAATGCCAAACACGCCCGCGCCCTCGAACACGTAGGCCACCACCGTGTGGCCGGGTTGGGTGGGGAGCGTGAACTCCGCGCCGGGGGCGAGGGTCACATCCATATAAATGGGTTGCGCGGCAATCTCGGTCACTGGGCCGCGCACGCCCGCGAACTCCCCGGCCACCACGCGCACCTTCGCGCCGTCTTTGTCCACCGCTGGGATGCTGGCCGCAATCACTTCCTGATAACGCGGTTGGCTCATCTTTTGCGCGGCGGGCAGGTTCACCCACAGTTGAAAGCCGTCAATCACGCCGCTCGGTCCACGCTTGGGCATTTCTTCATGCATGATGCCGCGCCCGCTGGTCATCCACTGCACATCGCCCGGGCCGATGACGCCCATGTTGCCCAAACTGTCACGATGGCGCACGTGGCCTTCGAGAATGTAGGTCACGGTCTCGATGCCCCGGTGCGGGTGCGTGGGAAACCCCACGATTGGCCCTTCTTTGGGGTCGTTAAACGCGAAGTGGTCAAAGAGCAGAAACGGGTCAAATAAATTTTCGCGGCTGGGGCCAAACCCGCGGCGCAGGAGCACACCCGCGCCTTCGATGACGTATTGGGGGTTGATGAGGTAGGCGATTGGGCGAGGGGTTGTCAGCATGAGGTTTACTGTGTGAGTCTTTATGGTTGAATCAGCCCCTCGATTTCCTTCAACACCGATTCTAAATCTGGGGCGTTGGCGGCCACAACTTCGTTTTCCCCAATGTGTTTGTGATGCGGCGCGGTGGGTAGGTGCGGGAAGTGCGGCGCGTTATCGTAACGAAAGACGATTGTTTCATCTTCCCGCTGGTAATGATAGGTGTATGTTTTTTTGATAGGATGTTCCTGCCCGACAAAGAGTTCTCTGAAATGCAAAAGCGAGTTGTCACAGGACTTCAGGAAACCAGC
>CAYUFY010000380.1:0-5122 GCA_964443795.1 uncultured Anaerolineales bacterium | reverse complement strand
ATCGCGGATTTTCAATTTGCGTTTCTGCTTTATAAAATGAGCGAACGGTCAGTATTATATTGAAGGTAGCAATGAAGCATTAAACATCCACCCATGAATATGAATGGACACGCAGGTTCGTGTCCATTCATATTCATGGGTGGATACAGGTGAATTACTTGATGAAACTCAAATTTAGTCTTGGTCTGATTCTGTTAACCCTGCCCGCCTTACTGGCCCTCGCGCCGCGCGGTGATGACGCGCCCTGCGACCCGGCGGTGGCCTGCTTCGACGTGCGCTTGCGCCCCGAGAACTTGCTCGGCGATTTTTACCTTGACGGCGTGCTGATCGCCGCCGGGGTGAACAGCGCCCGCCTCACCGGCGCGCCGGACATCACGCACGCCATTCAAGTGCTCAACGTGCAAGAGCCGGGCGTGGCCGAGTTCGGCGATGTGTACAACTATCCGGTCCAGGCCGCAACGCAACAAACGAAGGCGGGCTGGATTTGGCGCGTGACATTCTTTCCTCAAAAAGTTTATCTCAAAGGCACGCTCAAATACGTCTGCTCCCCGAACAATTTTGCCGCCACCGACTCGCTGGCCTGCCGCCCCACCATTGACGGCGTGCCGCAAGCCGATGTGGCCCCCGGCGCGAGTACCACCTACTATCTCACCTCCGGTGGCCATGCCATTCACACCGACCTCATCGGTGACTCGGCGGTAAACTGGAGCACGACCGCGCGCGATGACGGGGTGAATGTCGTGGCGGCTTCAACCGCGTATCTCACCGCCTCCTTCCCGCGCAAGGGGCAACTCAACATCACCCTGCCCACCGGGCTGGTCGCCGATATTTATGTGGATGGCGCACTGGTCGCGGCCCAAACGACCGGGGCCAGTGTGTTCGTCGGCGCGGGGGTGGCGCACACCGTGGAAGCGCGCACCATCGCCGACCCAGCCGCCGCCGGGCGGTACAAGTATTCCGATACCAGCCGAGCGGCCACAGCCTTTGCCGGGCGGAGCACCACCGTCTCGCTCCGCCCGACCAAAGTCTGGCTCACGGGCACCCTGAATGTGACGTGTGTGCTCAGCCGCAAGGCGGTGACTGATGACGCGGCCTGTGAAGTTCAAGCGGATGGCGCCCCAGTGGGGACGGTGGCCGCCTCGGGGCGGGGAGCGTTTACCCTCGGGACCGGGGCCCACGCGGTCAGCGTGATTCCCGTCGGGGGGAGCGCCGCCCGTTGGGACGGAGTCCAAACCACGGTCAACATCTTTGGCGGAGGAACCTCTTTTTACACAGCCCGTCTGAATCTCAAGCCAGTCGCCGCCGCCGCCCCGCCCCCGGCTCCGGCTCCGGCCCCGGGGCCTGCCCCGGCCCCCGGCCCAGTGAGCGCCACGCCCGGCGGGTTCGAGTTGGGAGGGCAGGTCAATTCGTTTGCGTATCCCGACAAGATGAAATACGCCGGGATGACCTGGGTAAAACAACAAATTTGGTGGTCGCCGGGCAAAGTCCCTGACCGAGGGCTGATTGACCAGGCGCATGGGCGGGGGTTCAAGATTCTCATTGCGCTGGTCGGCGACGCCAGTGATATGCGCGGCGGCGCGCACTTTGACGAGTATGCGCGGTTCGCCGGGGAAATTGCGGCGCTGGGGGCGGATGCGATTGAAGTGTGGAACGAGCCGAACCTCGACCGCAGTTGGCCGCAGGGCGAGATTGATCCGGCCAAATATGTGGAGTTGTTGCGACTGGCCTACACGCAAATCAAGGCGCGCAACGGCGGCACGCTGGTCATTTCGGCGGCGCCTTCACCCACCGGCGCTGAGGGCGCATTTGGCCTCGACCGGGTGTGGAATGATGATCGCTATATCAATGGCATGGCGGCGGCGGGCGCGGCCAGCTACGCCGATTGTATTGGGGTGCATTACAACGAGGGCATCATCGGCCCCGCGCTGACTTCCGGCGACCCGCGCGACGGGTATTACACCCGCTATTACCCCAGCATGGTGGCGGTGTATTACAACGCTTTTGGCGGCCAGAAGAAGTTGTGTTTCACCGAACTGGGGTACCTGACCCCCGAAGGCTACGGGCCACTCCCTGGTTTCTTTGGCTGGGCGGGCAACACCACCGTAGCGCAACAAGCGCAATGGCTGGGGGAGGTCACGAGCATGGCGCGCGCCAGTAATATCGTGCGCTTGCTCATCATCTTCAATGTGGATTTCACCGAATATGGCGATGACCCGCAAGGCGGCTTTGCCATGGTGCGCCCCGGCGGCGCCTGCCCGGCCTGCGACACCTTGCACACAGTGACGGGCGGGCGTTAGTTGAAACAAAAACCCTGACAGGTCTTTGAGACCTGTCAGGGTTGGCAGGTGGTCACGGTTGGGGCGTCACGGTGGGGGTGGGTTGTGGGGTCAACGTGCCCGCGAGGAAATTGGCGCACAACCCCATACTCTCCTCGTAACTGCCAATGACCGTGGGGTTGTCGGGCGCAAAAGTCAGCACTTGATTGAGAATGGCCGGGGCTTCATCCGGGCGACATTGATAGTTGAAAGCCATCAAGTTGCCCATCGTGTAATAAAACTCCAAAGAACCATTCGTCAGGGGGAGCGGTTCAACCGTCAAAGGGTTACCCTGCCCATCAATCAGGGTGTTGCCCTTGTCATCTTTGAGCGCGCCTCCAAAAATCGCCAGCCGCAATTCCGGCTCCGCCCCCTCATAATTCTTGGCCTTGAAATAAATCAACCCCAGCCGCCCGTGAATCTCGGCGCTGGCGGGTTGGAGGGTCAGCGCTTGTTGCAAATATTGCACCGCCGCGCCAAAGTCATCGGTCTGATAATAAGTACGGCTCAGCGCCAGATAGGGTTCAATATCATACGGGTCAATGGCATTGGCTTTGCCAAACGCGGCAATGGCCTCATCAAAGCGTTGCAAAATGCGGTAGTTCAACCCCAGGTTGATGTAAATGGTAATGAGATTGGGGTTGATGGCCAGCGCGTCTTTATAATGCTCAATCGCGCCCTCGTAGTTGCCCACGCTTTCGTTGGCATAACCCATGGCCCGGTGCGCGTCCAGCGAATTGGGGTCCAGCGCCAGGGCCAACTGCGCCTCGCGGCTCCCCTGCTCCCATTTTTGGCCGTCATTCAGGATTTCCGAATAATAAGCATGGGCGGGCGCGTAGTTGCCATCAATGGCGATGGCCTGCACTGCGGCGGCCTCGGCCTCGGCCAGGGTTTTGCATCGGCACCCGTTATTCACATTCCAGTCCAATGCCCAGGCATACACCGCTTTGGTTTTGGCGCTATTGGGCGCCACCAGCAAACCCCGCTCGGCCGTCTCCAGCGCATCGGCATATTCGCGGCCATAGATTTGAATGCGCGCCAACGCCACCCAATAGTCAGCGTTCTGCGTGTCAATTGCCAGCGCCTTGTTATAGGCCTCGATGGCCTGCGGCAATTTGCCCGCCGAGAATTGAGCTTCGGCCTCGGCGGCATGAGATAACGCCACGCGCGTGGCGGTGGCAGTGGGAATAAAAGCCGGGCGCAGATCGCCGCTCCGAAAACCATTAATCACCAGCAACCCGCTCAGAATCAACACCAGCAGAATTGTGGTTACGCGTGGATCAAAAAAACGACGGGTCTGGCGCAAACGAGGATGACTGCCGCGTAAATACATGAGAGCATATTAGCCCGGGCAGGAGTGAGCGTCAAGAAAAAAGCGGTTAGAGTTCGTTAGCCGTAGGCTAACCGTCAGTTACCCCTCCCCGGCCATCCCCATTTGCCTCAGTCGCGCCCTGATAGCACCAATGGGGCAACTGAGTGATGGACTCGCCCACTCCAAGCACGTTATAATCGCGTTACGCAATTACCAATTACCAGTTACCGATTACCCGTCACTTATAAAGATAATTGGGCAAGTTGTAATTGGCAATTTGATATGTCAGCCTCCGACCCCTCCGCCACCCAACCCGGCCAGCCCAGCCGCCTCCACCGCCCCTTCTCCATTCTGGGGCTGAGTTTTGCATTCATCCTGCTGGTCGCCATCGCCCTCGCCGCCTATGGCGGGTATCGCGCGGGCCTGCAACAGCACGCGCAGGAATTTCGCGCCACCCAAACCATCGAACTGCAACAACAATATAATCTCGGCCTGACCGATTTGGCCGGTGGGCGCTATGCGGTGGCCGCCGACCGCTTTGAATATATTTTGAAACTTGACCCGGCCTACCCCGGCGCGAGCGACGCGCTGACCCGCGCCCGCGCCGCCCTCAACGTCACCGCCACCCCCACGCGCGCCCCCATCCCCACGCCGGCCTCGCAGTCCTCCGCCGATTGGCTGGCCGCCGCGCAACAGTATGTGGCCGCAGAAGATTGGGACAGCGCCCTTTCCCAGCTCACCGCCCTGCGCGGGGCCGACCCCACCTACGAACTCACCCAAGTCAACCAACTCCTCTTCACCGCCTTCCGCGAACGCGGCGTCGTCCGACTCCTGGGCGACGAGATGGAAGGCGGCATCTTCGACCTCACCCAGGCCGAGGCCTTTGGCCCGCTCGACGACGAAGCCAAGAACTATCGCGCCTGGGCGCGGCTCTACCTCAACGCGCAATCCTTCTGGGGTTTGGATTGGCCCACCACCTTGCTGAACCTGCAACTACTCTACACGCTCGCGCCCAACTTCAAAGACACTTCCACAAAATACTATCAAGCCACCCTGCACTACGCCGACCAACTCGCGCGCGCTGGCGACCAGTGCGCCGCCGCCAACCAATACGCCCTCTCGCAAACCGTCTTCATTGACCAGACCATCGCCGACACACTAGCCACCGCGCAGGTCGCGTGTTTGCTCACCCCCACGGCCACCCCTACGCTTGACCCGGCGCTAACGCCCCCTATCGAAACGCCCACGCCGTAATGCTCCAACAAAATGGCGTGAATGCGCACACCCAGCGGCGCGATAGGTGCTAATCGGCGGTCAGGATCGGACTAGGGCGCGGGCGGTAGCGGGTGACCCAAGATTAATTAGGGATGAGTGTATAGGCTTTCACCCCACAAACATTGTACAAAAACTTTATTTGCACTTAGGGTTGTATATACTTTCTTATACAAGTTAGGTAATTTGCCTAACAAGATCAGTTTTTTACAACAAGGAGAGA
>CAYUFY010000379.1:0-5172 GCA_964443795.1 uncultured Anaerolineales bacterium | reverse complement strand
CCGAGCGTGTCCCAAGAAGCCCCGCCGCTTTAGCGGCTGGGGAGTGTCACGAACAACTTAACTGCGCGAGCGCTCAATTTTCATGGCCGTCTCTTCCAGAAAACTAATCAACCCGCGGAGTTCGGTGAGCGCAGTCTCGCCTCGCTGGGCCATAAATTGCTCGGCCAGAGCCTGGGCGGGCTCCGCCCCACCACGCCGCACGCTCTCGGTAAAGCGCACAAAGCCCATGCAACGGTTGTACAGAACTTGTTCCGGCGCAAACCGGGCGCGGGGACTCTTCTTCGCTTTCTCGGTAACTTTGTTAGCAAATTTGGCCCGGAGTTCACGTTCGGCGGCATTCAAATCAGATTGCTTGCACAACCATTCGACCTCGGCAGAGGCCAGCCCCAGCTCGGCAATCAGCCGCACCACCTGGGCTTGTTTCTTGGCATCCCCCAGCTCGCTGACCGGGCGCAATTGTTTCTCGGTCATGTCGTGGCGGTCGGCCAGTTGTACCGCTTCTTCCGGAAGCAAGAGCAACCGCAGATAGCGTCCCAGATGATCCGCTTTGCGACCCATCGCCTCCTCAATTTTGCTCCAACCGCCCGGCGGCACGCGCTGCCGCGCGACATCCCGGTAGGCCGCCAAATCCAGCACCCGGCCCGCATCCGTCCCCAGGGACGGATTGCCCGTCGTAGTCAACAGGAGCCGCGCCACCTCGCGCGCCAGGCCGATGGCATTGAGCGGAGCCGCGTGCAGATTCTCAACCGCCTGCCGGAAGGGATCGATGCGCGGGCGAACCGAAACTGGGATCTGAGCGGCAGCCTTGTCGTTCTTGACGCCTACCAGATAAACATGCGCCCAAAAGCGCCGCTCCCCGGTTTCGATGCGCCATTTGTCACTCCGCCGGACAACGGTGATCGGATTGACTTGCCCGCCGGCTTGCAAACTTTTGGCGAGCGCCTCAATCTCGTCGAACTTACGGACCTCCGCGGCCTCCCCCGGGCGCAGACCATCTTTGCTGAGGCGGGCGCGGAGTTGTTCAACTTGTTTATGCCACTGCCGCAAAGCCTCCACCGCGTTAAGTTTGCCAGCAATAAAGCGCGCACGGAGATCGGGCGGCAATACCCAGCGGGCTTGATTAGGATCCGGCTCAACCACCTCCCACGAGAGTTGCAGTGGAGCCGCCCCCTCGTTGAGTTGATTTCCAAACAGGTCGGCTTCGGGCAGGGGAATGGCTCCCCGGGTCAATTTCTTCTTAGTGTGAGTAGTTTGAGATTTATTAGGCATATTCACATCCCCAGATTACGAGGTTTTCACGGCTTGGCCGTCTTTGCGAACGGCCCCGCTCGTCGCGTTGGCGGTGAGGCGCGCTACCCGTTGCACCGTTTCTTCGACCATCAACGCCATCGCCAAGGCGGCCGGGCTTTTCGGAGCATAACTGTAGATGTCGCTGCGGGCGGCCTGGCTATAGCGGACATCGATGCTATTGGGAATAATGCTCTCGTACATCAGGCCGTTGAACAATTGCTGGAGGCTCACAATGGCATTGCGGTCACCGATGCGTTGGCCGAGGTACTTGTTGGCCACATACCCCAGAATATGCGGCCGACCGGAAGATCCGGCCACCTCGCCTACTTTTTTTGCAATGCGGGCAGCGCCTTCAATCGCATTCTCATCCATCTCAACCGGCACCACGATGTAATCGGTGGCGGCGAAAATGGTGACCAACAGATCATCAATGCTTGGGCCAGTGTCGATGACCACATACTCGAACCGACTCTCCAAGGACTTGATGGCCGTGCGCATGAGGTCGAGGCGATTCTCGATGGCGGGCAGGCGGCGGCGCACTTCAACCAACATCATCTCCCGACAGGGGATAAAGTGCAGGTTGGGATACCAGGTTTCCGAAGCCGGGCGAACCAAGGCCGCCAAAACCGGACGCGCGAGACCCAACAGTTCCAACAAATCGTCGTCGGCGATAGCCGCCGCCAGACTCTCGGCATTGGTGTATTGCGTTGTTCCGGACAGGGCTTTCAGGGCATTCCCCTGGGGGTCAAAATCCAGCAACACCACCGCCTCACCTTTAGGGCCGGCGCGCCGGGCGAGGCCGGCGGCCAGGTTAAGGGCGATGGACGTTTTGCCGGTGCCCCCTTTCAAATTAGAGATGGTAATGACTTGCATCACAAACCTCCTGCGTCTGGGAGAAGAACACCTACCCGGCCTCACGGGGCCAAAGCGTCCCCAGGGACGGATTCCTAACAGGTCGGGATTTGCCCTATAATAGTATAACTAACTACAAATTACAAATAGTTAGCCTAACTCCAGAACTTATAGACAGTAGTAAAAGTAACCATGAGTCAGACTTGACTCTATTAGGCCATCAGCATAGAATCGCGCCTGCTTGGGGCAAACTCAAGCAGAATTTGAGCGGAGCAACTCTTATGGCCCTTTCATCCACCACCTTGGCGCTGACCCAGTTCTACAAAAAGCTCGGCTTTAAAGAGCACCCGTTTCTCGTCTCTGCCGACCCCCGCTTTTTGTTTCTGTCCTCACAGCACCAAGTGGTGCTGGAAGCCATCCAGCGTGTCATCGTTACCCGACAAGGGTTGGCGGTGGTGGAGGGCGGGGTCGGGGTTGGCAAGACCACCCTCGCTCGACGGTTGTACGACATGCTCCGGGGGGATGAAAAGCTTTTCCAGCCGCTCTACATTCACACCGCCGCTTATAAATCTACTTGGGAGGCCATGTCCGATATTGCGACGCGGTTGGGGGTCGCGCGGCAACGGAGCGAGAAAGCTCTCGCGCGCGCGTTCGAGCGTTGGCTGATTTTTAAGCGTAGTGAGGGACAAATGCCGGTCATCATCATTGATGATGCACAACATCTAGGCTGGCATAGTCTGAACGCTTTTCAATACATCTACAACTTCGATGTCCACGACAAGTTAGCCCAAGTCATCATGTTCGGGCAATCCGAGATCCGCGAGCTGATCGCCCAAAACAATGGGCTCTTGTCGCGAGTCGTCAGTTGGCAGACGATCCTGCCGCTCCCGCCCGGCGAGACCCTGGCGATGATTAATTTCCGGTGCGCCGTTGCGGGGCGCGCTGAACCGCTCTTGGAGGAGTCAGCGTTTTATCGCTTGTATGAATATTCGTCCGGCTTGCCGCGCACCATTGTCATCATTTGCAGCGACCTTCTCTCCCTGATGGAACGCGCTGGGAAAACGATTGCGGACGAAGCGATCATGAATGAGGCGATTCAGAGCCATAAACAGCGGCCAGATTTTCAACCGCCGAAAGTTCCCGTGTCTCGGCGCAAGGGCGCTGCTCAAAGCGTGTCCGGCAAGCCGACCCCTAGCCCGACGCGCGCGAAAGGACGTAACGGATGACGCGCAAATCGCCCGAGGTCATTGCCCCCGCCAAGGAAAGAAGCCCCGCCAAAGCCAAGGCCGTGTTGCGCGGCGATACCTGGGCTGAACTCTACGACTTGGAATCCCGGCGAATTCCGGTCAAGCAACGCACCCGGCCCGGCCGCCCGACGCGGCCGGTGCGGCGCACGCGGGTCACCGTGGAATTGACGGACGAAGAGCTCGAGGCACTGCTTGAAATTCAACACGCGATTGGCGCGCGCTTTTCAAAGGGCGGGCGGTTATCGAGTGTCTCGCGCGGCCAAGTCACTGGTCTAGGGTTGCGCCTGCTGAAGGCGTATTTGACCGAGGCCAATGCCGCCAGCGCGTTGAACGAGATTCATTTCCCGGAACACATCACTGATTGGAAAGGCATTGCCGCGTGGTTGCAGAATTCGACCCGCGGCTGAGCCGGGGGCCAAGACGGTATTATAATATAATATTATTTTATTAGACTCAGGCTTGACCGGAGGGAACCCCTCCGGTTGGAAGAAAAAATATGCCGCCCTTGCATCACTTGTCCGGTGGGGCAGGGCGGCACAACCAGAGCGACGAGGAATGAGTCGCGTCAGGTAGATTGAGTATCGAATGTGATCATTCATTTTGTGAACGTCGATTAACAAGCACGAACATTTATTCTATTTTGGTGACCCGGATTGAACGCAACAGCCTTTGAGAGTGATCATGCAACTGGTCGAGCAACACATTATTCGCAAGACTGACTCGCGCTGGGCAGCGATAGATAGCGCGACGCTAGCCTCGAAGCACCTCTACAACGCGGCACTGTATCGCGTGCGGCAAGCGTTCTTTCACAGCGAGAAACGCCCATCATATGCGCGGCTGGCCCGCGAGATGAAGGTCGCGCTGGAGTTCCGCGCTCTGCCTGCGAAGGTCGCGCAGTGGGTGTTGAAACAGGTAGATCACGATTGGCAGGCCTTTTGGGCGGCGCGCAAAACCTACGCGCGCAACCCGGCGCTGTTCACGGCTCCACCCCAATTGCCCCATTACAAGCATCAGGATGGGCGCAATCTGCTCACCTACACTTTGCAAGCGATGAGCCGCGTGGCGCTTCGCCAAAATATCATTCAACCCTCGGGCTTGCCCATCACGATTCAGACTCAGCAAGCGAACATTCAGCAAGTGCGAATTGCGCCACGCAAGACGCACTACGTTGTGGAGGTCCTCTATGAACGCGCGATAGAAAATAATCCGAACTTGAATCCCGACTGGTACGCGGGGGTGGACATTGGCTTGAACAACTTGGCGGCTGTAACTTCTAATCAACCGGGCTTTCGTCCGCTTCTGATTAACGGCAGACCGCTCAAGAGTCTCAATCAGTTCTACAACAAGCGCCGCGCCGAACTGCAAGCGCAGTTGCCCGGTGAGCAGAAAGAGTCGCACCGGCTTGACCGCCTGACCGATAAACGCAACCGCCGTATGCGGCACGAACTTCACACCGCCAGCCGCCGCTTGATTGACTATTTGGCGCAGGCTGGAATCGGCTCGCTCGTCATCGGCCTGAACCCCGACTGGAAACAAGCGATTGCATTGGGTCACCGGACAAATAAAAACTTCGTCAATGTTCCCCATGCGCGCTTTGTGGCTATGCTGACCTACAAGGGAACGTTGGCTGGTCTGCGCGTCATGGCTGACGACCCTTGCGCCTGCGCGCAGTGCAGGTGAAACCAAGTCGGCCCTGGGCGTGGAAAACCTGAATGTGAGCGGGATGCTGAAGAACCACCGTTTGGCGCGGGCGATTGCCGATGCCGGTTGGGGCGAGTTTCGC
>CAYUFY010000378.1:0-5208 GCA_964443795.1 uncultured Anaerolineales bacterium | reverse complement strand
CAAAGCGGTTGACGATGCCGCCGTGCGCTTCGGTGGCGAGGATGATGACTTCAAAATACTCGTTGAGCGCGGCCATCACTTCTTCGGGCTGATATTTTTCGGCGAAGGAAGTGGAGCCGCGCATATCCACATACAAGCAGGTGATGGTCTTGCGCTCGCCGCCGAGGGTGACACGGCCCGCGAGGACGGCTTCGCTCACTTCACGCGAAAGATAGCGCCCGAACAAATCGCGCATCCGCTCACGGTCGTTGAGGCCATGCACCATTTCGTTAAATGCGCGCGCGAGTTGGCCCACGTCGTCCCAGCGGGTTTCGGGGACGCGCCGATTCAAATCGCCGCGCGCTACTGCATGAGACGCATCGGCAATTTGGGAGAGGGGCGCGAGGGCGCGGCGGGTGAAGAAAATCGTTAGGGCAATGGCGACCGCGAGGGCGGCGGCCATCATCCACAGGGAACCGCTCACGATGTCGCGGGTCAGGTTATCCACTGGGTCAGTGGAGATGCCGACAATCACATAGCCCAAGGTTTGCCCGGCTTGATTCTCGATGGCGATGGTGGACTCAAAGGCGCGCTCGCCAATCCAGTCGGTGAGGCGCACGGTGGAGGCTGAACCGGCGAGGGCGATGGTGTTGGTGAGCGTCTTGTTGTTGTATTCGGCGCGACTGCCGGAGAGCACTTGGTAGTGGTCATTGGTGATGAAAGCGTATTTGAGCTTGAAGTCGTAAGGCGAGTTGCCGCCTTGAAACAGTTGGTTGAGTGAATCGGCGGAGGTGCCGGATTGGGACATCATAGCCCGCACAAGTTCGGGGGTGAGTTCGGTCACGTCGGCGGGCAGTTGGCTTTGGCTGGAGTCCACCATGAGTTCGGTGGCGCGGGCCAGGATGGCGCGGATGTTGTCTTCGATGAGTTGGCGCTCGTAGTTGACGCGCAACGCCGTGAGCGCGGCGATGGTGACGATGATGATGAGGCCAGTGGTGAAGGAGAGTTTGGCGGCGAGCGGCAACCGCGCGAGGAGGCCGCGCAGACCCGTCGGGCCGAGGTGTTTGGCCGGTTTCAAGAATCCGGTTGCGCCCTCGGCGCGCATCGCGTCCGCTGGATTTACCGAGGCCGCGCGGTCGGCGGGCCAGAGCGCGGCCAGCATGGCGATGACCGGACCGAGAATCAGCGTGAGGCCCGCCACCGCCCACGGGAGTACGGGCGTGGCAGTAAACGGGCCGAAAACGGGTTCAAGCCAGGCGGCGAAGAGTTGCGTGCTGACCCAACTGATGACGAGCGCGCCCAACACGCCGAGCAGACTGCCGACCAGTCCTAGCAAACCGGCCTCGACCACCACCAACGCGCGCACCTGCCCGTGGGTGAGGCCGAGCGCGCGGAGCGTGCCGAGTTCACGCTGGCGTTCCAGCACGGAGGCCACCAACAAATTAACGAGATTGAGACCGGCGACAATCCCGGCGATGGAGGTGAGGCCAGCGAAGAGACCCAAGACCGCGCCGTAGATTTGGTCGGTGGCATCGGAAACCCATTGCGCCGGGTCATCCACCCATTGCAGGTCATGTTTCTGCGCGAGTGTCTTAAGCCGGTTAGCGAGTTCGGTTGGGGCGTGGCCAGGCAAGGCCGAGACCAGTAAAAAGCCCGGATGAGCGCCGAAGTAGCGCGGGCCATATTCACTGGGGATGATGGTGTAACCGGTCTGGATAAGCGCGACGGTGAACGTCACCGGGCCTTCGAGGGTGCCGATGAGCACGGTGTCGCCGACGTGCAGGTTGCGGCGGCGCGCGGCGGTTTCATTGAGGATGAGCGACGGCCCGGCCACGATGTACTGCTCCGCTCCGTCGAGTGAGCCTTCAATGGGGCGCGCCGCCTGCGGGTGAGCGCGCAAGTAATCCAGACTCATCACAAACCCCGTGGGGCCAACCGCATAACCGGGCAGGTTGGTGACGGAATACTCCCACACTTGCGCCTCCGAGCGGAGCGCGGCCAGGTCAGCCTCCAGGGCGGGCGGCATAGGCAACCAAACGCCGCCCGGCGGGACGGGTCGGATTAACATGAAGTCGGCGGCGAAAAGCCCCGCGCCCTGATTGGCGGAATAGGCAGAGAAACCGAGGGCAATACCCGCAAAGGCTACGACGAGCATCAGGCTGATGGCAAAGCTGGCCGCAGTCAGCAGGGCGCGCGCGCTTTGCTTGCGAATGTTGCCCACCGCCAGCCGCGCCGCCACGGCGCGCGGGAAACACCGCTCGACCAGCCATAACCCGCCGTGCATGACCGTAGGAATAACCAGCAGAACGATAAACGGCGGAATGAGGAGGGGCAGGAGCGTGTAGAGAATGCCGTTATCGCTGATTTCACTTTGACGCAAGTAAGCGGCCACGGCGGTATTCGTAACCCCGAACAGCACAGCCAGCCCGAGCGCCCCGACCCAGCCCCAGTTTTCGTAGAGCCGCCCCATCGCGGTGTCTTTATCTGATGAGGTTTCGGCCATCAGTGCCGTGAGCGGGCTGACGCGCCCAGCCTGCCACGCTAGCGCGAAAGTGGCCCCCAACGTGATGAGTAATCCCAAACCGACGGCCAGCACTGCACCATCGAGCGGGATAACGACACTCGCCAATTGAATCTGACCCGCGCCGCGACTGACGTTGGCCGGGTCATTCGCGCCAATGGCCGAGCGGACGAGTACGACCGCCAGCCCCAACCCCAGGGGCAACCCTGCCAGCGAACCTGCGCCCGCCATGAGTAGCGCCTCGGTGAGCGTCAGCACCAACACTTGCCCGCGCGTCATCCCCAACGCACGCAGTTGGCCGATTTCACGTCGGCGTTCCGTCAACGTTAAAGCGAAGGCGTTATAGACGAGATACGCGCCCGACAGAAGCACCACCACGGTGGCAAACGGAAAAGCAATGCGCGTTAGTCCGACCAATACGTCATCCGCCACCGTGGAGTCTTGCGCGGTCGTCACCACATACGCCGTGCCGAGCGCCTCCGCCAAAGTGTCCTTCACGACGTTGAGGGTCGCCCCTGGTTTGAGGCGCACCAACATTGAACTCACCGCCTCCGGTAAGCCGAGCGCGGCTTGTAGCGTAGTCAGCGGCACCCAAGCCGTCGCCGCCCCGAAGGGAGTCGCTTTAAGCAAGCCTACGACTTTAAACTCATACGACTCCTCGGCAACCATCAAGCGCACAGTCTGCCCCACCCCGAGGCCATGTTGCGCGGCCCACAGGTCGGGCAACAGAATTTCGTTATCGGTGGTAACGAACTCGCCCACAATTAATTCGTAGGGGGTGAGCACCCGCGCCGGGTCAACGCCGAGCAATTCTAAATTGTTCTCAGTGAGCGAATGACGATAGACCGGCGCGACCCGCTCGACGGCGGAATCGGCGAGGATTTTATCGGCCAGGGAAACGGGGAAGAACTGCGCGAGCGCGGGAGAAATTTCTAGGTCAGCCCCGGCGAGTTTGCTCGCGCGCGCGGCGGCGGCTTCGGTCTCGGCGGCGACGCTGATAATGCGCGTGGCGAACACCAACGCCACCCCGAGTGCAATGGCGAAGGCGGTGAAGAACGTACGCCCGGTGCGGGCGCGAAGGTTGCGGAGGGCGAGGAGGAACATTTCTGATTGTTGATTTCTGGTTGTTGATTGGGGCAATCATCAATGAAAAATCTAAAATCGGCAATTTGTTTTACCACCGCTCACGGCACTGCAAATCCTCACACGCCGTCAGCGACCGCTGGAGCATGGGGAGCCAAACATGAATCAGCCGCTCGCCGCCCTCGCCGCGACAATACTCGGTGGCGATGTATACGCCCATCGCTACGCACAAGCGATAGTCATCCCAGAGTTGTTCCCACGCATAATTTTCAATACCGCGTTGAAGCAGAGCCGCATGGTAGCGTTGCAACACAGGCCGCTCCAACTGTCGCCGCGTTTCAATGTCCCAATCCAACACTATCGCATACGCCAAATCGTAAACGCCCAGCCACGTCGTCAGACTCCAATCGAAAGGCTGGCGGTCAATGATGTAAATGGGCCGGTCGCCCGCGCGCGGAACCAAGATGTTGTTCTGCCCGACATCGCCGTGAATGAGTGTGAAGCCGTTGGCGTTGTGAGTGCGTTCAATCATCGCTTGCGGATGTCGCGCATAAAGCGTTTGCATGAGCGCGGGCCAGTGTGATTTTAATTCCGATGAATATCGCTCGACGATGCGCCGCATCCCCGGCTCGGCAATGCCCACAAACTGGCGGATATGCGCGGCACTGGGCAGGGGCGCATCGGCTTCGGCCAAGCGGTCTGCGCCCCACCAATGCGCGTGCAGATTCGCTAATCCCTCGGCCAGCGCCAAGCCATAATCCAGCGTGGGCGTTTTCTGCGCGGCCTCAATGTGCGTCTCGGATACATCATCCAGTAACAAATAATAGCGGCGCTGTGTTTCAGAATATGCGCCCGCGTAACAGCGGATGAGCGGCGCATCTTCGACTCCAACGTAATCGCGGGTGTAATACGTCACCTCTGATGCGCCGAAGAATTCATCATCCAAATCGGTGTTGACCATTTTTAGGAACAAACGTTGGGGCAAAGCGCCCTGCGCGTCGGCGCTATAGCGCACGGTGAGGCGCGCATTGGCTGACCAATTGCCGCGACTCGTATCCACATCAAAACCCGCCACGGTGCCGTGCGTGAGGGCACCACTGTCTGTCAATACCAGAGTCAACCACGCAGGGGTGACTTGCTCAATTGAGGTGATGATTTCAGTTCGCATGGGGTCTCGTTTGGGCGTGCCGCTCGATAATTTCCACCGCCCGCGCCACCCCGTTCTCCGCGCGGATTTTCTCACTGAAGGTGGTGGCGCTAGCGCGTGTGGCAAAAACAGTGAAGAGCGTGCGCCCGGTGCGGGCGCGGAGGTTGTGGAGGGCGAGAAGAAACATTTTTGATTTTGGATTGTTGACTGATTACCTTACACTTTCATGGTTTAGGCTCTAAACGATGCTAAAAACGCCGCGTTTTTAGGACTTTAAAACCATTCTGTAAGGTAATCAGGATTGTTGATTAGTTTATAGCGATTTCCAGTTCAGTGGACGGGATAGCCGCAGTGCTGGAACCAGGCCAGCGCATCTTGAGGCGTAACCGACCGTAACGCATCAGCCAAGGCTTCAACTAACTTGGCTAGTACACTTGGGCCTAAACAAGTCGGCAGTTAGGCGGCCAGCGCCTTGCCT
>CAYUFY010000377.1:0-5210 GCA_964443795.1 uncultured Anaerolineales bacterium | reverse complement strand
TGCGCCTTACCCCATTCCGACTTGCTCCGGCTTGGCGAAAGTGTTAGCTACTCAGATCTATCTCGATAAGTTTACGCTGAATTAGCCAGCGTGGGGCAAGTTATTGATAAGCACCTGCGGCAGTTCACCAACGTGGGTGAGCAAAACTCGCTGGCCGGCGCGGGTGAGGGCCATGTAGAGTTTGCGGGTGTTGTCGCGAATCAACTCGGTGCGCTCTTCATCGGAGAGGCGCAGACTCTGCTCCTGCTCAAAGAGCTCATGCGCCCCCACGATAAAAACGATGGGGCTTTCCAAACCGGTCACGGCGTTGAGGGTGCAGACCCGAATGGCATCCGCCGCCACGCCTTGCACCGGGTCAATGGCGGCCTCGGGCCCGAAGCGGGACCGCAACCGTTCGAGCAAACGCTCGCGCCCCTGCCAGTTGACATGAATCACCAACAAGTGACGCTTGGGGAAATTCTGCTGGAGCAGTTTCTCAATCTCGTTGACCACGCGCGTGATTTCGTCCTGCTCGCTGGTGAGCGCAATGATTTGCGGAAAAACCCCGCTCGGCATGTCGAGGAGTTCGGGCGTTTCAATGTCATCGTCGTCATCGGGCACGCGTTCGCGATAGAGCAACGAGGCATAACTGAGAATCTCGCGCGTGGTGCGATAACTCTTGCGCAGGCGATGTACCCGACCCCGCACTTCCAACCCGCTGGCGGCCCAAGATTGTTTGCGTTTGAGAAAACCTTGCGTGGGGTCAGCCACTAAAAACAAATGGCCGGTACCGGGCTTCACCGCGCGTTTGATTAACTCGAACCACAGGGGCGCAAAGAATTGAGCCTCGTCCACCAAAATCACATCGTACTGCGGCAGAGTCACTTTTCCCGATTGCACCCAGCGCCAAATCTGGCGCGGCACATCCCCCCAATCCATTTGTGCGCGTCGATTAAGCTCCACTTGATAGGCTTCAAAAACGGTGTACATCTTCTGGCGTAGGGATTCGGTGAGCGCGAAGCCACGCCCGCTGCGGTCGGCGGCTAGATAATCTTCGCGCGAGAAAATCAGCCGGTCTTTGCACCAATCCAATTCATCATGTAACAACTGTTCGGAGAGCGCAGTCTCGGCGAGATGCTGATGCCAAAGGTCGGTGAGCAAACGGCGGCGGGCGGCGAGGCCAATGGGGTCACGAAACGACGGCTGGAGCGGCCACAAGCGCCGGCACCATTGGTTGAAGGTCAGCCATTTCACGGTCGCGCCAGTGGGGTTGAGACTCTTATAGCGAGCTTGCAAATCGCGAATAAGAGGTCGGTTATGCGTGAGGCCGAGGATGGCTTTGTGCGGATAAAGGCGGCTGAGCAATTGCGCGCGGTAGACCACGACGAGCGATTTGCCGCTCCCGGCCACGCCGTTCACCAGCCGCAGGTTGAAGTCATTGACGGTGGCGCGGGCTTCGTCCGATAAATCTAACTCGGTTTTGAGGGCGCGCTCTTGGTCGTAGTCTAATAAGAAGGGCGTGGAAGTTGCGGCGGTGTAACGCGGTCGGGGTTCACCCACGGTGTGGGTTGCCGAACGCACGGTGAAGTGAGCCGGGATGATGACCTCGGGGGTGAAGGCTTGACGCAATTGGGTGATGACCGTCTGTGAGAGCACCGGGCTGAGACGTGTGAGAAGCCACAGCGGAAAAGTCGCTGGGGTCAGGTTATCCTTGCCCAGCCACATGACTCCGGCGGGCAACTCCGCCACAGTGCGCAAACGAGTGAGTTCGGCTTCATTTAAGTTCGGGAAAACGACAACGGCGGGTAGGTTGTCGGGCACAGCTGTTGATTGAGCAAAGCGAACCAACGCTTGATGCTCGGCCTCGGCAGGGAGGGAGACCGGGGCCTCGAATAGACTCGCTTGGGTGAAAACCCGCGCGCCGGCCGGGGTGAGCGGAGAAACTTTCAACCACACCGCCCGCTGGTCGGCGCTCAAAATCCAAAAATCGGGGCCGGGCTCGGGGTGAATGGTGAGTCGATGCCAAACCGTGTAGTGCTCATCGGGTAATTGTTTGAGCAAACGATGAATGCGGGCGACCTCGGGCGAGGTCGTGACCAACGGGGCATCGGGGAGGATGAGCGCCATATTACATGAGGTGAGGGTAATCTAGCGCGCAATAGGCGCAGGAGTTAAGCAGATCACGAAAGAGCGCCACCGTGGCTTGATGTTCGGGTGCGACCGGTTGGGCGCGGAGCACGTGGCGACTGCCAATGAGGATGAGTTTGGAGCGCGGGCGCGTGATGGCGACGTTGAGGCGCTCGGGCTGAAAGAAAAAATCGGCCAACTGCTCGGCGAAGGCGGGGTTGGAAGTCGTGAGTGAGACCAGGATGACCTCGCGCTCCTGGCCTTGCATCCGTTCAACCGTATCCACCACGATATGGCGGCGCAGTTCGGCATCGGGCAAGGCGGCGCGCAATCGAGTTCGGATTTCACGCCCCTGCGCGCGATAGGGCACAACCACACCCACTTCGGTGGGTGGGAGGCCGCCTTCCAAGAGCGCGAGTAATAAGTCCACTACCAATTGCGCTTCCTGTCGGTTGCGCGTGGTGGTTGTGCGATGTTGCAAGTCCACGAAAACTTTGGGGCGCGCCGGGTCGAGCACTTCGGCGAAACGCGGCACCCCGTCGAGGGTCAGTCGCCGCCCGGCCACCGATTCATTAGCAGGACGCAGTTGACCCGTATAAAAAGCCGCACTCGGCCAATCCACCAAAACTTGATTGAGGCGATAAGTCTCCGAGAGCATGGTATCGAAGCCTTGCTCGGCGAGAACTTCAAAGACCGATTCGCGGAGTGCTCCGCCCGTGTAATGCCGGGTGAGCACCGGCGGGAGTTGTCGCTGGTCGCCAAAGAAGATAAAACGCTGGGCGGTGAGCATCCCCATGATGGCGAGGGGCAACGTGATTTGGCTGGCTTCGTCAAAGATGACAGTATCGAAGGTGACGCCATTGAGGCGACGGGTGCGGGTGGCAAATGGCGTGGCGCCAACAATGTAGCCGTGCTCTAAATCGGCAAGCGGCGATTGATTGAAGTCGAGATAGTTGGGCACGCCCTGCAAATCATCGGCCCGGTGCGCTTCACCAATTTTGGCGAACGGGAGGCCGGGGGCCAAGCGCGCCAACGTATTGAGCGCCTGATTGATGGCGCGATGCGTGAAAGCGGTGATGAAAACACGCTCACCCTCGCGAGCGAGTTGCGCGGCCAAATGGGCGAGAACGCGGGTCTTGCCCGTGCCCGGCGGGCCTTGCACCAGCCACGCGAGGTCGGTGGCTAGGGCTTGCGCAAAGGCTTCGGACTGGTCGGCGTTGAGTCCGATTTCAGCGGCGAGGGCATGCGCCTGCTCATGTCGGGCGAGATTGGTCTGCGGGCGCGTGAGATGCATCAATAAAGGCAAGATGCGTTGTGTCCCGACGGCCGTGTCGCCAACTTCGTCGAGGGCGTCGAGGACATAGTGGCTGAGGTCGAGATAACTTTGATCGAGCACCCAGCCGGTCGGTTCGGCGTGCAACATCTGTAAGTCGAGGGCCTGCGGGTCATCGAGCCGAAAGGTGAGATGGGTTTCATCATCAATTTCCAGCGTGACATTGGCGTTGGGCTGAAAAAACGGACTGCCACGATTGAGGCACAGGGTATCGCCCTCGCGGAAGCGGGATTGATTGAGCGCGCAGGTGAATTCGAGCAGGCCATCGGGTTGAAGACCGAGAAAACGCAAACCATCGAGGGCCGTGCCAGCGGCGACGCGCTCTGGCAAACGCTTGGCCCAGCCGCCTTCGATTTGACGCCGTTGGGCGTCGCGCTCATCGAGGACGAAGCGGCGCAGGTCGGTGAGGAATTGCGCCAGCGAAGTCCGGTCAGGGGTGGGCATGGTGAATCAAGAGAGGAGGTGGATGGACCGAATGGGGGAACTCAACCGACTGCCTCAAGCCAGGGAGATTATAGGAGTATTTTGGATAGGCGCGGGAGACAAGGAAAGGAATCTGGCGGGAGAAGTATGAAAAGAGCGACGATAAGACATTATCTTCAATGTGTAGCGACATTGGTTTCAAAACTCCGAACTCAGTTCATCGGGTCATGGTAGGTTGGTCGGCCGAGCCACTGACTTTGCCAAGTCATCGGCCCGCCGCGATTCGTCGGGCCGCACTTCCCCTTTCAGGCAATGCCATTGCACGCGGCGCTTTTCCGAAGCACTCAAAATCGCTTGCCAAACATCGGCGTGCTTCACCGCCTGGCCTTCTTTGGTGCGCCAGCCATGCTGCGCCCAGGCTACCACCCACTGCTGGGCACCTTGCGCGGCGTAGTCGGAGGGGGTGTAGACGTGCGTGGTTCTGCCAGCCGGGGCGGCGGCGAGGCCTTGCCCGATTGCCAGCAGGTGCAATCGGTTGGCGGAAGTTTTTAATTCACGGCCAGTTATCTCTTGCGCTGACTCTCCGGTGCGGAGTATTACTGCCCAACCACCCGGGCCGCTAGGGCCGAGGCAGGAAACGCCAGTGAAGATGTGCGTTGCGTCGCGGTCATCGAGCGGCAAGGCAGAACGCGGGATCATGCTCACGGCCAGGCGGTCTACTTCCTCATTGAGGGCTTCGCCCGCGTGGCCCTTCACCCAGACCCACTCAACTTGATGGCGCTGTAGGGCTTCATCCAGCGCTTCCCACAAGTCGCGATTGGCGACGGACTTTTTGTCCGATGTGCGCCAGCCCTTTGCTTTCCAGCGCGCGATATATTCGGTAATGCCCTTGTGGGCGTACTCTGAGTCGGTATGCAGTGTTACGCGGCAGGGCTTCTTTAGCCCGCCGAGCGCTGCAATGATGGCTTGCAATTCCATCCGGTTGTTGGTGGTCTCTGGTTCACTCCCGGTCAAGGTCTTGCGATGCGTGCCGAACATGAGCAAGGCGGCCCAGCCGCCAGGCCCGGGGTTGGGGTCGCAAGCGCCGTCGGTGTAGACGATGACTTCCGGGAGTTCAGAGGATTCGCCCATGGCAGAAAAGCTATTCGGAATACGAGCGTGACGAATGTTGGAGTAAGTATAACGCGGAATGAGCTCCGCCTTAGAATCGCTTGCCCAAGAACTCGCCCGTTGGTAGTAAGTGCGGATAGCCTCAAGCCCCATCAATGTCTTCGTTTTGTCTTTTTGATTTACCTTATACAGGACCTCAGGAAATGGGCGTCATAATTGCTTAACACAGTGTTTGAAG
>CAYUFY010000376.1:0-5230 GCA_964443795.1 uncultured Anaerolineales bacterium | reverse complement strand
GCGCCTCCCCCCTACTCCTCCCCGTGGCGGTCATCACAGGCGTTTTCCCAAGTCCCAAATTCGTAAAACTCGTGTCTTCCGGTGATTGTCAATTTTCTTGTCTCTGAGAAAGTGTCGGCATCAAACACACTCCAATTCGGGAGTGTGCCACCGGCCCCAAGGAGCCACCGATCATGACCAACAAAATCGCCCGCCAAATCAGCGCCACCAAACAAGCCAAGAATTTAGCCGCCGCCAAACGCGCCCGCCGCATCGCCCGCCAGATCAGCGCCACCAAACAAGCGAAGAACGCCGCCCGCGCTAAAGCCGCCGCCCGCAAAGCCGCGCTCCTCCGCCGTGCCTGGCGCAACGGCTGCTACGCCTAACCGGCTTCCCCTGTCGGTGCTTGTCCGACGAGGGCCTTCCCCACAATTGAATACTGGACGAATCAAAAGAGCCGGAGTGTCCGGCTCTTTTACGTTCTCATTTCAACGTTCATCTTTCCACCCCCTATCCCCTACCTCCCGGCGCTCAACGGGTCTCCCCACAGTTCCTACGCGTTTCTCAAGCCGATCTTTTTCCATCCCCCCTTTGATTTCGGCCATGGCATAATATAACTGGCCTATATCGAATGGATCTACCCGATGAAATTTTTTTCTCGTCTCTGGCTGGCGCGTCTGCTCATTGGACTGGTGACCGCCTGGAACCTCCAGGTCGGATTAGTCTTTTTCTTCTGGCCCGCAGCCTATGCGCCCCGCTTCGAGTTGACTGGCGTCCCTGGGATAGCCGCAATCCAGGGCGTGGGGCTTCTGTTCCTGATGTGGAATGTGCCCTACCTGCTGGCACTCTGGCAACCGCAACGGAATGGCCTCGCGCTGAAAGCAGCCTTCGCCATGCAAACGCTGGGGCTGTTCGGGGAACTATTAATCCGCGCCGGGTTACCCACTGGGCATGAGCTGTTGGCCGACTCGCTTATGCGGTTTATCCTGTTCGATGGTAGCGGGTTGGTGGGGCTGGCGCTGGCTTGGTGGTTGACCCGCCCATCACCACCCAAGCCCGCCGGGGGTAGGGCGTCAGGCTCCCCCCCGGTGGGTTCCCCTAAACCCCGGTCTCAATAAAGTTCCGGGTGCGATAGTCATTGGTGATGACCAATTGCCAGATGGCCATCGCCAACGAAGAGACCGCGATCGGCAAAGCCATGGCGGGATATTGCCGCACCAGCCCCGCGCCGACCAAAGTGAGCGCCGACAACATCAGCAACTCCAGCAGACGCCGGCTTTGCCATTGGCTAAAGTCGGGCGGGAGGGCCAGGAGGTTGGCCTGCTGCTTGCGGCGGATTTCCATCAGGTTGAACGCATAGAAACCACAGCCAAAGAACAAAAACACCCCGGTGCTGATCAGCCAGTTAACCGGGTGGGCGATAAACGTGACACTCACGCCCTGCGCCACAATGTAGCCGAAGAACCACAGGGTGACCGGAATGGTAAAGGAGCGTTGCAAAATCTCGGTATCGAAATAATAGCGGGCCCAAAAAATGATGGAGATCAACAGGTTGGTCAGGGCCAACAGCGGGGCGCTGCAGGAGCCGCCGCGCCACGATGCCTGGAACTCCGGCGTGGTGATGACCAAGACCAGGAGTCCGATATTTAAACCTTGCGAGATACTGTTGATCTCGACATACATTTCCTTGACCACATGATTGGGCGATTGCATTAGCCACGTCTCCACAGCTTATCTTACTCGAAGCGCCTGGTCTTCAAAAGCGTGCCTCCGCCAGGCCTGGCGCAACGGCTGCTACGCCTAATCGGCTTCCCCTGTCGGTGCTTGTCCGACGGGGGAAGGTGGCGCGCAGCGCCGGATGGGGGCCTTCCCCACAACCGAATACCGGACAAATCAAAAGCGCCGGGATATCCGGCGCTTTTTCGTTCTCATTTCTTTTCTAGCCTTCCTGTTCTCATCTGGTTTAGTCGGTTCTTCACAAACACAAGAACAGTAAGCGCTACACTGACTAATGGAATGGATTATAATTTCAAATAATTCTCAGAGGTTTTCTCCATAAGTGGGGAGCACATTCAAATCTACGGGATTGGGCCAAGGAGGAATAAATACCATGCGCCTAAGTTTAATTAAAACAAAACTGTTTCGGGGTATGCCCCCTCTACTAATACTAAGCGTCCTTCTAATCGCTTATGCCCCAGCTAGGGGTTCGAATCAATTTCTTCAAAGACCTCTACATCAAAGCGCCTCACCCATCACGCCCGTAGCTCCTGCGCCAACGACCGTCTACCTCCCCGGACGGTTTGAAACCTCATCCATCCCTATTAGCCCACTGATTTTGGGTGACGAAGATACTCTGATATCAGGTCTATATCGGTCTGACAATCAGGGTGGGTTATGGCGCCAAATGACAGATCCAGCGTACTATGCCAATCTCTTGTCAATAGCGGCCTCGACTTCTTTCAAAGATGACCATACACTTTTTGCGGGTTTAGACTATGCGACTGAGGGCTTCAAAATCTCCACAGATAATGGGCAAACGTGGGTCAATCCGCAACAAATATTGGAAGGCCCCATCCGGCTTGTCACCCTATCTCCCCTCTTTGAATTCGACCATATTATCTATGTGGCTCAAAACGCCTACACCCATAGCGGGTTGGCTTATTCAACCGATAGCGGCCAACATTGGACGCAAGTCAACCTTCCAGCCAATGGCTCAGTTGTAGACCAAATCGTTCTGTCGCCCTATATCGCTGTGGATCATACCCTCTATGTTCGCATGAATAATTCAAGTCTCTGGCGTTCCACCGACAATGGCATCTCCTGGCAACCAGCGGACAAAAATCTGGGCATAGGCTCTGGCAACACGGTCAACCAGTTGGCCATCGTCCCGCTTGCTCGCGGTCAAACTGCCCTCTTTGCTGCCACTCAATATGCTTTGGTTGTTTCTGTAAATGGAGGTCAGACTTGGTATCTCATTGACTGGGTGACCTTTACAGATATTGCCATTTCTGACGAGCTCAACATTGTCGGCATTGACCAGAACACGGGCCAGTTAATGTATTCAGACAACCTCGGTGACTCGTGGCTTACTGTTACGCCGGTTGCCATTGCGCCGAGCGGAAGCTTTGGAGAATTAATTCAAGCCCCTTCATTTCATCAAGCCGGCATCCTTTATGCCCACAGCACTTCCAGCCTATGGCGCTCTGCGGATGGTGGCCTCACCTGGCACAGAAAATCATCCGCTTCCCCATTCATCGGCAGTATGTGGGATCCGGCTTTCAACCTGGTTCCTTCCCCCAACTACGTCAAAGACCAAACTATTTTTGCTTTTGGCAAACAAAAACTTATCCGTTCGACTGATGGCGGTGCCAATTGGTATGCGCTGCCTGTGCCAACTTCCGGCGAAGCAGAATTGATTATTGCGCTATCACCCAGTTTTGCTACCGACCGGACTGTTTTGGCCACCGTGGGTAAGGCCCTGTATAAATCCACCGATGCTGGTCTGAATTGGGCGTCCACTAATCCCGCTTTGCCAACTGCGGGCCTACTCCGGCTTTCACCCAATTACCGAACTGACCATACTGTTTTCATCGGAGGATACGGAGAGGGTGCTTACCGATCAACCAATGACGGAGCCAATTGGACGTTAATTACCAATGGTGTTCCCCCCTTTGTGACTGATTTGGAAATCTCCCCCGCTTATCCGACTGACCCAACTATCTTTGTCAGCACCTATAACACGGGACTGTTCCGTACCAACAATGCCGGTGTTTCCTGGGTCAACTTAAGCAATCCCACATATTCGCCGGAGTTTATGCTTGAACTATCTCCGGCGTTTGCTCAAGATCACACGCTTTTTGTAGCTGTCAATGGCATTTCCACTGGCGGCGCTTTTCGCTCTGAAGATCAAGGAAATAGTTGGATCAATATTGGTGGGGCCAATACCAGCTATTACACTAATCGGCTGGCCGTATCTCCCAATTACGCTCAAGATCAGAGTCTGGTGACCGGGTCAGATGCCGGTCCATTATATTTTTCCTCCACGCGGGGAGACAAATGGCTCCCAACTCAAGGGATGCCGATCGTAAATAATAAGGAATTGCGCGTCACCATCGTTTACGAAGATAATTTTCCTGTAATTTTTGCGACGACCACGGAAAAAGTATATCGTTACCGTTGGCCTCGCCTGACCGCCCCCTCCCAGCCTCTTATTGCATTGATAGATCCGCTGCAGACGGTACCTACGCTACTACCTTACACGATAACGTCAGATGATTCGGGGCCACAATCTTGGACGGTGAGTGAGAGTGCCGAGTGGTTGACACCTTTACCGCTGTCTGGCACTGAACATCTCCATCTAAATTTCAATGTTGATCCAGCTTTGATTACCCAAACAGTCAGCACCAATGCCACGATCAATGTGAAATGGTCAGAAACATTGGGCGTCACCTATACCACCCCGGTCATCGCTGCTCCTATTCAAAGTCGAACGTTCTTTCCTGCTATTCGACGAGATAATTCCGCGTCACCCTCCCCATTTACGAGCCAGTCAGTTACACCTTTATCAGGTGACAAGCCCTATTTGCTTATGAATCTCTTTAACACCCGTCTGTTCGTTTATCCCTAAAATCAATTGGATCTTCAACCCAAGCGCCGCTCCACGCGGCGCTTTTCTTTTTAACTCCCCGCCTCACCAGTCGAAATCTGTTCGTCCCCCTCCGTCTCCTGTGCCACTCACCTTTCACTCACAGGAGACCCGATGGCCAAGAATCCTCACAACCGCATCGCGCGGGTGGCAATTGACCGTGTCACCTTCGGGGTCGAGATCGAGTGCTTCCTGCCGGATACCGTCGCGCAGACCCTCAATCTTCAGCTCGGCCCCCGCCATCACGGCCGCCCCCTGCCCGCGCCCTTCCCCGCCGACTGGTACGCGGAAGAAGATGCCAGCCCCCGCCTCCCCCTCTCCACATTCGACCCTCACCCCGCCCGCCGCCTCCCCCCCACGCTCCCACCCCGTGGGCATTTCTAATTGTCGTTGACAGGTGGGGTCGAAATCTGATTGTCCTCACCCGTCTTACTCATCAGGAGACCACTATGCCCACTACCCCTAAAGCCATCCCCACCCAGCGCGGCTGTGGCGCGGCCCGCACCGCGGGCGGCGCATATGCCGAGTGTGGCTTCGGCCCTGGCGGCGAACCGCTCGAACACTTTCTCAGCTGCCCGCCGGTGGTCATTGACCCACCCGCCCTCG
>CAYUFY010000375.1:0-5235 GCA_964443795.1 uncultured Anaerolineales bacterium | reverse complement strand
TGGCTGGCCGCGAGTTCCGCGGACACCTAAAACGCCTGTGGCGAAGAGAAGTCCAGGCCCAATCTGCGGAACGGGCCGGTGCGCTTCCCTGAAGCAGGAACCGAACATCTTTAGGCTAGTCCTAAACGTCTAAGTTTCGGAGAACGGTTAGATCAATTGGGCATGCAGGGGCAAGGTCGTGGGGCGCGTCACCGAGCGGATCTGCTCCACCAAACTCGGGGAGCCAATATCCTTGAGCAAGTATATGGCCGCGCCCGCGCGGTGAGCCGCCCACCGTTCCCATTCGGTCGGGTAGGAAGTCAACACCACCACCTTCACCCCCAGCCCGCATTGCGCGACCCAATTCACAATCTCCAGCCCGCGGCCATCCGCGCGCTTGGTTTCGACAATCACCACATCCGGGCGCAAAGCCCGCACTTCCAACAAACCCTCTTCCGCGTCGCCGGTCTCGCCCACGACCAGGATATCAGCGGCAGAACACAACCGCACCATCAGGGCTTCGCGCACCGCGTCATGATCATCAATAAGATAAACCTTGAGTGGGTTCATGGTGACAGGATAGTCCAGTACGCTACTCGCTTGCAGTGTTTATCATCCTCTCCTCTTCCTTACAAATGTCATATGAATAAGATGAACAAAGTCTCTACTTCGAAAGGGGAATTTATGGAAAAATCCCCCCAATGCACTCTAAATTTGTTCTAAGGAGATGATTGAAATGACTGCCAAAAATTTATCGCGCCGCAAATTTCTCGCCCTCGCCGGGATTGCTGGAACCGGGGCCGTGGTGGGGGCCGCTTGTGCCCAAACCCCTCAGGCCACCCCAACCGTCATGGCTGGCATGGACTCGGGTAGCACCACCCAGGGCGGCGGCGATATGGATGACCTGCACAAGCAGGGCGTGGAAACTTTTGTCGCTGGCGCGGGCAAAGACCCTAAATTCTGGGGCACCAAATTGGAACCAACCCTGGATGGGGACGTGAAAGTTTTTGAAGTGACCTGCACCGAAGGCAAGTGGGAAGTGGCCCCCGGGCAAACCGTGGACGCGATGATGTACAACGGCCTGGTGCCCGGCCCCGAAATCCGGGTGACCGAGGGCGACAAGGTGCGCGTGATTTGCAAGAATGAAATGAAACAAAGCACCTCCATCCACTTTCACGGGGTGCTGGTGGAAAACGCCATGGATGGCGTGCCGTTCATCACCCAAGACCCCATCAAGACTGGGCAAAGCTTTACCTATGAATTCACGGCACGCAATACCGGCTCGCATATGTACCATTCGCACCACAACGCCGCCGAACAAGTGACCAAAGGTCTGATGGGCCCGTTCATCATCGAGCCGAAGGACCCGGCCAGCGAGCCCAAGGTGGACGCGGAATACACGCTGGTGCTTAACGACACTGGCATCGGCCTGACCATCAACGGTAAATCGTTCCCCTACACCCAGCCCATCATCGCCAAACTGGGTCAGACGCTCCGCATCCGCTACATGAATGAAGGCTTGCTCATTCATCCCATGCACCTGCATGGCCTGCCCCAACAAGTCATCAGCCGCGACGGCTGGCCGCACCCGACCTTCATGTGCGACACGCTCAACGTGGCCCCCGGCGAACGCTGGGATGTGATCGTGAAGTGTGACACCGCTGGCGTGTGGGCGTTCCACTGCCACATCCTCACCCACGCCGAATCGGCGCACGGGATGTTCGGGATGGTGACCGCCCTCATCATTCAGTAAGCACCACGCCCCAAGCGGTGTGCCCGGACAAATACACGCCCGGCTTCTGTTTCACAGAAGCCGGGCGTGTTTGTTTTAAATCTTGGCCGGAACGCAAGCGGCTTAGACGCCGATGGGTTTGGGCAGGCTGACCTTGATTTCCGCGCCCGAACCGGCTGGCCCGGCCCCGAGGGAAATCTGCCCGCCAAAAGCACGCACCCGTTCCTGCATATTGCTTAACCCGTGCCCCACGCGGTGTTCCACCCGCTCGGGGTCGAAGCCGCGCCCGTTGTCGGTGAGGCTGAGGGCAACGTCGGCGCCCAAATCAATTAATCGCACATCCATGCGCGAGGCCCGGCTGTGCCGGGCGGCGTTGCTGAGCGCCTCCTGCGCGATGTGAAACAGCGCCAGCCGGATGTCGGGCGTGAGGGCGCGGTCGGCCAGTGGGTCGGCGGTAAATTCGGTCATCATAAGTGTGTTAGCCTTAAACTCGGCCAGCAACCGCTTAAGGCCCTCGATTAAATTATCGCCCTCAAACCGCCGCGGGCGCAGGTCGAGGATATAGGAGCGGATGTCGCGAATGGTCGCGTTGAGGGCCTCGATGGCCGTGGGCAACCGTGCCCGCGCCCCGGGGGTGTCCCCATCGGCCAGTTGCGCGCCCACATATTCCAGCGTCAACCCCACCGCATAGATGGACTGAATAATGCCATCGTGCAAATCCATGCCGATGCGCTGGCGCTCCTCGAGCACCCGCAATTGTTGCACCTGCTCATACAGCCGTGCATTCTCCACCGCCACGCCCACCTGATGCCCGATGCCCATTAATAACGATAAATTGGCGGTGTCGAACGTAGTCACCTCGCGGGCGGCCAGGCCGAGCGTGCCCACCACCTTGCCTTTGGCCAGGAGCGGGAGGCAGGCATAGGTGGTGAACCCGGCCTCGATGACCTGGCGGCGCAGATAGCGCATGTCGGAGGCTAAATTGGTCGAGACCAGGGGCGCGCCACTCAGCGCCACCTGCCCGGGAAAGCCCTCGCCCCGTTTAAAACGCTTGAGCGTCTGAAAGGCTTCAGGAAAGGGGCCGCGATATAACGCCAACGACATATCGCCGCTGGCTTCGTTCAGCAAAAAAATCTCCCCCACTTCCGCGCGGGTGATGGCCAGCACCTGCTCCAGCGCCTCGGCCAGCACCCGGTTGAGGTCCAGATATTGACTCACCGCAAACGACACCGCGTTGAGCGCGGACAGTTCGCGGCTATGCGCCAACGTGGCGTGATGCAGTCGCGCGTTTTCAATCGCGATCCCAGCGTGGGCCGCGAGCAGTTCGATGAGCCGCTGATCGTCCGGGGTGAACTCCGGCGCGCCCTGCTTGTCGGTGAGATAAATGTTGCCGAGCCGCCGCCCTTTGTGGGTGATGGGCACGCCCAGAAAACTGGTCATGGGCGGGTGATTGGCCGGGAACCCCACCGAGCGCGGATGGTGCCGCACATTGCGCAAACGCAGACTCACGCCCTCGCTGACGATCACTCCCAATACCCCGTGCCCGCGCGGGCGATGGCTGATGCGGGCTTCTTCGTCAGGCGTGATGCCGGTCGTAATAAATTCGAGCATGGTTGTGCCGGTTTCATCGGGCACGCCGAGCGCGGCGTAGCGGGCATTAGCCAGCTTGGCGGCCGCCATCACAATCCGCTTAAGCGTTTCCGAGAGCGCCAAATCCGACGAGATGGCCAGCGCGGCTTCGTTGAGCGCCAGTTGTTGTTTACCAATGGTTTCCAGGTCGAAAGTGGGGGCATCCATGCCTTCCATTGTAAAGCGATTAGGACGCCGGGACAAACCCGCTTGCCCAATCACCCCCGGCGCGGGTAAAATGACTGATATGCGTCGCCAACGAATCCTCCTAGTAGATGACCACGAAGTCGTGCGCCTGGGGCTGAAGGCCCTGATTGAGCGCAATCCGGATATGGAGGTGGTGGCCGAGGCCTCCGCCGCCAGTGAAGCCATGACCAAAGCGGTCGCCTTCAAGCCGGATGTAGTGATTATGGATATCCGGCTCGCGGGCGCCAGCGGGATTGAAGCCTGCCGCGAGATTACCGCGCAACTGCCCGAGAGCAAGGTCATCATGCTCACCTCGTATGCCGAGGATGATATGCTGTTTGCGGCCATCCGCGCGGGCGCGGCGGGCTATGTGCTCAAGCAAGCTGGCGGGCAGGAAGTCATTCGGGCCATCGAGACCGTGGCGCAGGGCAACTCGCTCCTCGACCCGGCCCTCACCGAGCGGGTCTTCGCCGAGGTGCGCCGGGCCGCGCGGGCGCAGGAATCCACGGCTTTCTCGCAACTCACCGAGCAGGAACGGCGCGTTCTCCTGCTGGTGGCCGAGGGCAAGACCAATCGCGAAATCGCGGAAGACCTCCATTTGGGGCAGGGCACCGTGCGCAACTATGTCAGTAATATTCTCAGCAAGTTGGGCCTCGCCAACCGCGCTGAGGCGGCGTCCTACGCCACGAAAAATAACCTCAAAGATTCGTTGTAGGGGCACGCTTCCCTTGAACAACCGCACGGGTTGCCCCTACCGTTAAACGAATCGCGCCGCGTTGATTAACGCGGCGCGATTTATTTGTGCCTCTCCTGCCCTTACGCCTTCAATTTTTTAATGATCTCGCGGAACTTCGCCTCGGCTTCGGCCTGGGGGAATAGCGCCGTGCCCACGCCCCGGTGCCCGCCCCCGCCATATTCGCCCAACAAGTTCCCCACATTGACCCGGCACGTCCGGTTGAATATGCTGTGACCGACGGACACCAGGCAGGTCTGCCCATCCGGGTTATCCATAATGGTGGCCGACACATTGACCATCGGGAACAGGGTGTACACAATGAAGCGGTTGCCACTCGGCCGCTCCACCCCGCGCAAGTCGGTGACCACCACATAGTCTTCCGTCTGCGCATGCTGTAACACCACTTCGCGGAAAGCCGCGTCGTCGCGTGCCAGCCGTTCCTGCAACAACTTCACCTCGGGCAGGGTCAAAATCGTCTCGACCGACTTGGTCTTCAACATATCAATCAGCATGATGAAGTAAGCCTGATGGTCTAAGTCATGCAACCCGGTGCGTGGGTCAATGGTATACGCCAGCGCCACATAGCCCTGCGGGTTGAGCACCTCATTCATGGTCAACTGCGCGCTATCAAACCGGTCGGTCATTTCCACTAACTCGGCAAAGCGCCCCAGTTTGGCGGGGCCATAATACTCATACACCAACCGCGCCGAACTGGGCGCTAATTCAAATTTACCCTTGAACGTCCGCCCCACATACGCGCCCCGGCCAATTTCCGACATGTGATGATCGAACCACATGCCACACCGCGGGTCATAGGGCAAATTGGCGATGACCGAAGCCTCCGGCACCTCCGCCTTGCCCTCCTGCACCTCCCTGGGAGATGTAAACAGAATATGGTCAATCGGCTCCACGGTGGACAACAACGTGGCGCAGACCAGACCATCCCAATCCGCACGGGTTACCAGACGCATAC
>CAYUFY010000374.1:0-5249 GCA_964443795.1 uncultured Anaerolineales bacterium | reverse complement strand
GGTGGCAGCACCAACCCACCTACATATGAATCCTATAATGGTTCAACTTTTACCAACATAGGCACTCCTGCGCCTACATCTTATAGGGGTCCTGCCCACCTGTCCATATACCAAAACAAACTTTATACCCATCAGGTTGATGGTAACAATTTTCGTTGGGATGGAGGCACGACCTGGACGAGCGTGGGCAATTCGTTTTGGTGGGGAAATCTCGTCGTTGTGCAAGGAAGATTGTATTCTTTTCCTGATACTTGGTATGTGTATCGCTATGAAGGCGGCGCTTCCTGGACGAGCACTTATCTGGGTGTAAGGATAGGCGTCCTTGGATATGATCATGGTGAGTACAATGGGTGGGGACTCTTCCGAACCTATGGTGATTACCAATTACGAGCCTATAACCCCGAAACAGGAGAGGTGATTGCTTTCCCAGCCATACCCAGTGGGATCGTTGCCGATTTTATTACGTATCAAGGGCTTCTATATGTCGCTTCATCCACTGGCTATCTTTACCGACTAGATGGTTTTGGTTCCACCACGGGCTCCACCTGGACCCAAATGGCCTCCACCGGGAGCGGGATCAACAGTCTTGTGGTCTATAATGGTTCGCTCTACTTCAATAGTGGAACCAATACCTATAAATTTACAGACTTCGAGACGAACCACAAAATTGATAATGCGCTTAGCGTCAGCGACAAAGGGGCTGTTTCTATCGCGCGACAATTGAATGTGGGAGGGAATGCCTATATTGCCGGCACCCTGACCGCAGATACCTACTTTGACCATACTCCGTGGTGGGCCGGGGACGCGCTAGCCGCCCTGCGCGGGATCAAGGGACGAAACGGGGAGTTGGATCATTCCACACTTCCCCCATTTGCGCGCGGAACCATCGCCGTCACCCGCCAGATCACCACAACAGATGAGATTACTGCTGGTGCAGCTCTCACAGCCACCAATGAAATCAGTGGTGATGTTGGCTTTGCGGCCAACGCGACCGGGGGCAGTACCACCATCACTGTCACCGAGGAGGGCCGCGATTTGGGGGCCATGATTACCCTGCTCACCATCGCCACGCAACAACTCGACGCGCGCTGGACGCAACCCCCGGCTCACTCCAACTCGCCCTGTGAGGCTGGACAAATCGCCGCCAATAGCACCTATCTTTACGTTTGCACCGCCAAGGATACCTGGCAACGCATCAAATTCGACGCTGGTTCGTGGTAGGGCTGTTTCACTGCCATTTCTGCTGAAGTCTCTCATGGGAGTGCTCAATGCGACCGACACTGGCGAAACTTGACCGCGTTCTACGGTTGTGGGTGATTGGCGGGCTGGTCTTTGGGTTGAATGGCGGGCCGGGTATTTTGCCAGCCGCGCAGGCGGCTGTGATGCAGCCATTTTCTGGCACACCAGCGGCTATCACCCCCGAAGCCATCCCCCCAGTCGCTGGCACTCCGGCGGAGGCCTCTTTGGATTCTAATCAGCCTGCGCCCCCTTCCGACTCACCTCCGGTCGGCTCGGATACAAGCCCAACCGGGCGTGGCAACCCACATGAGCCGACAGGCATCGCGCCCGTTGCCGCGAATTCTTCGGTCATGTTCATCGAAAACGTCGGGCAGTTTGACACCGGGGCGCGGTTTAAAGTGCAAGGTGCGGGCGGCACGATTTTCCTCGCCCCAGATGCCATTTGGGTCACATTGTTGGAGCATAAACCCCGGCTTACCCGCCCTATGACCGACGCGCTTCCGGCGCTGGATGAAATTCGCCCAGGTATTAACGCGCCAGCCTTGGATGAAATCCGTAACGGGGTCAATCTCAAACTCTCATTTGAGGGGGCAAACCCGACACCCCAGTTGGAAGGCTTTGGCCGAATAGACACGCATATTTCGTATTTTCTTGGCAATGACCCGGCTCAATGGCACCCCGATGTGCCGGTGTGGTCAGGCGTGCGGTATGTGGATATTTATCCGGGGGTGGACTTGGTGGTGACAAGTGAGAATGGTCAATGGTCGTGGGAGTTAGCGACGCGTAATGGCAATGTGCCGCCGGGGCTTACGGCGGCCCGCTTGAAAGTAGAAGGCGCGGACGCTTTGAATGTGCAAGGCGGGCGGATGCGCCTGACCACTGCTGTGGGTGATTTTTCGCTCCCCACGCCAAATGTCTTAACGCCGGGCGGCGGGGTGCTGGCCGAAGTGTTGGCCGATTTGATTCTTCCCTCGGTTGTAATCACCCCGACCGCTGAACCGCAGGCCACTGATACGCCAACCCCCGAAGCCAGCGCGACGGCGACTTTGTCACCCACTGCCACAGCCACTGCTACCGTGACGGACACGCCAACGATTGAAGCCAGTGCGACGCTGACCGACACCCTGACAGCAGTTCCAACTGAAACAGAAACCCTGACGGCCACGGCTACGCCTTCGCAAACGCCGACGACTACCGAGACAGCGACGCTGATGCCGACAGAAACATTGACACCCACCGAGAGCGTTACGCCACAGTCATTGTGGATAGGCTATAGTCCGCACGTACGGTTGAAAGTGGCTGGACAACCCAGAGGGACGGCCTACGATGACAGGTTGGCCCGACCAATTTTTAAGCCGTTATTCGCGCCTGCTCCCAACAATCCCGCTGACCTGCTTTATGCCACTTATTTAGGAGGAAGCGCTGACGATGTTGCCTGGGATGTTGCCACAGACAATACAGGGGCCGCCTATGTCACAGGTGAAACCTTCACGGGAGCAATCTTGTTTCCCATTACGCTTGGGGCATTTTCAACAACCATAGGTCTCTATAACAACGTCTTTGCGCTAAAAATAAGCGCCAGCGGCGGCTTGGTTTATTCCGCTTATTTAGGCGGTGATGCCTATGATCGAGCTCTTGGAATCGCTGTAGACACAACTGGGGCTATTTATGTTACTGGGGTTACAAGTTCCACAAATTTTCCGATGTTGAACGCATATCAACCCCTTAAAAAGGGCATCAGGGATGCGTTCATCGCTAAACTGAATCCTACTGGTAATGCATTGATATTTTCCACTCATCTAGGTGGTGATGGTTCCGATTTCGGCAATAGTATTGCTGTAGATGCCAGCGGAGCGGCTTACGTCACTGGTGAAACTGCTTCATATAACTTCCCATTGGAAAACTCTTTCAGGTCAGTGAACAGCGGCGTATACAGCGACGCGTTCGTGACTAAATTCAGCGCCGATGGCAGCAGTTTAATTTATTCAAGCTATTTGGGGGGCAACACACATCTTGATGTCGGCGAGAGCATTACCGTGGATGCCGCTGGGACAGCTTATATTGCTGGCTGGACCGCATCCACCGACTTCATCACTACCACCAATGCATTACAATCCACTAATCAAGGTATTCCGGATGCGTTCGTCACCAAAGTGGATACCACTGGTAATTTACTCTATTCTACTTATCTGGGCGGCAATTATGAGGATTATGGTCGTGACATTGCTATAGATGGGATGGGGGGGATATATGTGACAGGTCTTACTAATTCCAGCATCCTGTCAACCACTAACGCTTTTCAATATACTAATCAGGGTGGTTGGGATGCTTTTGTGACCAAGATTAATCCAGGTGGCGCAACACTGGCTTATCTCACTTATTTGGGAAGTAGCGAAATTGACGAGGGACGCGGTATCGCCGTTAATGCTTTAGGTGAAGTTTATGTGAGTGGTGTCACGACTGCCACTTCCAATCATTTCCCGACGACCCCCACGGCGTATCAAAGAATATCATCAGGTGGTTATGATGTTTTTGTGACCAAACTGAGTTCGGCCGGAAGCGTCTTGCTGTATTCTTCTTATCTTGGCGGTAGCCTAAATGATTATGATACTGATATGGCGCTGACTGCCAATGGTGCCGTCTATATAGTCGGCGCAACCTCATCCACAGATTTTCCTACGACCAGTGGCGCGATAGACTCTACGCCCAACGGCTTGCTAGATGTCTTAGTCGCTAAGATAAAAAGTAGTTCTTCCTTGCCGCCCAGCCAAGCTTTCGCCACCAACGAGTGCCCCTTCTGCAACAACCAGAACCGGGTGTATCTGGCCGGGCGGAATATTAACGCTTATTCGGGTAACTACAACTACCAACAAAGAAGCGGCCAAACGCTGAGTTTGGGTTTGCAACCGCTCGCCTTTGAGCAGTCGTATAACAGTCTGGCGACCGGGGCGAACATCAGCTACCCGGTGGTGTACAGCAACGTGCTGGGCTATGGCTGGACACACAACTTCAACGTGCGGTTGGTCTTCACCCCCACCGGCGAAACGACCAACACGGTGATGCTCATCGCTCCGCGTGGGTCGCAGATGCGCTTCACGGATAACGGCAATGGGTCGTATACGCCCTACGCCGGGGTGCTCGTCGCCCTGACCCGGACGACGACCGCGCCGTATATCTACACCGCCACCACCAACAGCCAGTACACTTACGTTTTCAGCGATACCGGTCAACTGCGGTTTATCACCGACCCATTGAGTCAGACGACGACGCTGACTTATACTAACGGCCAACTGACTCAAATCCGGGACGCGCTCGGCCAGCAGGGCTTTGAGCTGCAATACACTGGCAGTGCGCTCCAGTACGTCAAGGAGCGGATAGGGGGCGCGCTCACCGGACGGGCCATCACTTACACGCTGGATGGCTCCAACAACCTGACCGGGGTGACGGATTTTGATGGGCGGGCCTGGACATATATCTACACCGGCACCAAGCATTTGCTGTGGAAGGTGGTGGACCCGACCAGCAAGACGCTGGTGCAGACGCTCTATGCCGATAATGACGGGCGGGCGACCACGCAATATGATGGGGCGGGCAACCTGCTGGCCACGGTGGTTTACACGCCCACCGCCGACCCCAATCAACGAGCGGTTAAGACGTTCAACCCGCAGACCGGGAATCTCGTCACCACGACGCTGACGTACGACACCGGGGGTTTGCCGCAGACTGCCAGCGACCCACAGGGCAACCAAACCAATCTCGCTTTCTCCGATAATCTCAACCCCAGTTCCGTCACCGATGCGCTGAGCAACACCACCCAAATCATTTACGACGCGGTGGGCAACCCCACGGCGGTCACGGACCCCTTCACGCGCACCACGCGGCTGGCCTACGACGCGCTCAACCATCTGGTGCTGGTGACGGATGCGCTGACGCACACAACCATTTACACCTATTCCGGTAACTGCACAGGCTTGCCAAGCGAGCATTCTGGTCTATAGTAGTCCCTGATG
>CAYUFY010000373.1:0-5260 GCA_964443795.1 uncultured Anaerolineales bacterium | reverse complement strand
GGGTGTTTGTGTGGGCGACGCGAGAAACGCCCAGTTCTTAAAAACTACGGAGGCTTTCTTCTGGTATTGACGGGGTAACTCAGGGAAGTTTATCCTAACGTCCCGCATCACCCGCTCGGCGCGGTGTCCACGGGAACCATGCCTGAATTACACACACGTTTGAGAAACTAACCTCGCCCGGCCCGAAGACGCGCAGCGCCGAGGCGGGTGCATGCGGTTGTTAGCCCGCTGCCCGATTGAAGAACTTCCTACCTAAAGCCCCAACTCATGCACACCAAGTCCAACAAAAACCAGACACTCCGATCAGTGAGGCGACAGCACATCCAATATAGCAATTACGCTTCACTCGCATTACGACTGATACAAGCCCTACCGATTACCCCCATCCCTGCCACGGCGCGCATGATAGTAAAACACGCACCGCGAGTAACTCGAGCAAGAACCATTGTCAGCCCACCACGAACATTTTCCTACTTCAAGACGAACCGAAATACAACCACCCTGCACTATGCCCAAAAGGCATCGTGCGCTTCAACATTCTCGATATATTCCCAACATTCTGCGATCTTACCATCCGCAACCCGGTAAACCAGCAGATTATCCATCTGGATTGTTTGTCCTTTCCGTTGCGCATTCCACGTATCAATGACAGCAACATGAGTAGCAGTGGCCATAATGTGACGCCGTACTGCACGGTGTGTCCCTTGAGTTTCTGCATATATCATCTGTGCCAATTTGCCAAGATTCTCTTTACCGTGGTAGTCGCCCGCGAAGAAGCAATGACCCGCTGCATGATACACGATATCATCTGTCAGTAAATTGAGATAAGCCGCAAAATCTCCTTTTTCGAGAGACTGATATAACCTGCGAATGATATCCGCATTCGGATGCTCTGAACCTGATGGATACATGTTTTACATTCTTTCTATGGATAATTTCGGTCATCATGAAAGGGCTAACCGTTAAGTGAGCGGAAACTTTCCGTATAAGACCCCGGACAAATTACGGAACGAAATCACATTAAAATGTATTGGTCAGGAGTTAGCCGAACACTACCTTGCCTGAGGGTTGCCTACGAAACACGCTCAAATGTGGCCGGGCAGCAAAAGCGAGATTGTTCAACTATCCGTTGACCATTACAGAAATCACATTAAAATGTCCGGCACGGGGGTTAATTACGGAACTTTTCCGTATAAGTCCCCGCACGAGCATTAATTACGGAATGGCTTTTCCGTAATTTGTCCCATGCGCGCGATGTTAATTGCGGAACACTAACGCACATAATGTAGACCTTTTCCCCCGGTGAGTCAAATTTTCACCCTCATCCAATAACCCCTTACCCCATGCCCTGCTGTGTCAGTTGGCTCTGCCCAGCCTGTGGCGTCCAATAAATAATCGGCTTATACTACGAACGGCAAGCGCGCTTGGATTTGAAGAAAATTTTGAAGTTCAGTGAGGTAAATCTCATGAAATCCCGCTGGATCACACATAAAGGCAAACGGATTTTTATTGCCGATTACTCAAATTTCGGCATGGATAGCGCGGCGTTGAAGGTTGAGTTGGACGCGGTGGTCAAAACGCTCATCCAGGAACCTTTGGACTCGGTTTTGTCATTATCCGACTTTCGGGGGTCACACGCCTCGCCGGAAACCCTGGCCTTCATCAAAGCGGCCCTGGCCCAAACCAACAAGCATGTGCACAAGCGGGCCATTGTGGGCTTCACCGGGGTACGCAAAATGTTACTGGAAGTGATGAGCAAATTCACCGGCCCCGCCGGATTGGTGCCCTGGGACGATATGGAATCCGCCCAGGATTGGTTGGTGCGTTAGTGTTTCCTACATTATTCAAGCACCGATAAGGGGCGGGCAAGTATGTCAGCGCGTTCGCCTCGTCTATCCACCCTCAGCCTTAACTTATTGCTGGTGGGCCTAACGCTCTGGCTCCGCCTGATTTATCCGCAGAGCCTGCCCGTCTTTGGAGATGAGGGCATCAATATCTTCTGGGCCCAGGAGTTCGCCCAACACCACGACACCGGGTATCCAGTGTTGATGGATGGCCGATTTTTATTCGGCGTGTTGCTGGCGGGAGTAGGCATCTATGGACCGGGCCCTTTGCGATTGGGGCGCACTCTGGTAGCTGTCATTTCAACCATTGGGTGTGCCGCCGCCATCGGGCTCGGGCGCCGCGTCGGCCCCCGGCCCGTTGGGGCCCTGGCGGGCTTGCTCTACGCAGTGCTTCCATACACCTTATTTCATGAACGCCAAGCTTTGACCGACCCAGTGATGGCCTGTGTGGGTGCCCTGACAGTTTTGTGGACTCTGCGGCTAGCTGATTCCGGGCAGAGGCGGTGGATCGGGCTAATTGCGATGGCCTGGGCGGCCGCTTTTTTATTCAAACCCTCCGGGGTGGTGTATGGCTTGGCACCGCTACTGGCGGTTGGAATATTACCCACTACTCGGTACCAGCGTTGGTGGTTGTTAGTTACGGGAGCAGGGGTCGTCATTTTAGCCACGGCCCTGACACTTGGGTTTTTAGGGGCGTTATACCCCCGATTGGGGGTGAATGATGGCCGGCTGGCACAACAAAACCTCGGCTTTATCCAATGCCCGCCAATCGTATGCCAGCTCAATGGGGTAGAACAATGGCACCAGTTGCAACAGGTAACCCCTGCATTGCCTGAACTATTGGCGCTGGATTTTGGCTGGCCGTTGGTGGGTTTGGCAAGTCTAGCTTGGCTACTCAGCCCGCTGCGCTGGCGTCGCCGTGTATTTTTTCTGTGGGCCTTTGCGGTCGGCGGGTTGGCGTTCTTTTTACTAGCCGGGCGCGGTCAATTGGTGGCGCGTTATCTTAGTCCGCTGGCAGTGCCTCTAGTCACGTTGGGTGCAGTAGGGTTTTGGGGATTGATTCACCGCACCGGGTCGCGCCCCCGACAATGGGTGACCGCCGTGGGATTGGTCTTAACCCTATGCGCCTCGCTCACCCATACTGTAGTCTTAATCATCCGACCGGAGCTAGCGCCGATACCCGCTTTTGACCGACATCAGTATTTCACCGGGCCAGTGGGCGGGGCAGCCTTTCAAGCGGCGGCTCTGGATATTTTGGCGCAGGAGCCTTACCCGTTTATTTTGACCAAGCATTTTATGCTCAACGCGCTCGCGTCTTTTTTTGACCCGCAACAGGCGCGCATCCGACATCTGTGGCGGGTGAACTGGGTGGAGACACAAACCCAACTAAACCAGGGTGGCATCATTTATCTGGTGGATGAGGTTAGCCCGGCGACAGCGAGTGAGCCTGATCACGCTTCAACCCGGTTTTATCCCTATCAAAACGGCCAGAGTCTGATCCGGGTGCGCCTGGTAGACCCATCCCAACCCCAAGCTAATGCCACACTATATAACTTCATCTATGACTGGCCGGATGAACTGCTGAGTGACTACGAGGCGCTGGCTCAATTTCTCCAATCTCAGCCTGAACCAACGCGCCTAGTGACTTACCCATCCCATCAACTGGCTTTGCTCAACACGCTATTGCCCGATACCCCCACCCTTCAACCCTATGCCCTCGGCGGCACAATGCCCTGGGAGCCGGTGGCGGTCATCGACTCGCTGACGGAGGGAGTCGTCGAAGCCGAGATGGTGAATGTAATTTTTTTGGAGGAAACCCGGCTCGACCCACACCGCCAAGTGGAAACTTGGCTCAATACTCATCTATATCGCCTCACTGAACGCTGGTTTGGCCCGCTCCGGTGGGTGGCTTACGCCGGGGGTCTGACCGATATGACCTCGCCAATTTGGAGCAACGTCCAATTCGGTGAGGCCCTTATGCTAGAAACTGCTGAAGTGGTAGGGACAGACCTCTACGCCGGGGGCCTGGTTCGGTTCCGGTTGCGCTGGCGGGCTACCGCGCCCATATCCCGACCATACAAAATGTTTTTGCATATCTTTGATGAGCAGAGGATTGTGGCCCAATACGATAGTCAACCCCTCGGCGAATTGCGCCCCACCCCCACCTGGTCGGTGGGCGAGGAGGTCGTTGACCAGTTCGCCATCCGCCTGCCTGTTGAAGCCCCGCCCGGCACTTATCAATTCCGGTTGGGTTGGTATGATGTTGAAACCCAAGCGCGCCTGTCGGTGACGGTCAATACTGATGACCCACCGGCAGAGTTTCTAGTGGGCGGAAATTTGAATATTCGTTAACCCCGCCTGATACTGGCTATGGTCTGGGGTGAAATCCGACTTCTGAAACCACTATCTACCATCTGCCAAAACCCATTACAATAGCCCTTATGAGCATTCAAAAAATCGGCCGTTACGAAATTGTCAAAGAACTTGGGCGCGGGGGCATGGCCACCGTTTATTTAGCGCGCGACCCCTCGGTCAACCGCCAGGTCGCCATCAAAGTTCTCCCGCCGCAGTTCACCCACGACCCACAGTTTCGCGCCCGCTTCGATCGCGAAGCCCAGGTCATCGCCTCGCTCGAACACACCTGCATCGTCCCGGTCTACGACTTCGGCCAGCACGGCGACATGCCCTACATCGTCATGCGCCATTTAGCGGGCGGCGATCTGGCCGACCGGCTGGCCAAAGGCCCGCTCACGTTCAAACACACCCTGCTCATTCTGCAACGCCTGGCCGCCGCGCTCGACACCGCCCACAAACGCGGCATCATTCACCGCGACCTCAAACCCGGCAACATTCTCTTCGACGCCGATGGCCTCGTCTATCTCTCCGACTTCGGCATCGCCAAAATCGCCCAAGAGTCCGCCTCCCTCAGCGGCACCGGCATGATGATTGGCACCCCCGAATACATGAGCCCCGAACAGGCCATGGGCCAGCGCGCCCTCGACCACCGGAGCGACCTGTACGCCCTCGGCATCATTGCCTACGAAATGCTCACCGGCCGCCACCCCTACACCGCCGACACCCCGGTGGGCCTCATGCTCAAACACGTCACCGAACCCGTGCCGGTGCTGGATACTGTGCGCTACAACCTCCCGCCCGACTGCAACCCCGTGGTGGCCCGCGCCCTCGCCAAAAACCCCGAAGAGCGTTACAAAACCGTGGTCGAATTTGTGCAGGCGCTCACCGTCGTGGGGACAGCGCGCCCCGCGGCCCCCGCCGTTATCCCCGTCGCAGATCCCCGAAGCGAAGCGAAGGGGACGCCCGCGCCAGTCTCACCCCCGCCGGTTTCTCCGCCGCCCGCCCCGTCACCCGTGCCCCCCCCCCCCCCCCCCGCCCCCCCCCCCCCCCCCCCCCCCCCC
>CAYUFY010000372.1:0-5282 GCA_964443795.1 uncultured Anaerolineales bacterium | reverse complement strand
ACCGTGCAATCCCGCTTGCGGCCAATGGGTAAGTTATTTAATTGGCGTTCCTAACCGGCCAGCGCCAATTCAACCGCACTTTGGCGCAAATCTGGGGGGGCCGGGATTCGGTCAAGTTCAAAGTGGATGACGACAAGAGTTACAACGCCCGGTGGGCCGAGACCCGCCAACCCGTCCAACCGTACGAATGGGCCTCATCCCTTGCGCTAGAGACGGGCCAGGCGGTGCTCGACCAACTACTTAAAATTGAGCGGCTGGATGGCGACCAGGCCTTCGTCCTGAACAGCGCGGCGCCCATTTTCAATGAGCAACACCAAATCGTCGAATGTGTGGCTGTCCTCACCGACATCACCGAGCGGCGGCGGGCGGAAGAGGCGTTGCGGAAAAGCGAGCGGAAAAATCAAGCGATCCTTAACGCCATCCCCGACCTGATGTTCCGCCTCAACCGCACCGGAGATTATCTGGATTACTGGGCCAAAAAAGAAGGCGAACTCTATATCCCCCCGGAGTTAATCAGCGGCCACAATCTGCAGGAGCACATGCCGCCCGACTTTACCAATCAGGCGCTGGGTAAAATCCAGGCCGCCTTGGACACTGGCGCGGTGCAGACCTTCGAATACGCCTGGCCCATGCCGCCCGGCCCGCGCCACTACGAAGCGCGCCTGGCGGTGAGCGGCCCGGATGAAATTGTGGCGCTGGTGCGCGACATCACCGAACGCAAGGAAGCCGAACTCCAAAACGCCCGCTTGCTGGCCCAGGTGCAGGCTGGGCAAAAACGACTGCGCCAACTCACCGACGAACTGGTCACCGCCCAGGAAGCCGAGCGCCAGCGCATTGCCCGCGAACTACACGACGAAGCCGGGCAGGCGCTCACCGCGCTCCGGCTCCAATTGCACTCGGCGCAGACCGCTTTGCCGCCCACGCTGAAAGTCGTGCGCGAACAACTGGTTGAAGCCAGCGCCCTGGTCAGCCTGACGCATGAGCGCCTCCACTGGCTGGCGCAAGACCTGCATCCCCCGGCGTTGGAGGCCATCCCCCTCCACCAAACCCTGGCGGCCTATTGCCATAGCTTTGCCCGTTATACCCATCTGGCCGTTGGCTTTCAAGGCCAGCCGGTGCCCACCCTGCCCGGCCATATCGCCATTTGCTTTTATCGGTTCCTGCAAGAAGCGCTCACCAATGTGGTGAAACACGCGCAGGCGCGCCGGGTCTGGGTCATCCTCGGGCGCCATGCCGCCACCATCCGCTTGACCGTGGTGGATGATGGCCTGGGTTTCAACCCGGCGGTGATTCCCCCCCCCACCAGCGGCCTGGGCCTGCGGGTGATGCGGGACCGCTTTGAGACATTCAGTGGGGATTTGGAAATTGATTCCCAGCCCCCCAGCGGCACCCGGCTGACCGTGTGGTTGCCGTGGGAGGCCCAGCCATGATCCGCGTTGTGCTGGCCGACGATCATCACCTTCAGGAGGAGCCATATGACTCAAAATAAACAGCCCAGCGGCAAGCCTAAAGCCGTTACGCCAAAGAAGCCGCGCGCTGTGACAGCGCACGTTGATAACCTAAAACCCAGTCCAGCCGCGCGCGCCAGCGAAGCGCTATTTGCCAAGCTTTTCGAGACGAGCCCGGCGCTCATGGCCATCTCCCGCATGGCCGACAATCAAATCCTCCAGGTCAACCAGAAATTTCTCGACACCCTGAATTGGTCACGCGCTGAAATTTTCGGCAAGACCGCAGAGGCCCTGGGGCTCCTGGTTGATCCCCAAGAACGGGCCAACGCTTTTGAAAAGATTAAGGAGACTGGCGCGCTCCGGGAATTTGAAATGCGCCTGCGCAAGCGGGATGGCGGGGAGATCATGGTTTTAGCTTCGGCAGAGATCATTGATCTGGAAAATGAGCCCTGCTTATTTACCCATGCGATTGACATCACTGAGCGCAACCAGGCGGAAGAGCAATTGCGCTATCAGGCGTATTTACTGGCCAATATCAACGATGCCGTGCTGGCCTCCGATGCGCAGTTTAGATTGACGCTCTGGAACCGGGCCGCGGAGGAAATTTACGGCTGGTCGGCGGCAGAAGTGGTCGGTCGGGCATTGGGCGAGATTATCCGCTCGGAATTCCCCGGTCGTGAACACGCTGAGGTGTTTCAAAATCTGCGCGATCAGGGAGAGCTCCATGTCGAGGCCCTTCATTACCGCAAGGATGGCACACGGATTTATGTGGAGGGGAAAGTCACTGCGCTTCGGGATGACTCTGGCCACATCACGGGCTATGTCGCTGTTAATCGCGACATCACCGCGCGCAAGCAGGCGGAAGAAGCCTTGCGTCAGGCCCATGTCGAGTTGGAACAGCGCGTGCAGGAACGAACCGCTGAGTTGACCCAAGCCAACGCCGCCTTACAGACCTATATCCAGTCACGCCAACAGGCGAAGGCCCAAATCTACTATCAGGCCAATTTATTGGACAAGGTAACAGATGCAGTCATTGCTACGGACGAGAATTTCAGGCTAACCTTCTGGAACAAAGGCGCGGAGGCCATCTTTGGCTGGCGCGCCGCCGAAGTGTTAGGCCAACTCAGCACGGTCGTGTTGCAACCCGATTTTGGCCCGGGCGGGCGGGCGGCGATGCTCCAGCAATTAATCGCGATCGGTGAGGTGCGGACGATCATCACCCAGCTGCGTAAAGATGGGACTCGCGTGCTGGTTGAAGCGTATACCTCGACACTGTATGGGGGTGACCGCCAACCCACCGGCTATGTCTCGGTCAACCGCGACCTGACCGAACGCCAAGCGGCAGAGCGCCGGTTACTCGAAAGCGAAGAGCGGTTTCGCGCGGCTCAGGAATCGTCGTTGGCGGCCTTTACGATTTTACACGGTGTGCGGGACGCGCAGGGACAGATCGTGGATTTTGAGTGGACGTATGCCAACCCCATGGCCGGCCAGATTTTGAAGCACCCGCCCGAAGAACTGCTTGGACAACGGTTGTTGACGATCTTACCGGGCAACCGGGAGAACCTGGCCCTGTTCGACCGATATAAGCGCATCGCTGAAACCGGGCAAGGGGATGAAGTCGAATTGCGCTATGAAGCGGACGGGATTAACGGCTGGTTTCAAAACATGGCCGTCAAACTGGGCGATGGGGTGGCGATTTCGTTCAGCGACATCACCGAGCGCAAGGAAGCCGAACTCCAAAACGCCCGCTTGCTGGCCCAGGTACAGGCCGGGCAAAACCGCCTGCTGGCGATTATGGACGCGTTGCCCGTTGGCGTGGTGATTATTAACCCGCTAACCGGCCAGCGCCAATTCAACCGCACTTTGGCGCAAATCTGGGGGGGCCGGGATTCGGTTAAGTTCAAAGTGGATGACGACAAGAGTTACCACGCCTGGTGGGCCGAGACTGGCCAATCCATCCAACCGCACGAATGGGCCTCAGCCCTGGCGCTGGAGACGGGCCAGGCGGTGCTCGACCAACTGTTTGAAATTGAGCGCCTGGATGGCGCCCAGGCCTTCGTCCTGAATAGCGCGGCGCCCATTTTCAATGAGCACCACCAAGTCGTCGAAGGCGTGGCTGTCCTCACTGACATCACTGAGCGGCGGCAGGCGGAAGAGGCGCTGCGGAAGAGCGAGCGGAAAAATCAAGCGATCCTTAACGCCATCCCCGACCTGATGTTCCGCCTCAACCGCACCGGAGATTATCTGGATTACTGGGCCAAAAAAGAAGGCGAACTCTATATCCCCCCGGAGTTAATCAGCGGCCACAATCTGCAGGAGCACATGCCGCCCGACTTTACCAATCAGGCGCTGGGTAAAATCCAGGCCGCCTTGGACACTGGCGCGGTGCAGACCTTCGAATACGCCTGGCCCATGCCGCCCGGCCCGCGCCACTACGAAGCGCGCCTGGCGGTGAGCGGCCCGGATGAAATTGTGGCGCTGGTGCGCGACATCACCGAACGCAAGGAAGCCGAACTCCAAAACGCCCGCTTGCTGGCCCAGGTACAGGCCGGGCAAAAACGACTGCGCCAACTCACGGAAGAACTGGTCACTGCCCAGGAAGCCGAGCGCCAGCGCATTGCCCGCGAATTGCACGATGAAGCCGGGCAGGCGCTCACTGCGCTCCGGCTCCAATTGCACTCGGCGCAGACCGCTTTGCCGCCCACGCTGGAAGTCGTGCGCGAACAACTGGCCGAAGCCAGCGCTCTGGTCAGCACCACCCTCGAGCGCCTCCGCTGGCTGGCGCAAGACCTGCATCCTCCGGCGCTGGAGGCCGGGCCCCTCGAACAAACCCTGGCGGCCTATTGCCATAGCTTTGCCCGCTATACCCATCTGGCTCTTGTATTTCAAGGCCTGCCCGTGCCCCCCCTGCCCGGCCCTATCGCCATTGGCTTTTATCGGTTCCTGCAAGAAGCGCTCACCAATGTGGTGAAACATGCTCAGGCGCGCCGGGTGTGGGTCATCCTCGGGCGCCACGCCGCCACCATCCGCTTGACCGTGGTGGACGATGGCGTGGGTTTCGACCCGGCGGGGATCGCCCCCGCCAGCGGCCTGGGCCTGCGGGGGATGCGGGAGCGCTTTGAGACGTTTGGTGGAGATTTGGAAATTGATTCCCAGCCCCCCAGCGGCACCCGGCTGACCGTGTGGTTGCCGTGGGAGGCCCAGCCATGATCCGCGTTGCGCTGGCCGACGATCATCACCTGGTGCGCCAGGGCGTGCGCGCCCTCCTCGAAAGAGCAGGCGACCTCCAGGTCGTGGGTGAGGCCGCCGATGGGCAGGCGGCCATGGAACTGGTGGAACGGCTCACGCCCGACGTGCTGGTCATGGACATTTCCATGCCGCGCCTGGACGGCGCGCAGGCATTGGCGCGGATGCGCGCGTTGGGGCTGGCCACCCGCACGATCATCCTATCCATGCACTCCGACCTGATGCTCATCCGGCAAGTCCTGCGGGCCGGGGCCAAAGGTTATCTGCTCAAAAGCTCGGTCGGCGAAGAACTCCTGCTGGCCATCCGCGCGGCGCACCGGGGCGAACTCTATCTCTCCCCGGCGGTGTCGGCGGCGTTGGTCGAGCCTTTTTTGGAACAGGCAGATGACGCGGTGCCCTCCCCGGAGGGCCAACTCTCGCCGCGCGAGCGGGAAGTGTTGCAACTCATCGTGGAAGGCCATACCAGTCGCGAGATCGCCGACACCCTGCATGTCAGCCCGAAAACGATTGACAAGGAACGGGGTAATTTGATGACCAAACTGGGGGTGCACGACCTGGCGGGGCTGGTTCGCACAGCCATCAAGCATA
>CAYUFY010000371.1:3967-5287 GCA_964443795.1 uncultured Anaerolineales bacterium | reverse complement strand
TCCCAGATGGGTTTCCAGGTATTTTGGAAGGCGGCGTTGTTGTAGAGAATATCCACTGGGCCGGGGCCAGCCTTCACTTTTTGGATGAGGGCTTCCACGTTTGACACGCTGTCTAACTCGCCTGCGACAACGTAAGTCTGGACCGCATAGTCTTTCAGCCGCCGCACGGTCTCGGCGGTGTTACTTTCTGTCCGGCCATGGACGATGACGTCGCACTGGCGTTGGGCGAGGCCTAGGGCGATTTGCTGGCCAATCCCTCGGCTGGAGCCGGTTACAAGTGCCCATTTGTTTTCGAGTAATTTCATACAGGTTTCATTTTCCTTTGACGTCCTTCAATAGATTCGCTTCGGGTCGCGCCTTGTAAAACTCATCCAACGGATAGCACCCGCTGACCAATCCTTGGCGCGGTGCGGTGGTGCAGTCGCTGAAGGTGCGGCAGATGCGCTTGCGTTGGAGCGGCTGGCCTGCGAGCACATCGGCGCACAACTCGGGATAGCTCAAGACCATGCGCCCCAGCCCGACAAAATCCACTTGGCCGGTACGCACCACATACTGGGCCACGTTGGGCAACCAGTCCTGCAAATAGGAATAACCACTACCGACCATCAGCAAGTTAGGATGTTGGGCCTTAAGTTCAGCGGTCACGCTAATCTGGCGCGCTACCCCCACGAGCGGGTCCTCGGGCGGCTGGTAGCCATCGGAGGGTGGGAAGAGCGCCGGGCGTTGGATGTGTGGATTGTAGTAGGGGCTTCCGCCAGTGATGTTGACAAGCTTGATGTTCAGCCGTTCAAGCAAATCCAGATATTGATGCGGCTCGGTCAAGTCAATGCCGGTTCCGGTGCGGTCACCGCCGAAGGCGTAAGCGTAATCTGCGCTCACTGACTCTTTATCGGGAGTGCCGAGGCCATCCGCGCCAGGCTTGAACGGGATGAAGTCAAACGCCGATAACCGCACGCCAATCTCCAAGCCGGGCGCGGCGGCGCGGATGCCGTCCACAATCTCGCGCAGGAAGCGGGTGCGATTCTCGAAACTGCCGCCATATTTTCCGGGCCGGTCTACGGCGCTGAGAAATTCATGGCCGAGATAACCGTGACAATGTTTGATATCTACAAACTGGAAGCCCGCCTTGTGCGCTAATCCCGCCGCTGTGATGTAGTCGGCGATAAGCCGCTCAATTTCGGAATCGCTCATCAATGGGAAATCATCCGGCAAACCGAATTTGCGATTGAGCACGGGATGCGCGTACAGAATTTGTGGCTCCAGTCGTTTTTTGTCGGTGGGCCGACAGAAGCGACCAGAGTGAGTCAACTGCAAGCCAAT
>CAYUFY010000371.1:0-3867 GCA_964443795.1 uncultured Anaerolineales bacterium | reverse complement strand
GTTTTTTGTCGGTGGGCCGACAGAAGCGACCAGAGTGAGTCAACTGCAAGCCAATAAATAAGTCGTCCGGATTCCAGCGCGCCGCGTGGGCTTGAATCAGCGTCCGGCGGAGGTCGGCCAGGGCAGACAGGTTGGCTTCGTTGATGACTAGTTGATGCGGGTTGGCGCGCCCATCCGGGCGGACGGCCACGGCTTCGCCGCCCCAGATGAGTTTGGCGCCGCTTTCCCCGAAACGTTGCCAGCGGCGGGTGACGAGTTCGGTGGGTTTGCCATCCGTGGTAGCGTCCCAGCCTTCCATCGGGAGGATACAAAAGCGGTTGGATAAAGTCAGCGACCCACGCGCGGTGTTCAGTGAATAGGGTTGGGCCAGCGGCGAGGCCGGGGCGGGGAGAAGTTCGGCGTCGAAGTTGAGGGAGAGGCCGAGGTGGTTGATATGCTCAGAAAATTGGGTCGGCGTGCGGAGTTGGGCGAGGCGGGGGTAGGTGGACATCAGATTGTTCCGCCCAGCTCAGACGCGTAGTTACTTTGCAAGGTGTCCAAGATATTTTGCAGAATGGGAATATCCGTTACAGGGCGAGTGGGGCTTTGGGGATGGGTGTCGTCGCACGCCAGCCAGCCGCGCAGTTTTAAGAACTGGGCGGCAGTGTGTTTGTAGGCCGGGACGGGGGCGCGGAAAGCGAAGAAGCCCAAGTATTGCAGGAGGTCGTTCAGCTCATAGAAACGCGCGTCGCCCGCGAGCCAATAGCGGTCACGCAGGGCGAAGTAATCAGGGGCAAAGGTGGAGAGGCCAAGTAGGTAGTCGGAACCATACATGACCATATCAACCGCAAGGTCATTGCCGGTGAACACTTTGAAATCCGGGCGGAGGCGGTCGCGCAGGGCGAGACGTTCCCATTCAAGTTGGCGGCTGAGGGAGGAGTGTTTCGCCCCGATGCATTCCTTGACGCCCAGCAAGCCGGTATAGGTGGGGAGGTCGTAGACTTTGCCGAAGGGCGCGAACATGGTGCCGAGTTCAAACGCAATGAACTGCGGGGCGTGACGCCCGAAGTCGGCATAGGCCGCGATGAGTTGGTCGGAGGGGAGGCGGGTCAGGCCATAGGATTGAAAGATGGTGGGGATGCCGCCGAGCGATTGGATTTGCTCAATTTGGCGGTAGTACGCCAGCGGGTTGAAGGCATCGCCAGCGTGATCAGCGACAAAAGCCCCGGCGGTGAAGGGTTGCCCGGAGAGCGTTTCGCGTGCGAGGCGCAGGGCCTCCACCCGCGTAGGCTCGTCAATGAGATTGCCATAGCCGGTATCCATGTTGACTGCCGGAATTAGCCCAGCGGCGGAGGTGCGGGCGACATGGGCGCAGAAGGCGTCCCAATCCACGCGGCCATCGGTGTGGAAGGGGAGGAGAATGGCGGAGTAGCCAGTGATTTTGCGGCGAGGGAGGCGTTCCATAAGCATCTATTTTGTAATGGGCGCTATCTTCGCCCCCACCGCGCGTATCAAATCCTGCACGCCCAACTCCAGTCCGGCCATGGGGTCGCCGCTGGAGATGTTGCATTGGCTGAGGGCGTTGAAGGCTTCGTCCATCACCACTGGCACGTTGTCGGGCAAACACAGTGGGGCCACCGCGCCTTGCACATAGCTCGTGACGGCGGTGATTTCTTCAGCGGTGGCAAAGGTCAGGCGTTTCCACTCAGGGGGCAACACAGCGCGCACGGCTTGCGGGTCGAGCTTGGCCTCGCCGGGCACGCACGCCATCACATAGCGCCCGTCGCGGTCTTTGAGCAAAATGGATTTGACCATCTCTTCCTTCACCACGCCCCTCTGCGCGGCGGCGGCCTCCACCGTGAATACCGGCTCGGTGTGCGGCAGGACTCGGTAAGCGATGTTGAGGGAGTCGAGCAGGGCGGTGATTTTGGTTTGGAAAGATGCCACTAAAAACACCACCTTGTTCAGAAGTTTTTAAAGATAAGTTCAATCAGTCGCTTTGATGGCTTATACGGATCCTTCTCTTTGAATTCAGCCACCCCGAATTCTTTTATCGCGCTAGAAAGCGCTTCGCGGAAACGTTTGTCAATTTGAAAAGGCGGCGATGGATATCTACTTGTAGCCCATACTTGAACCGCCTGATAAGGATTATCACGTTCATAAGCCTTGTCGGATTTTGGCGTATGGGCTATGTAATCTATTGGTTGCCATCTGACTTGTGTAGGTGAGTTCCCCTTTAGAAAGAAAGTTAGTACCCAGTCATCCTTTTTGTAGGTATTCGAGGCGCAAGAAATGAAATATTGCGGGGCAACTCCGTATTCTGTCTTTGAGATGCTTTTTGAGATTGAAGAGAAGTTACCGTCTTCATCCCAGTAACCAATCCTCCAATTCGGCCTAAATGGAGATTCGTACCATTCTGAAAAAGAAACATTGGTGACGCTTCTGTAAGTAACCTTGTTTTTCGTGTAGTAGTTGTGATGCGCCTTATCAAGCTGAAGCAATTCCTTATTGGTGACAACTCTTCGATTAACTGACCGCAGGATTTTATCGATATCGAGTTGATGGGAAGGAATCAGCAACCCTATTTCCCGTAAATTGCCAGAGCCAAGAGCATTGGTTGATAAATTAGCTGAAGTGATTACTGCCCCTTTATCTTCAGTCCAATAAACTTTCATGTGAAGCGAGTCGGCAAAATAAACTTGAACACCTCGCTTCAAAAGTTGCCTGAGCGCATGGGGGTTTGTTCCTCCTGCTTTGGGCCAACAAACGAGTTCAATGCCTTTTGCCTTTGGCAAATAAGCCTCTGCTCCGTTGCCTACAAAAGCAGTAATAGCAACGCGCCTCCCTTTTGAAGAACTGAATATTTCGATGATGGCTTGCCTAACTTCGGCGGAAGTGTAAAGGACTTGATTTTGCTTCATTACCCCTTCACCCTCCCCCCCTCCGCATCAAACAACGGCTCGGCCGCCACCGTCGCGGGCAGGCGTTGGTCGTGCTGAAGAGTTGCTACGCGTTCCATCATTACCGTCTCCCCTCAGCGTGCAGGCGCTCATCCAGCCAGTCCAACTCGGAGTCAGTGAATGGGGGCGGGGGTGGCTGGCGGGTGTAGTTGATGAGCATATCGTAACCGCCGTGGTCGTAGGTAGCCGCGACCATCACGCCGAGGTCGAGGGCCGCGTCGGGGTCGGGTTCGCGCAACGGGACAGGCAAAACAGGCAGGGCCTCCGACAACTGAATGGGCCAGACTTCGACGTGCGGGCGCTGGTCGGCGCGGCTGAGGGTGATGTAATACGGCGCGGGTGGTATCGGATCTTGCAACGGCGGGCGCTCGCCGAAGCGCGTGAGGTCAATTTCCATGACGTGCGCCGACGAGCGGAACAAGTCGCGCCGTTTGCGGAGGTAGTCGTCAAAGGCTTGCGCTCCGCGTTTTTTGTTGGCGGGCGAGAGTATCTCAATGGCGGTGACGAGTTCCATGGTCGTGGTGGCGTGAATTTCAACTGTGTACAGGCGGAGGGGAACATCCTGTGGGATGCGGCTCCCCGCGGGGGCGGGCTTGACCGCGAGGGCCTCGGCTACCCCGCCGCCCATCGGCGCTTTGGGTCGCCAGACTCCCACGTCCGGGCGAATTCCGTAGGGCCGCGTTAGTTCCAGTGATTCGTAAGTGACGTAGGGTGTCATCCGCGCCACATAGCGCGGGCGGAGGTTTTGATTGAGTGTCTCGCGTATTTCAGCGGCTAACCCGCTGTGAAAATCACTCCAGACTTCCGGGTCTTCAATGTAGGGGTCCATACCGGGGAAGGGGGATGGCATCGCAAACTCCTTGAGCGAATGTATTATAAACAGCAACCGCAAAATTCCACCCTATGGGCTTAACGGGATTTGCGGCGA
>CAYUFY010000370.1:0-5310 GCA_964443795.1 uncultured Anaerolineales bacterium | reverse complement strand
CCTTTTACCGGAATAACGTATGACCACCGCGACTCTGACCTCCAAAAACCTCACTGAGCAGGCCCACCTCACGCGCAATCGAGCGTATGGCGTGGCGTTTATTTTCATTGCCCTGGCCATGTACTGGCTCTTCGCGCAAGGGGTGGACCCGGCGCTGGTCTCGACCTTTGGGTTGAATCAGGGCGCGGTGCCCGTCGCCGAGCGCCTGCCCGATTGGGTCATCCCAACGTATACCACGGTGCTGATGTTAGCCGTCAGTTCGGCGGCGCTGGGAGGGTATCAACTGGCGCGCGGGTTTGGCAAGGCCACCACGGTGATGTTGGGCCTGATCGCGCTGTTCTTTGTATTCGCGTTTCTCACCTGGGCCACGCGTGATCAATCCATTAACCTGGTGGGGATGCTCAAGACCATGGTGCAACGCGCCATCCCGCTTACCCTCGGCGCGCTTTCTGGAATTTTGTGCGAACGCGCTGGGGTGATCAATGTCGCCATCGAGGGCCTGATGTTGAGCGCGGCCATGACCGCCGCTCTCACTGCCAGTCTGGCGGGTAATCTGTGGGTCGGGTTGCTGTGCGCCATGGCTGTCAGTGGTTTGCTGGCCTTCTTTCATGCGGTGCTGTCCATCAAATACAAAGTGGATCAGGTCATCAGCGGCACGGTCATCAATATCTTTGCCGTTGGCTTCACCAGTTTTATTTCCAGCAAGTTTTTACAAGTTTATCAGGAACTCAATAACCCGGGCACCTTCAAAGTCGTTCAAGTCCCGGGGTTGTCCGATATCCCCCTCGTGGGGAGCATCTTCTTTGACGCGAGTGTGTTTACTTGGGGCGCCTATATCCTGCTGATTGTGGTTCACGTCGGATTGTTCTACACCCGCTGGGGATTGCGCGTCCGCGCGGTGGGCGAGCACCCGAAGGCCGCCGATACCCTCGGCATTAACGTCTTCCGCACCCGCTACGTGAACGTGGTGCTTGGCGGTTTGGTGGCTGGCTTTGGCGGGGCCTATTTCACCCTGGGGTCGGTCGGGCGCTTCGACGAATTGATGACCGCCGGGCGCGGCTTCATCAGTTTGGCCGCCGTGATCTTCGGCAAGTGGACGCCCTTCGGCGCGTTCGGGGCCAGTCTCATCTTCGGGTTCGCCGAATCCCTGCAAGGTAAGCTGTCCATCCTCAAGGTCCCCATCCCCTCGCAGTTCCTGCTCATGGCGCCCTACCTCGCCACCATGATCGCTCTGGCCGGTATCATTGGTCGCGCCACCGCCCCGGCGGCGGATGGCCAGCCGTACGAAAAGCAATAGGAGTCGGCTATGCTTAAATCGGGTCTTATCTTTGCGGTGGTGGCCGGGGCGCTAGCGACCTGTGCCGCGTTGCTCAGCCCCATCTGTGTGCCGTGTGTGGCCTTGTTCCTGGGTTTGGGCGCGGGTTATTTGAGCGGGATCTTTGACCGACCGGGCGCAAATGACGCGGCGATTAAGGCGGGGGCTGGTGCCGGCGTGATTGGCGGTATCGGGTCTTTGGCCGGACACATGGTTGGCGGGGTGATTAACGCCCTAGTGGTTGGCCCGGCAGGGACCCAGGATATGTTGCGCGAATTTGGCCTGCCCTCCGGGGGCGCGGGGTATGAAGGTGGTTACTATCTGGGCGTGTTCGGTGGCGGCTTTTGCCTGGGGCTGTTCGAAATTGCGCTGATGGCTGGCCTCGGCGCGCTCGGCGGCATGTTGTGGTGGCAGATGACGGGCAAGAATCAAGTGAGCGCGCCTCCCCCCGCGCCAAGTTTTTAAGCAGCTTAAAACTAAAAGCGGCCTCCATATGGAGGCCGCTTTTGGTTTCAGGTTATTTCCAGAAATTTATAGAACGCCGCCCAATCAGCGGGGTAGAGTTCTTTCAGACGCGTCGCCCGGGTGAGAACCAAATGTAAACGCTCCGCATCCAATTTGATGGAGTAGGCACTCCGAAAAACATGACGAAATCGCCGCAACTCGTCCAGACATTGATAGGCTTCGTCGCTGACCAAACGCGGGCGCACTTCGGGGATGGTCAGGGTCATCCGCCGCAATAATTGCGCGTGCCATTGCGCTTTATCTTCGATGTGATTTTCAAACGCCTCCGCCACTTGCTCAAACGTATGTTCGAAAGCCATATATAAATTATGCAGGTAATAGCCAGTCACAATCGCTTGCTCGGCCAGGCTTAGGTCAGCCCCGGGTTGGGCCAACCGGGCGTATAAATTCTCAAGGGTTTGCTCATCGGCCAGCATTTCGGCTTTGAGTGAGCGAAATTCATCTTTCATAAATCAGCCTTCCTGTTCGACGCACGCGGTCAGCGAAATCTGACGGCGCAGTAATATCGCGCACATCAATGTTCCAATCAGGCGCGGCTTCTTCGATAGCCCGCCAAACGGGAAAATACTCCTCCACGCCCAAGCCCTCTATAGCGACATCCACATCCGAGTCCAGCCGGAAAGCCCCCGGGCGCGTCACTGACCCAAACAGGTAAACCCGCTGAACCTTTGGGAAGCGCGGCGCAACTTGCGCGACAGCTTTAGTGACTGCTAGAGTGGCCCGGGTGCGGCGGGCCTCGCGTTCCGCCCGTTTCCGTTCCGCGCGGGCTTGCAAGTTTTGCCGGGCGGCGGCGATGTTGAAAGTCATCTTAGGGTCGCAGGTTTTCAGTCAGCGCACGGGTGTTTAAGCAATGACAGCAACGCGAATTTCGCTACACCGGTCCAGCCGATGATCGTTGGTCAGAAAGAGATCATATTGGCTTTCAAGCGCGGCGGCCAGTTGGAGGGCGTCCGCGTTTTGAAGCCGTATTTAGCGCGCAAAGTCGTGGCTTGGTCAATGACCGCCCCCGTGAGCGGTATGATTTCAGTAGCGACGTAAGAGAAATAATTATCGTAGGCCGTTAAGACGTTTTTCTGGCCTTCGCGGAGCGGCTTAACCCGACATTCCAAGCGGGATAGGTCGCTACAAATTTGGAGCGTGTCATTGGTTTTTAGGAATTGTCTGATAGTGGTCACAAAGGGTTCAACGGACTCAATGAGATAAATAATCGCCGAGGCATCTAACATGGTACGCATGGCTTAGTCATCCCAACCGTTCCGCTCGGTGTTCAAATAGGCTAGCACTTCTTCGGGCGTGGGAGGTTTATGCCCACTGGCCTTCAAGCGTTTATGAATTTTATCGAGTTCAATTTCCCAATCGCGTTTGGGCTGGGCGGGCAAAGTCTCTAAAATTGTGACTAACACGACGGCGTTTTCGGGCAGGGGAACACCGCCTATAATTTCGATATGGCCTTGCCGCACTGTGCCTTTGAGTGTCTGATACATGATGGCCTCGCTTTCAATAAACTCCGCCCATAGTCTAACGCACGGATTGGCTGGGGGCAAGCGGTGTCACTTCTCCTCCCCCGTCACCGGGTCAATGCCAGGGTCGAGTGACCCGTCCGCTAGTTGGTTAAGTGCGGTTTCAATGGCTTGTTTGTCAAACGGAGACAGCGCATCGCTGGGGGAGCGGTAAAGCGCGATGCCCACCGCGCCATTGGCGGCGGAGGGCGGGTGTGCGCCAGTGAGGGGCGCGCCGGCGTGATAGGCGGTGAGCGCGGTGTAGAGCGCGGTGCTCGGGTCGAGAAAAACGCTGGTTAACACCCGTCCCGCGCCGGGGTGGTTGCCGCTCTCGAAGGCGGTCATATACACATCGCCGCCCCAACCAATCACCCACGCCTCGGACTCGGTCGCGCGTAACATCAACTCATCCGGCACGCCCGCCGCCGCAAAGAACACATCCGCGCCGCTGTTGGCATAGATGACGACGGAGGCTTTATCTTTTTCAAGATCGCCGGTTACCGCCACAGTCTCGACGCGACATTTGGGGCAGGCATAGCGCGCGCCGTGTAAAAAGCCGTTGGTGGATTTGAGTCCCTCCGAGGTAGTCGGGTCGCCGATGACCACGACATATTTCTTGGCGGTGGCGAACCCGGCGGCCATGCCCGCGAGAAAAGCGGCCTGGTCGGTGCGCGCCTCAGTGAACGCCACTAAATTGGCGGGGAGGTCGCCCGCCACGGGATGCAGGGCGATGAAATATGTTTGTGGATAACGGCCGACGATGATGAGGGCTTGCTCACTCAGTTGTGGCCCGTCGAGGACGATGACGCTGGCTCCCGCTTGCGCGGCGGTTTCCACGACATTGGGCGCGTCGGCTTGAACTTGTTGCGCTTCCCACCCGAACTCCATCGCGGCGCGACTGATGACGGTCTGAAAGGCCGTGGCTTGTTCGCCGCCGAGTGTGATGAAGATGATGTGGGGCTTCGGGGGTGAGGTTGGCGCAACGGATTCAGTGGCTGTTGGCTGGGGCGCTGGGGAGTCGGTTTCGCTGGGGCGCGGGGTAGAACCGGGAACCGAAATGGTGGCTGTCAGCCGAGGCGCTGTGAGGCTGGGCGGCGTGGGGGTAGCGCAGGCGGTGAGGCAGATTAAAAGCGACAGGGTGACAAGGTGATGGAGTGACAAGTGAGGCAGGGATGATAAAGGTGAGATATTGGCTAGCCGCGCCTTAGATATTTGCGAACCACGCACGCTCTATAGTGACTTTTTCTACTTCAACCTTACGAGTTGTGACACCCAGGCCAAGTTCTTTCAGTTTATCCAAGAATTGCTCGCCATCCACCAAATCAATCGCTGGCGCACCATCTCTTGTAGCTTCTCTTACAGCATCTTTGGTAAAAGTCCCAGTTGTGACGAGTAATCCCTTATCGGCTCGGCCAACCATCGCGCCGCGAAAGTCTCTCACTTCTCCGGCGCTCACTGCGCCTTGCCACTTTTTGCACTGAAAGATGACATGAAAACTTAGCAAGCCGCCGAGCCGCAACAATCCTTTGCCATCAATCCCCCCATCGCCACTTCGGCCAGTAACTTCAACTTGCGTGAAACCTGACTCGCGTAACATTCGTTGAACGAGTCTTTCAAAGGCTGACGCGGACATCTTCAATAAGGTATCAAGTAATTCGTCACGCCAAGTTGTTTCATCCCCTGTCTCCTCATCGCTTTCACTGACTTCTCGCTCTTTCTTAAGCTGTGCACGGACAGCCTTTACAACTTCTTTGGAGTCGAGCGTATCAATCCTACTCCCTTTGGCGGTCAAAGCCCATACCCCACGACTAGAGTTTTCAATCAGACCATAGCGTTTTAGCCAAGTTCGAGACCAACCTAAGCGATATTCAACTTCAGTCATGCCTCCCTTATCAGGGTCGTGGAGAATTTCCAACTGTTCGTGACACTCCCCAGCCGCTAAAGCGGCGGGGCTTCTTGGGACACGCTCGG
>CAYUFY010000369.1:0-5314 GCA_964443795.1 uncultured Anaerolineales bacterium | reverse complement strand
GTGCGCGTTTGCAGGGGTTAGAGACGGACGGGGAGGCGTGGGTGGGGGCGGGGTTTGGGGTGCCGTAATCTACCCAGAACTCGGAGTTCTCCGAGAACTCCGAGTTCTAAGCCGATTGCAAATCGGCTCCAGCCAACAAGCCTGCAATGGACAGGTCTTCGTCTATCTCCGGCCAGTGCAAGCTCACGCCACCGCCGCCAATTTCGTAGTGTGCGCGCTGTTCAGCGGTCGCTTGGTGAAGCAAGGGAAACCACAGAACCGGCACGCTGATAATCCGCCCATCCGTCAGATGGACTTCCATCAACGCATCTCGAAATGTCACTTGTTGCGCGAGGGCAGTGGTGGGGCGATAGGGAGTTGGCATTGTATATTGCCCAACGGCTGTGCTTATCGCCGAATCATAGGCAAATATATTAGCGGCGGCAGGGTCACCAACGTCACCCCGTCTGAGTCATACCTTGCCTCGAACCGCAACGGGCGCGTGCCGCCAAGCGGGCTGAGCATGAACATGGAGGTAGGCATAGCCAATATCGAGACACCGCTAAACGTCCCAGTACGCGAGGTGTAATTGATGATGCGAAAAGTCTGACCCAGGGTGGGGGTGAAATTGGTCGTCAGGCTAACTTGGAGTGACCCGGCTAGCACCACTGGGCCGACAACGTTGAGTTGGTCAAATTGCGTGGCAGGGGTAGGCCCTGCCAACAGAAATTGCAACGCGCCGCCCGAGGTTTGCATGAAGGTGCCAATAATGTTTAAGCTCCCGGTCGTGGTGAGCGACGGGCTGGGCCGGAAAGAGCCGTTGTTGTTGGTGACATCACCGGTAATGCCGCCGTCACTACCGACACGCCCGCCATCATTGTAGAAAGTGTTGTTAGACAATGAGCTGTTCGACATCGTGATAACACCCGCGCTTGAGTTAAATACTCCGCTACCAGAACCAGATGCCGTATTGTTGTAAATCGAAGAATTAATGACCGTGAGCAAGCCATTGTTGAATACCCCGCCGCCAGAGCTACCTGTTGTATTGTTGTAAACCGAAGAATCAATGACTGTGAGCGTGCCATTGTTGTATACTCCGCCTCCGCTGCCGTTTACGGCTGTGTTGCTAATGATGAGCGAGTTAGCTATTGTCAACGAACCATCAACAAGCATCCCGCCGCCTCGACCATCGCCCACAGGAGGAAAAGGGAAGATGAACCTGTAGCTCACACAGCCTTTCTGAATGACAAAGTTTTCAATAGTTGCGTTGACCCCCGGTGCTACGTACACTCTTCGGTTACCACTACCACCAGGAAAATTACCACAAAGCACCGGAAGTGGGTCAATTATGCTTCTTCCTTCGACACCGACATAATTAGGGCAAGAGGCCGTTGTGGGTGAAGATAAGTTCCAATTAGAAAACTGGCCATCACTAGCGAGGGTGCCACTCTGTGTTGGACCATTGAATAGCGTCCAGCCTCCAGAAATCGTAACCGATTGTGTGATATTTATAGAGCCGTATGTGCCAATATGTACACAAATCGTGTCGCCCGGCGCGGCTTGACCTATAGCGTATTGAATTGTGGCACACGCCGAGGCAGTACAATCTCCTGCATCCACTCCCCAAGTTTCTACATACAACGGCCCAGTAGCCCGCGCTGGGCGTGTGTCAAAAGGGTTAAGCAGAAATAGCAAAGTGATAGCCAGTGACAGCCTCAGTAAATTGCCGAATGCGAGGGACAGCCAACGATGAGGCCAGGAGATACGGCTGTGCGAAGAATATAACATGATGAACCTCCCGCGTCAGAGTGGCACTCCTAGCCATCACCGGATGACTGAAACGTTCACCCTAACAAAAGTTAAACCTACGAACCTACCAAGTGGGTAACTTACATCATTATATTTGGCAAGCGTGAATAGAACGTGAATTAATTTGCCCTACGGCCCAGCTCACGCCCGGCTAGCCACACAAAACCGAAAATCCCTAAACCACCGCGTACAAAATAGCCGCCGCTTCGCCCAAAGGCTGTGTGCGGCCACGCTCCAAAGCCGTTTCCATGTCTCCCGGTGAAAGGGTCAACCGGAGTTTGCCCATGAGCGGCTCGGCCCGCTCTTTCGCCTCGTTGCTCGTCATTGGGTGGTTTAAGACGAGGCCGAGGAGTTCAGCCGCGCGTTCTGGCTCCCCGGTTTCCGACAAGAGTTTGGCGAGTGTCACCAAATCAAACAAGGCATTGGCCACTGCTCCCAAACGCAACTCCATCTTCAAGGCTTGGCTCAAATAGCCTCGGGCACGGGCGTAATCACCCGCCTCACAGGCGACAAGCCCTAGATTACCGAGCGTATTGGCCGCCCCAAACTGGTCGCCAAGTTCACGACACAGGGTGAGGCTCTCCTGATAATAGGCCTCCGCCTCCGCCCGGCGGTTGGCCCCCAGCGCCGCCACCACCACGCCCAAATTACCCAAACACACGGCGGTTTCCCATTTCCGGTCAATCTTCTTAAACGTCGCAATGCCTGCCCGATAATACTCAATGGCACCTATATAAACGCCTTGAGCATTCGCCACATTGCCCAAGTTATTCAAAGCTGAAGCAACCCCCACTTGGTCACCCACGGTGCGTGCCAGGGCCAGACTCGCCTCATAACGTTCTTTGGCCTCCGCATACGCGCCCAAACTCAGGGCGAGGGTGCCTAAATTACCCTCGGCTCGAGCAATCCCTAGTGCATCACCCAGTTGGCGCGCTAACCCTAGCGCTTCATTCAAATAACGCCGGGCTTCGTCATAATGGCCCAACCCCCAAATCGCTCGCCCCAAATGCCCCAGTCTATCGGCCATCGCTTGGCGGTTGCCGCTTTCACGCGCTAGGGCCAAGCTTTTTTCTAGCATCGCTTTGGCAGGCCCCAATTCACCTAAGCGCATATAGGTCTCCCCAAGTTGCAAAGTCAAGGCGGCTTGTTCTGGTTGGGCTTCTGGCGAAGCGGCGAGCGTCAAAGCGCGTTCGAAAAAACCGGCCCCTTCGCGTAGCGCCCCAACGCGCAAAGCTTGTTCCCCCGCCCGGCGTAAATAAGCCAACGCTTGGGGGAATTCCCCGGCCCGTTCGTAATGGTCGGCCACGACCCCCAAATATTCGCCAACGCGCTCCCCGCTGTGGTCCACCAGCCAAGCCGCCACCCAAGCGTGATACACCCGGCGCACACGTTTCAAGACACTCTCATAAGCCACATCGCGCAAAATGGATTGCTTGAAGATAAATTCGCGCGTCCCGGCAAAAGAAGATTCTTCGCGTTGGAAAATCAACTCACGGCTACGCAATTTCCCCAAGATTTCATTCAGATTACCATCCTCCAATCGCAATTCCCCGGTCCCCACATTGGGCATCCGCAGGGCGCTATCCCAAAAGAGACGCCCTACAACCGAGGCGCGTTGCAGCGTCAAACGCTCAGCGGCGGATAGGCCGTCGAGGCGGGCCTGTAACACCCCAATGAGCGTGGGCGGCACCCGCACAGTGGGCAGCAGTGCCTGTTCCACCCGCCACGGTATTTCGTGGGTCAGGATGACCCGGTCGTCAATGAGCATCTTAATTAATTCTTCGACATAGAATGGGTTGCCTTCCGCGCTGGTGACAATCAATTCGCGCAAATCGGCCGGCACTTCGTCCATCCGGCGCAAAATTTCATCCACGAGGCGGCGGGTGTCGCGGCGCGAGAGGGCTTGGAGTTCTACCCGGAGATGAAAGTCTTGCCCCTCGCCCCAAGCTGGCCGTCGCTCTAACAAGCGGCGCCGGCTTAAACAAACGATGATGAGTTTTAGTTGCGGCACGGTCCGGGCGAGATGGGAGAGTAAATCGAGGGACCGGTCGTCTGCCCAATGGATATCTTCCAAGAAAATGACCATCGGGTGCGTCGCCATTGCTGAGACGTATTCGCCAAGATAGGTCGCTGCTCGCTCGTAAAGTTGCTGATGGTTGTCGAGGGCACCCTGCAGATGTGGGCTGGCGGAAAAATCAAATCCAAACAAGTGACCGATGAAGTGCGCCCGGACTCGGCCTCGCTCATCCGTGCCTAACGCGGCCTCGATGCCCCGCTCCATTTTTTCGCGCGCCACAGCCGAACTGTCACTGTCTAATATCTCAAACTTAGTCGTGAATGTGTCGCGCCAGAGCGCGTATGGCAAAGCGGCCATGCCCTGCGTCGCGCGTCCCTTGAAATACTGCACCCGCTCCGGCAACAACTCCAGCCAGTTTTCGAAGTCGTAGAGCAGGCGCGATTTGCCGACCCCTGCTTCACCGAGAATAGTGACAATGTGCATTTCGGCATCTTCCATTGCCGCTTGAAAGGTGTTTTGCAACGTGAGCAACTCCGCCGCGCGCCCGATGGTTCGGGTCTCTACGCCTTCCACACCACGCGTCAGGTTTCGAAAAGTGCGTGTTTTAACAAGCCGCACCACATATGTACGAATCGGCTCAACCTTGCCTTTGACCATTAAAGGCGGTTGTGGCTCAACTTCGAAAATGTCGCGCACATGCTGATAAGTATTGTGTGAGATGAGAATGCCCCCAACGGGTGCGGCATGCTCCAAGCGGGAGGCCAAGTTCACGGTATCCCCCATTGCGGTGAATTCGCCGGTGGTGCCTACTTCGCCCAAAAGGGCGGGGCCAGTATTGAGACCAATGCGGATTTGAAGGTTCGCCGTTGGCGATGGCAGACCACGCGGCCAATCGTCCACTGCCAAATCGCGGCTCCGAAATTCCTGCAAAGCCATTTGCATCGCCAGCGCTGCTCGGATAGCTTGTTCGGGGTCATTCTCACGCGCGGTCTCTGCGCCCCACAGGGCCATCACTGCATCCCCAATGTGCTTGTCAATTTTTCCGCCATGCGTGGTGATGGCTGTGTCCAGCCCCTCCCAAAGTGCGTTCATGGTCGCACTCACATCTTCCGCATCCATAGTTTCACTCAACGCGGTAAAGCCGGACACGTCAGCGAACAAAACGGTAATAGCTTTGCGTTGTTGTTCAGAGGGAAGGGTCTGAGATTGGAGTTTTGTCAGTTTTTCACGCAAGGGAGCCAGCGCAGTATCCACTATTGCATCGCCCAGAATAGTGCGCTGAGCTTCTAAGGCTACAACGGCCTGTTCGAGTTTTTCAATCTCACTCATGGCGCATCGCCTTCATAAGCCGTTTACGGCTCCTTCACAACGGAATATTCCCATGCTTCTTCTGCGGATTACTATCCCGCTTGTTCTCTAACATCTCTAGGCCATTGATGAGGCGCGCGCGCGTCTCGTGCGGCTCAATCACATCATCAATGTAGCCCCGGCTGGCGGCTACATACGGGT
>CAYUFY010000368.1:0-5318 GCA_964443795.1 uncultured Anaerolineales bacterium | reverse complement strand
ACGCCCGTTTGTATAGGGGGCCAGCGACCGATGATTTTCAAATTTGGAATTGCTGCGCGGGCCGAGGCCTACGCGCAGACCCACGGCATCCCGCGCGTTTTCGGCAGTTACGAGGCGCTCATGGCCGACCCGGACGTGGACGTGATTTACAACCCGCTCCCCAACCACCTCCACGCCGAATGGAGCATCAAGGCCGCGCAGGCGGGCAAGCACGTTCTGTGCGAAAAACCGCTGGCCCTCACCCCCGCTGAAGTGGACGCGATGGCTGAGGCCGCGCAGACACACAAAGTCGTCATCGCCGAAGCCTTCATGTATCGGCATCACCCGCAAACGCTTAAAGTCAAAGAACTCGTGGAGAGCGGGGCCATTGGCCAACTGCGCGTGGTGCGCGGCTCGTTCACCTTCAATATTTCGCGTGAGGTGGATGTGCGCCTCGACCCGGCCATTGGCGGCGGGAGCGTGTGGGATGTGGGCTGTTACCCGGTGAGTTACACCCGCTACATTGTTGGCACCGAACCCATCGAAGCCTTTGGCTGGCAAGTGTTGGGTCAGTCGGGCGTGGACGAAGTGTTTACCGGGCAACTCCGTTTCCCCGACAATGTCCTCGCCCAATTCGATTGCGGCTTCCGCGCGCCCTTCCGCACCCATCTGGAAATCGTCGGGAGCGAGGGCACGCTGACCGTCCAGCGCCCCTTCAAGCCCGAACTCAACGAAACCCTCCTGCTCCGGCGGGGCGATGACGTTGAGACCATCACCGTGCCCGGTCAGGAACTCTATATCGGCGAAGTCGAAGATATGGCCGAGGCCATCTTGCACGGCCAACCCCCGCGCATTTCGCTGGCTCACAGCCGCGCCAACGTCGCCACCCTCGTCGCGCTCTTGCAATCGGCGCGAGAGGGCAAGCCGATAGCGCTCTAAAAATCATTCCCAGAGCCTATTTTCTGGAATGTCATGCTGAGCGAAGCGAAGCATCGCTACCGTGTCGCTGTTTCGCGATTGGATAAGGTAGAGACCCTTCGCGCAAAAAACACGCTCAGGGTGACATACTTAACTTACCTTGCACAATTGTCATGCCAGCGTGCTCGTAGCGGGCATAAAGCCGCCTTTGTAACTGCCTGTTTGGATGCCCACCAAAGGCACGTGGGCATGACCGTGCATAACATGCGATATTTAACTTTTTAGTGTGGGATGTCAGAACTCCACCTCCCCGGCCTCACCCGCATTCGCGTCCAATACCTCACCCCCTCGGCCTTGCGGATAACGCACACCCCGCTCGGGGCACCGTTCCCGGCGGATCGGCCCTGGCTCGCGGAGATTCTGCTCCCCCCGCGCGGGATTGCGCCCGAAGCGTCCCGGCTCACCGTGGACGCGCCGGGCGGCCTCGCGCGGGTCCGCACCCGCGTGGGGGAGCGCGTCCTCGCGGAGGCCCGCGTCCCCCGCGTGGGCGCGGTCAAACGCCAGCGCTCCGTCACGCTCGACATCCCCACCGTATCCCTCCGCCCGGACTTCGCTCAAGTCACCGATGCCATCAGTTTGTCATTCGCCATCGAAGCGGATGAAAGTTTTTACGGCTGGGGTGAATGGTTCAACGCTTTTCGGCGCACGCAAGGTGAAGTCAAACTCAAAACCCGCGACGCGATTGCGCTGATACAAAACCGCGAGACCTATTCGGGCCTGCCGGTTTTTTTCAGCAGTCGCGGCTATGCGGTGTGGCTGTTGAACAGCCATGCGAGCGAATGGAAAATAAAACCCGAGATTGGGGAATTAGCGATTGAAGCCGCCGGGCCAAACGCCGATTACATCGTGATGTATGGCCCGACGTATAAAGAAATTATCCGCACCTACACCGAACTCACGGGCCGCCCGCCACTCATCCCGCGCTGGGCCTTTGGGTTGATGGTGACGGGCTACCCGCAAGAGCCGCAGGCGGTGGTCGAGCAACGCGCCCACGAACATCGGCAACGCCGCATCCCACTGGACGCAATCATTTTGGATTACCACTGGGAAGCGCGTTACCACAATTTTCAGTGGCGCACGTCCCTCATCCCCAATCCCCAATTACTAATTGCCAATCTCCACGCCCTCGGCATCAAACTCGGCCTCATCCTCACCCCCTTCGTCAATTCTCGTACCCGCCCCTTTCAACGTTGGTTTCTCAACACCGTGGCCAGTAACCTGCCTACAGAAACTTTGCAAGATGATGAGCGCGACTTGGCCGGGTATGCCGAGGGGCGCGCTAAAAATTATTTCGCGCACACTGACGCGCTATGGTGGTTTGGGGCGGGGGGCATGGTGGATTTCACCAACCCCGCCGCCGTCGCGTGGTGGAACGCGCGCATGAAGCCGCTTTATGAGCAAGGCATCGCGTTTTTCAAAAACGACGATGGTGAATACTTGCCCCTCGACGCGCACAGCCATTTGGGCATGAGTGGGCGCGAGTATCACAACTTGTATGGTTTCTTTTACTCGCGCGCTTTATATGAAGGCATGGCTGGACTTGGTAGGGGCGGGTCTCAGACCCGCCCCTACGATGAGACCCACCCCTCCGCCGACCAGCGCCCATTCATCTACGCCCGCTCGGTGTGGGTCGGCAACCAGCGTTACCCCGCCATCTTCCTCGGCGACCAGAAACCTACGTTTGAGCATTTGCAAAGCGCGATGCGCGCTGGATTGAATATGGGCCTGCTCGGCTTTGCGTATTGGACGGCGGATGTTTTTGGCCTTGATGGGAAGACCACGCCCGAGACACATATGCGCTACGCCCAGTGGGCCTTGCTCATCCCGGTGGCGCGCTATTTTTGGCGGCCCCCCGCCACCGACGACACCCGCTTCCCGTGGTCGCACAACGCGCAGGTGGAAGAAAACTTCCGGCGCATCACCGAACTGCGTTACCGGCTTCTGCCGTATTACTACGCCCGCGCGTGGGAGGCTTACCAAACGGGCCTGCCCATCCTGCGCCCCATGCTCCTCGAATACCAATCCGACCCGCGCTTTGCCGACACCTATGACCAGCAAATGCTCGGCGGCGATTTGCTCCTCGCGCCGGTGGTGGAGCCGGGCGCTGTTCAACGTCAAATTATTTTGCCCGCTGGTGTGTGGCATGATTTTTGGTCCGTGCAAACTTGGGCGGGTGAGCAGACTATCACTTACCCCGCGCCTCTCGACCGCCTGCCCCTGCTCGTGCGCGGCGGCGCCATCATCCCCCTCGGCCCGGTGCTACAACACATCCCCGACGGTCACCGGTTCGACCAATTGCAATTGCACATTTATCCGCCGTTCCCGGCCAGTGGCTTCGCCTACGACGATGACGGCCTGACCCGCGCCTACCAACGCGGCGAGTACACGCTAACGCGCTTTACGGCGGAGGGGGATGAAAAACAGGTGTGGGTGCGAATTGATAAAGCGGGAGAATTAGAGATTGTCTTGCATCGAACCGTTGCGCCGAAGCGAGTGCAGGTGGATGGAAAAGCGATTAGCGATTGGAGATTCGATGCGGGGCTGGGGGCCCTGGCTATTCCGGCTTCTGGGGCGGCGAACATTCACATTCAGTTCACCTAAACTTGTGGTCATGCCCGCATACTCGTGGCGAGCATCTATCTTTAAGTGATGGTTGGATGCCCGCTAAAGGCACGCGGGCATGACCGCGCAAATTGGTTCGCGTAAACGCGCGGGTCAAGTTAAACGCTGGGGGCTTCAGCCTACGCTTGGGAGCGGATTAGCTTGAACCTCAATGATTACCCCCCCCTCACGCTTATTCCATAAATCGATACCCCCTCCCCGCCACCGTTTGAATATGGCGCGGCTTAGCCGCGTCTGGCTCCACCTTTTCCCTCAGCCGCCGCACCAACTGTGCCAGCGCATCATCACGCACCCCGCGCTCGAAAATTTTATCTTCCGGCCACACCGCGCGAATCAAATCATCTTTCGCGCAGACTTCGCCCGCGTGGGCGTGCAGGTAATTGAAGAGCGCTAACTCTTTAGCGGTGAAGTGTGCAGTGTCGAATTTTGACTCGGACCTGATAGGTTTCAAAAAACCGGTCAGGTCTAACCCGGACTTCCGCAAGTCTTCCTCGCTGGGCTGGTCGGCCAAGAGCTCTTCAACTCGCGCGGCGACGGCTGGATGGGCGCGCAGGGCCTCGGTTTGCAGGGGCGCGCCAGCGGCGTGCGCCTCGCAGACGGCGCGGAGAAACGCCGCATAGCCGCCGGAGATTTCGATTAATTGGCGCATGGTGGCTTCGTCCCAGGCCAGGCCCTGTCGCTCGGCGTAGCGGGTTATATTCCAACGGGCGTCATTCTCATTCAGCGGGCCGAGCCAAAACGTGTGCGCGAAAAATAGTTCGGCGAGTTCGGTGTGTGGGTCGAGTGGTTGGCGGGTGGCGGTGACATAGGTGAGCGCGTATTTGTGGGCATCGCGCAGGGCGCGCAATTGGCCGTGGATGGCCGCGTCCCGGCGGGCGGCGACTCCAAACCGATCGAGCAACAGCACGAGCCTCGGGTGTGGTTCCCCGATCCGTTTGCCAATGAGCGCATCGAGCGCGGTCAGTTCATCTTCAACGACAGCGATCTCGCCCAGCGCGCGCCGGATGAGGCGCAGGGGTGATTCGTTTTCGGTCAGGCGGTTGTAGTCAATCAGCACGCACTCGGCGTGGGTGTGCGCGATGAACCCGAGCAGGTTGCTTTTGCCCGCGCCGCTGAGGCCGACGATGGACACGCACTCGCCCGCGCGAGTGGCGGTGAGTATGGCCTGCACTTCGCGTTCTCGGTAATGGGTGGGGTAGGTGGCCCAGAGTGACATGAGGGTAATTGGTAAATGGTAATTGGCGCGACCAGCCCAATTACCGCTTACTAATTACACAATATAATCCTACTCATGCAACTCTCAAAATGACATCTGCTATATACTATTCTCATGTCGCGCCGTTTGCGCCTCACCCTCGCTTTCGTCGGCCTCGCGCTGGTTTTCGTCTCGCTCCTGCTCCTCGCCTATGCCCTCTGGCCGATTGATTCATCCATCGAGCGCCAGCCGCTCGCGCCCACGCTTTTTGCCCCACCGCAATCACTGGTTATTGAAGCCCATCAGATATGAAGACCCTCTGGTTTTCCAGTCGCCGTAAGGCGACTTCGCGTTTTGTTGCCGCGATTTCAATCGCCGGATTCGCCTTGTTCCTCGCGGCCTGTGGCGGCGCGGCGACCTCCGCCCCTTCCGTGACGCAAGCCCCGGCCACCATTGTGGTCGAAGCAACCGTAGCCACTGTTGTCACTCAAGCCCCGGCCCCCACCACTGCTCCACAAGTCACCCTCGCTCCCACACTTCCTCC
>CAYUFY010000367.1:0-5320 GCA_964443795.1 uncultured Anaerolineales bacterium | reverse complement strand
AAGTTCCTGCGCGTCACCTTCGGCGAAGAGCATTACGACGAAAACCTGGCGTTCATCGAAGAGTCCATTGGGCGCGATGTCCGCAGTTACTTCGTCAAGGAATTCTATAAAGACCACGTCCAGACCTACAAGAAACGTCCCATTTACTGGATGTTCTCCAGTCCCAAGGGCAGTTTCAACGCCCTGATCTACATGCACCGCTACCAGCCCGATACGCTGTCGCTGGTGTTGAAGTATTTGCGCGACTTCCGCGCCAAACTGGAAGCACGGCAGGCCTTCCAGCAACAACTCAGTATCAGCGCCTCGGCCTCAGCCCGCGAGAAGACGGCGGCGCTGAAAAGCATCGAGAAACTCAACAAAACCCTGGAAGAACTGCGCGCCTACGAACGCGAGACCCTGTACCCGCTCGCCACCCAAAAACTGGCGCTGGATTTGGATGCCGGGGTCAAGGCCAATTACGGCAAATTCGGCGACGCGCTGGCGAAGATTGCGGGGTTGTAGAAAACTGGATGAACAACAATATCCACGCCGCCCTACAAAACCTGTTCACCCGACATCGCATCGTGTTTTGGTACGACACCAAACGTGAACTCCGCGAAGAATTTGAGACCCTGCTCCTGCCGGGCGTGGAGTTGATTGAACTCACGAATAACGAATTCGCCGTCAAACATCGCCTGCTCCGGGAGCAACCGGACCAGAAGTTTTTGCTTTATCGCGCGGGGCCAGAGCCGGAGTATTTGGACAACTGGCTGTTGGATATCCAACTGGCGGCGGGTGTGTTCCAAGCCGACCAGGTCGCGCTATGGCTGGTCGAGTTGGAACTCCCGCCGCCTTTTTTGAAAATCATGCAGGCGCACGCCGACTTTTTTGCGTCTGAAAAACGCCGCTTGGCGCTCAAAACCCTGCTCCGACCACCCGAGGAGACCGAAACCAGCCTGCGCTTGAAAATGCTGGCGATCTGCGCTGACGTCGAGCCGCGCCTTGATGAGATTCTAACGGCCTTACTGGCCGACTTGGCCGAGGAGCAGGAAACCCAGCTCAAACTCATTCGGCGCAGTGAGTTGGAGTCATTCTTGTGGGAGCAATTGAAGCGCCAGTTCGGTTACCAGTCCACCGCGCCGGGGGTGCAAGACTTTGCTATCGCCTTGTTCAAAGCCAGTTTCGCGCTGGGGCTGGGGCAACCCGCCGCCTTGAACAATGATGCGCTGGTCTTCCTGAAAAAATGGAAGGACAGCCGCGCGCATGTCACGGCCTTTGAAAAACTCTCTCATACCTATGCCGATATTCTCAATGTCGAGGCGGAGCTACTAAAACTGGATTATCGCGCTCTAGCGGAGTTGGATGTGTTCCGCTTGATTGACCAAAGAATTTTGAGCGAGTTAGCCGGCGGGGTGGTGGCGCGCACCTTATCGGCCAGCGATTGTGCCGCCCTGGTGCGCCAGCGCCGCCGTAGCCATTGGTACGCCGCATTTCAAGACTATTACGAAACGGTGGATTACGCCGCCCAATTCCTGAAAGCCTTGGCGGAAGCTGACCTGACGGTTGATTCGCTGGCCGTGGGCGTGCAACGCTACACCCAAACCTGGTACCGGCTCGACCAGCTCTATCGGCTGGTGGTCTATCATTTTCGCCAAGCGGCACAGGCCACCCTATTGCGCCCGATTATGGACCTCGTGGAGAATCACTACACCACCAATTATCTACTCCCCCTCAGTTATCAATGGCAGGCGGTGGTGGATGCCGCCGAGCGCTGGCAGGCCGACCCCATCGTTGCTCAACGGGATTTCTTTGAACGGTTCGTCCAGCCCTTCCTGAACAACAACAAGAAGGTGTATGTCATCATCTCGGACGCTTTCCGCTACGAAGTCGCCGATGAATTGCTCAGCCGGGTGCGGAGCGAAGACCGCTACGAGGCCAAGCTAGACTCCTTGCTCGGCGCGGTGCCCAGCTACACCCAACTCGGCATGGCGGCCTTACTCCCCAACCACACCCTGACTTTTGCCGGGAACAACTCCGACACCGTTCTGGTAGATGGGCTGAGTACCCAGGGCACCGCCAATCGCGATAAAATCCTCAAGCAAACCGTCGGGGATGCCACCGCCCTGCGGGCCGAAGACCTGCTGGCGTTGAGCAAAGAGGACTGCCGAGCGCTGGTGCGCGACAACCGGGTCATCTATGTCTACCATAATCGCATTGATGCGACCGGTGACAAGCGCGAATCCGAGGAGCGGGTTTTTGAAGCCGTCGCCGAAACGCTAGATGAATTGCTGACGATCATCAAAAAACTCACGGCGGCCAATGCCACCAATCTGTTGGTCACCGCCGATCACGGCTTTATCTACCAACACCGGGCCATCGAAGACAGCGATTTTTCCAGCGCGGAGGTCAGCGGGCCTAATATCAGCGTGCAGGAACGGCGCTTTGTGCTGGGACGAGGCCTGCCAGCCCACCCCAGTCTCAAACATTTTTCGGCGGCGGCGGTGGGGCTAACCGGCGAGTGGGAACTCCAGATGCCCAAAACCATTCAACGCTTGCGCCTCAAGGGGGCGGGGAGCCGCTATGTGCATGGCGGCGCGGCCTTGCAGGAAGTGGTGGTGCCACTGCTCCACATCAACAAGAAGCGGGAAAGTGATCTCACCCAAGTGGAGGTAGAAATCGTGCGCGGTGCGGGGACGCTCATCACCTCCGGCCAGTTGGCGGTGACTTTCTATCAGGCTCAGCCGGTGAACGACAAAGTTCGTGGCCGCCGACTGCGGGTGGGCCTTTACACCCTGGCGGGCGTTTTGATCTCCGACCAGCACACGTTAGACTTTGATCTGACCGTTGAGAATCCGCGCGAACGCGAAACCGTTGTGCGCCTTATGCTCACGCGCGAAGCCCATCAAGCCAATAATCAGGAAATCAGCCTGCGTCTGGAAGAACAGGTGGCGGCGACCACACACTATCAGGAATATAAATCCCAGCGGTATACCCTGCGCCGCTCCTTCACCAGTGATTTCGATCTCTAAATGGACCCCCGGCCATGAATCCAATTGACGAAAAAATCAACCAACACTTCCCCGGCCTGGTCGTTCGGAAAGACCTGGTCAAAACGGTCAAAGGGAATGCCATTGTTCCCTCGTATGTGCTGGAATATTTGCTGGGGCAGTATTGCGCCACTTCGGATGAGGCCAGCATTCAATCGGGGATTGAGGCGGTCAAGGAAATCCTGCGTAAACATTACGTCCATCGCCATGAAGCCGGGCTGGTTAAGTCCATCATCCGCGAACAGGGGCGGCATCGCGTGATTGACAAAATTGGGGTGGCTCTCAACGACAAAGCGGATGTGTATGAGGCGGAATTCTCCAACTTGGGGCTGGGCGAAGTGCTGGTGGATGCCGACACGGTTAAAAAGCACCCCAAACTATTGGTGGGGGGTGTCTGGTGCATTGCCGATCTGGAATATCAACACGCTGAAGATCGGGGCGTGTCCCCCTGGCTGTTGAACTCGCTCAAACCCATCCAGTTGTCCGCCTTTGACCTAGCTGGGTATCTCACTGCCCGACAACAATTTAGCACCACCGAATGGATTGACCTGTTGCTTCAGAGTGTGGGCTTCAACCCCGAAATGTTTGGTCAGCGCAGTAAGCTATTGCAACTTGTGCGCCTGATTCCCTACTGCGAGCGCAACTACAATTTGATTGAACTGGGGCCGAAAGGCACAGGCAAGTCACACATTTACTCTGAATTTTCCCCGCACGGCACTTTGATTTCGGGGGGTGAGATTACGGCCCCGAAACTGTTTGTCAACAACGCCAGCGGGCGGATCGGGTTAGTGGGTTACTGGGATGCTGTAGCCTTTGATGAGTTCGCCGGAAAGAAGAAACGCGCTGACAAAGCGTTGGTGGACATTCTAAAGAATTACATGGCGAACAAGTCGTTTTCACGGGGCGTAGAAACGTTGGGGGCGGAAGCCTCCATGGCGTTTGTCGGCAACACCCAGCACACCCTCCCGTATATGCTCAAGCACGCGGATTTGTTCGACGACCTGCCGGAGCAGTACCACGACTCGGCTTTTCTTGACCGCCTGCACTTCTACATCCCCGGCTGGGAAATTGACATTATCCGGGGCGAAATGTTCTCTGTTGGTTATGGCTTTGTGGTGGATTATCTGGCGGAAATCTTGAAGGCCTTCCGCAATTTCGACTTCTCCAACAAATACGCCCCGTATTATTCCCTGCTGACGGATATTTCCACCCGCGATCAGGATGGTATCCACAAGACTTTTTCAGGCCTGTATAAAATTCTCTACCCGCATGACCAGGCCACCCCAGCCGAAATCGAAATGCTCCTGCGGTTTGCCATCGAAGGGCGCAAGCGGGTTAAAGACCAACTGCTCCGCATTGATAGCACTTATGCCCCGGTCCGATTTGGCTATATTGACTCCGCCAGCGGCCAGACCCAGTTCGTTAAGACATTGGAAGAAGAGCAGTATCCGCAACACTTCCGCATTGCCACTGACGAACCTTTCGCCCCTGCCTTGGGAACTCGGGCGGCCTGGCCCCCCATGTTAGGCCTGACACTGGCTGACACGCCGCTCAAAGAGGGGCACTTCGTTTATCAGGAAAACCAGCGTGGTGTCAGCTTTGATGACTTATTAGGCCCTCACCTCCGGTATGCCAAAAAGATTGTCGTCACCGATCCTTACATTCGCCTGTTTTTCCAAGCGCGCAACCTCATGGAATTTCTCGAAACCATCGTCAAGCAAAAATCTCCCGCCGACGAAGTGGAGGTGCATCTACTGACCGCTCAAGATGGCTTCAACAGTGAAGGCCAAACCGAGTTTCTTACCAAAATTCAGGAAAACATTGCCCCTACCGGCATTCACTTTACTTGGGCCTATGTAGACAGCGCTACAATTCACGCGCGGCATATTGTCACCGATCATGGCTGGAAGATTTTGCTTGACCGGGGCCTAGATATTTTTCAGCGGTTTGAAATGAATGATGCCTTTGCCGTGGCCAATCGGCTCCAACAGGAACGGCCCTGTAAAGCGTTTGAAGTAACTTATTTGCGGTCGCCGGATGCCTAAAAGACTTTGTGAGGCCTCACCCACCGTTAGTCAAGAAAGCTCCTATGACCCTCCGTGAAACTACCCGCACCGTCATCAAGTTGGTCGAAGACCACTCCGGCTATCCGGTGCCTGTCCAAGAAGACCCTGCGCTCAAAACTTTTGCTAAAGTCCGCATGGCCCAGGTGATACTACTACTACTTTTCACGCGGTATTTTGAGTAGTATCACCCTATTGCGCCTGTAGTAGTATCACCCGGCATCGCCTTCC
>CAYUFY010000366.1:0-5352 GCA_964443795.1 uncultured Anaerolineales bacterium | reverse complement strand
CTGACCAGCTTTAGGCAGGCGCGAAATGGTCTTCGGCCTTATAGGAACCCAGCACTTTCATATAATTAGCGCGCTCAAAGGCCGCTGGGGCCGCGCATTTAATCTGGCTCATGCTCCCCTGCATTTGAGACACCGATTCGTATTCGTGGTCAATCATCCACTTGGTCATGGCATTCAAGATATCGGTCACCCGCCCGATGCCATGATGGAGCAACTCGGAGGCCAGCATGGTGACGGCGGCCCCGGCCATGAGGCCTTTAATGGCGTCGGGCGCGGAATGCACGCCGGTGGTCAGCGCCAGGTCGGCGCCCACGCGCCCGTAGAGGATGGCAATCCACCGCAAGGGCAGGCGCAATTCGTTGGAATTGCTCAGCACCAAATGCGGCACGACCTCCAGCGCCTCGATGTCGAGGTCGGGCTGGTAGAAGCGGTTGAACAGCACCAGCCCGCGCGCGCCCACCCGCACCAAGCGGCGGGCCATGTTAGGCAGAGAGCTAAAGAAGGGATTGAGCTTGACCGCCACCGGGATCCGCACCGTGCGCGTCACCTGCGCCACCAGTTCGGCGTACATGTCTTCGACCGCGTTTCCGGTGAGGTCGAGATCAGTCGGGACAAAGTACACGTTGATTTCCAGCGCATCGGCCCCGGCTTGCTCAATATCGCGGGCATAGTTGACCCACCCGCCGGACGAGACGCCGTTGAGACTGGCGATGACCGGGATCTCCAGCGCCTGTTTGGCTTTGCGGAGGTGTTCCAAATATTCGTCCGGGCCGGAGTGATAGTCGGCGGCCACCGGGAAGTAGGACAGCGCCTCGCTATGGCTGTGACTGCCACGCGTCAGATAATGGTCGAGCCGTTGCGCCTCGGCGTTGATTTGCTCCTCGAATAAGGAATGCAAGACCACGGCGGAAGCACCGGCGTCTTCCAGTTTGCGTAAATTCGCCAGCTCCCTCGTCAGGGGATTCGATGATGGCACGAGCGGGTTCTTGAGCCGCAGGCCAAGGTAATGGGTGGTGAGATCTAAAGCAATAGGCATCGCGGGCCTCCTCGTTAGTTTTCTTTACCGTTGCTCACGCCCGCCAGTTCGGCGTAAGCCTGCCAGCGGGTTGTCACATCGGCTTGCGCCAGTTCGAGCAACCGCTTGGCTGCCTCGGGGTGGCTTTGGGTGAGCATGGCGTAGCGGCTTTCGTTGTAAATGTATTTTTCGAGAGCGACGCTGGGCGCTTTCGAATCGAGTTGAAGCGGATTGACGCCCTGCGCGGCGCGTTCGGGGTTGTAGCGATAGAGCGGCCAGTGGCCTGAGGCCACCGCCAGTTTTTGCTGGTCGAGGCCTTGTTGCATTTCGTAGCCATGCGCGATGCAGTGGGCATAGGCCAGGATCAGCGCTGGACCCGGGTAAGCCTCAGCCTCCAGAATGGCTTTCACCGCCTGGTCATCATCCGCGCCCATGGCAATGCGCGCGACATAGATGTGGCCGTAGCTCATCGCCAGCAAGCCCAGGTCTTTCTTGGGCAGGGCCTTGCCCGCCGCCGCAAATTTGGCGACCGCCGCGCGGGGCGTGGATTTGGACATTTGCCCACCGGTGTTGGAATAGACCTCGGTGTCGAGCACGAGCACTTTCACTTCGCGGTTGGCGGCCAGGACATGATCCAACCCGCCATAGCCGATGTCGTAGGCCCACCCATCGCCGCCCACAATCCAGACGACCTTTTTCACAAAGGCCTCGGCGAGGGCGTGCAATTGGCGGGGAGCCTCACCGGTCAATTGGGCCAGCTTGGCCTGCAGGGTTTCCACGCGTTCGCGCTGGGCGCGGATTTCGGCTTCGTTCAGTTGTTCGGCATGTAGCACCGCATCGGCTAATTCCACCCCCACCTCCTCCCGCAATTGTCGCAGGAGGTTGGTCGCGGCTTCCAGTTTTTGATCTAACGCGAGCCGCATCCCGTAGCCGAATTCGGCGTTGTCCTCGAAGAGCGAATTGGCCCACGCGGGCCCGCGCCCCTCGGCGGTGTGCGTCCACGGGGTGGTGGGCAGGTTGCCGCCGTAGATGGAGGAACAACCGGTGGCGTTGGCGATGAGCGCACGCTCGCCAAATAACTGGCTGATGAGTTTGAGATAGGGCGTTTCGCCACACCCCGCGCACGCGCCCGAGAACTCAAACAGCGGCTGGAGTAGTTGCGAATACTTGACCGAGTTGGGCTGAATGGTGGCCCGATCCACTTCCGGCAGGGTGAGGAAGAAATCCCAGTTGGCGCGTTCCGGTTCGCGGAGCGGCAACTGCGGCATCATGTTGATGGCCTTGAGGCGGGTTTCCTTCTTGTTCTTCACCGGGCAGACTTCCACGCACAGGCTACAGCCGGTGCAATCCTCCGGCGCCACTTGCAGGGTGAAGAGTTTATCCTTAAATTCTTTAAAGAAGCGCGCGGGCGTGGATTTGAAAGTGGGTGGCGCATCCTCCAGATGGGTGTCGTCGTACACCTTCATGCGGATGACCGAGTGCGGGCAGACAAACGCGCACTTGCCGCATTGAATGCAGATCTTCTCGTCCCAGACCGGGATTTCGGTGGCGATGTTGCGCTTTTCCCATTGGGCGGTGCCGCTGGGATAAGTGCCATCCACTGGCACGGCGCTCACGGGCAAATCATCGCCGAGGCCCTCGATCATGCGCGCCGTCACCGACTTCACAAACTCGGGCGCGAACGCGGGCACCACGGGCGGGCGTTCGAAGGTGCTGGTGGCGGTGGGCGGCACAATGACTTTATACAAATGCGCCAGCGCCGCATCCACCGCCGCGAAATTTTTATCCACGATGACGCCGCCGCGTTTGCCGTAGGTTTTCTGGATGGCTTCCTTGATGGCGGTGGTGGCTTCATCCTGCGGGATGACGCCGCTCATGGCGAAGAAGCAGGTCTGCATGACCGTGTTGATCTTGCCAGCCATGCCGGCCTCGCGCGCCACCTTGTAACCGTCAATCACAAAGAAGCGCAATTTTTTGGCGATGATGGTTTCCTGCACACTGCGCGGCAGGTGGGGCCACACCTCATCCGGCCCGTAGGGGCTGTTGAGCAGGAAGACCGCGCCCGGCGCGGCATACCGCAGAACGTCGAAGCGCTCGATGAAGCTGTATTGATGGCAGGCCACGAAGCGCGCGGATTGAATGAGATAGGGCGCGCAGATGGGGCGCGGCCCGAAGCGCAGATGCGAGACCGTGACCGAGCCGGATTTTTTGGAATCGAGGACGAAATAGCCCTGGGCGTGATAGGTGCGCGGCCCGGTGGCCTCGCCGATGATTTTGATGGCGTTTTTGTTGGCCCCCACGGTGCCATCGGACCCAAGGCCGAAGAAGATGGCCCGCACGGTGTCATCGGATTCGATGTTGAAGTCGTGCTCGTAGGTGAGGCTCAAATGGGTTACGTCGTCGTTGATGCCGACCACGAAATGCCGTTTGGGTTGGGGTTGGCTGAGTTCATCGAAGACGGCTTTGACCATGCCGGGGGTGAATTCTTTCGAGGACAAGCCGTAACGACCGCCGATAACGCGCGGCAGGGGGGCGTTGGCCGGCCAGGCCTCATGCAAGGCGGCGATCACGTCCAAATACAGCGGCTCGCCAGCACTGCCGGGTTCCTTGCACCGGTCGAGCACGGCGATGTGGCGGACGGAGGCGGGCAGGGCGTTCACAAAATCCTGGATGGCGAAGGGGCGGAAGAGACGCACTTTGAGCATCCCCACCTTCTCACCCTTGTTCACCAGATAGTTGACGGTTTCTTGCGTGGTTTCGGCGCCCGAGCCCATAACCACGATCACGCGCTCGGCATCGGGCGCGCCGACATATTCAAACAGGCGATACTTGCGCCCGGTGAGCAGGGCGAAGTCGTCCATGGCTTTTTGCACGATCGCGGGGCCGGCGGCGTAGTAGGGGTTCACGCTTTCCCGCCCCTGGAAATACACATCGGGGTTTTGCGCGGTGCCGCGCACCACCGGTCGGTCCGGGCTTAACGCGCGGGCGCGGTGGGCCTGCAGGGTGTCGGGGTCAATCAACCGGCGCAGGTCGTCGTCGCCGATGAGTTCAATTTTGTTAATTTCGTGCGAGGTGCGGAAGCCGTCGAAGAAATGGAGGAACGGCACGCGGGCTTTGAGGGTGGCCATCTGGGCGATGACGGCGAAGTCCTGCACTTCTTGCACGGAATTGGAAGCCAGCATGGCCCAGCCGGTGTTGCGCGCCGCCATCACATCCGAATGGTCGCCGAAGATGGAGAGGCCTTGCGCCGCCAGGGAACGGGCCGCGATGTGGAAGACCGTGGCGGTCAGCTCGCCCGCAATTTTGTGCATGTTGGGGAGCATGAGCATGAGGCCCTGCGAGGCGGTGAAGGTGGTGGTGAGCGCGCCCGTTTGCAGCGCGCCATGCACCGCGCCGGCCGCTCCGCCTTCGCTTTGCATTTCGACCACCAGCGGAACCGCGCCCCACAGATTGGGTTTATCTTCGGACGACCATTGGTCGGCCCATTCGCCCATGGCCGTGGAGGGGGTGATGGGATAAATCGCAATCACTTCGTTCAACTTGTGGGCAATCCGCGCCGCGGCTTCATTGCCGTCGAGCGTCATGAAAATTTTGGGCATGACAGGCACTCCTAGCGTGAGGGGAATATCCAAAACAACTCATGGGCATTCTAGGTCTCTGCCCCTCAAGCGGGCAGTGACAGAAGGCACGGCAGAATATGACGAAAGTCATCGGGAATTTGGTGTTTTTTGGAGGCATTCTGGAAGTGATTAGCCGACTATAATCAAGCCTCAATCGGTTTGGGTTGGAGGCTAGCATATGCACAGACAAACTCGGGCACATTGGGCGACATGGGCTTTGCCCCGCTTCACGCGCGGCGTGGCGGTGTTGACCGTGCTGTTTAGCGGGGGCGTATTACTGGGGTGGCTGACGAATTCTTTGCAGTTAGCCCGGCTCCACATTGGATTTATCCCCATGGCCCCGGCCAGCGCCCTGTGCTTTGTCGCGCTCGGCGGGGTGTTGCTGGCCCGGCCAGCAGAGTTCGCCTCGCGTCAGCCCCGGTGGCTCTGGCGCGCCTTGGCCGGCGGGGTGTTGCTGGTAAGCGGCGCCCTGCTCGCGCAATTCGCGCTGGTTAGCCTGTGGAACGTGCCCCTGGACTTGGAGCGGTGGTTGACGCCGTCGGCTTTGTCTGAGCCAGGGTTTGTCATTGGCCGCATGTCGCCCCTGACCGCCGGGTTGTTTGCCCTGCTGGCGGGGACGAGTTGGGTGTCGGCCCCGGACCCGGCCACCGAGCGGCGGCGCGCGCTGGTGGCGCAAAGCGCCGCCGGGGTGGTGCTGGTGAGCGCGATTATTTTAGT
>CAYUFY010000365.1:0-5366 GCA_964443795.1 uncultured Anaerolineales bacterium | reverse complement strand
CTAGCGTTCTACTCTTCTTCGCCGCCCACCACCTGTTTCCAGTCGCCGTGAATGCCATCGTCGCCGACGCCGTAGTAGATATGAAAGACGCCATCGGGCGCGCGTTGGACGAGGTCGTAGCGAATGACGCCGGCCACTTTGCGTTTTTTCCACAAGCCGAAATCACCGTGCCAGGTGGCCGCATCGGGTTTGAGCGATTCGGTTTCGTGCTGGGTGATGGCGTAGTGCCAAAGTTTACGGGCGGAGGCGCGGGTGACGTTTTTGACGGCGTTGCCGTTGCGCAGGTCGCGCAAGGTGTAGTAATAAATGCCGTCGCGTTCTTCGGCGGTGACGATTTCGACGCCGGTGCGCGGCGGGGTCAGGGCGTGGGGTTCAGGCGTCCCGCTGGGCCGGGGTTGGGGGATGGGAGAAGCAAGGGGAGCGGTAAAATCGGCGGGCCGAGATTCCACAACGGGGTCACGCCCATCACCCACCAGTTGTTTGCCGCGCAGAACGAGCTGGACAATTTCATCGCGGACGGCGAGGGAGGTTTCGGCTTCCTGCCGGACGTAGATTTTGTTGTCTTCGATGGCGTAGGGCGGGTCATCGCCGCGCGGGACCAGGATGCGAATGACGGTTTTGCTTTTGGTTTCGAGGGTGTCAACGCTACAGTCGAGATGCGGGCTGATGAGCCGGTCGAGGGCCGAGTGAATTTCGGTGATCACTTGCACGGGGGTGTCTACCCCCAGCGGTTTTTCGTGCGGGTCGGCGCTGACGCCCAGGTAGAGCGTGCCGCCGTTGGTGTTGGCAAATGCGCACACATCGGCGATGACCGCCTGGAGTTTGGTGCCGCGCGCCGACACGGTGGGGTGAAAATCCTGAATGATGTTCGCGCCTTCTTCGCGCGCTTGTTGGACATGATCAAATTCGGGCTGAGCCTTGCCGGTGTGCGGGCGGGTGCGCGTGAAGTCGTTGGACTCAAACAGTTCTTTGAGGCTCTCAAACGTGAGGTCGGCTAGGCGCACGTCGGTGGCCCGGTCGCCAATGCCGGGGTTTTTGGCATCGCGGGTGAGGCGGTGCGCGTCTGACCCTTGGATGCAATGCATGCGACGCGGGTATTCGGGTTTGGAGCCGTTGAAGAAGGCGGCGGTGGAGCGGCGACTTTTCTGATCTAAGTCAGTGACTTCGAGGGCGTGGAGCTGGCTATCCTGCGTGTAGGCGATCTTGGTCTGCCCGCCGAAGTTGAAGCCGCGCATGGCCACGCCGTTGGAGGAGTTGGCGTGCGCGGCGATAGCGAGGCCCCCGGCTTCGCGGATGGCGCGGTAGGCGATGAGCACATCGGAGGTCGCGCCAACGGTGGCCGAGCCGAGATCGAGTTGGTCATTGGGGACGCGCAGGGACAGCAGGAGGTGTTCGAGTTCGCGTACCGGGGTGGCGGGGGCGAACAACCCCAGGATGTGAAAGCCGAAGGTGGCGGTGAATTCGAAGCCGGGCAGGACGAGGATTTTGCTCAGTAGTCGCCGATATTCGCTGAGGCGCGTTTTTTCGGCGGGGATGAGGCGTTGCAGACGTTCGAGCAGTTCGAGTTGCGCGATCTCCTCCTTCATGCGCCGATAGCCGGCCACGGTATTATGGTCGGTGAAGGCAATGAGGTCGAGGCCGCGCGCTTCGGCTTTGAGGAGCAGGTCGAGATAGGTGGCGTGCGGTTCTTGATAATCGCTGGAGGCGGGGGTATGGAGGTGTAAATCCATGGTGCGCCACGCGAGATTGGTGGCGCGGTGTTTACGAGAGGGACGGGTCACGAGGTTACTTTCTTGAGAGTCGCACTCAACTGCTCAGGCGGGTAAGGCTTTAGGACAAAGGCATTCGCCCCGGCGGCGGTGCATTGATCTTCCAGATCCATGCCCGAGGACATGACGACCGGCATCCGGCTCAAGTCCGGGTGCTGGCGAATCTGCTTGAGAATTTCGAGACCATCGGCATCGCCGATGTGAATATCCATCAAAATCACATCCGGTTTTTCGGCAGTGGCGGTGGGAAAAACCAGTTCGGCCCGAGGCGCAAGGACGACATTGAATCCGTCCAACTCCAACAGCGTTTGTAGGAGGGTGTTCATGGTGCGGTCGTCGTCAACAATCATCACTTTTTTAGTCACGAGTAGGTTCCTTTGAGAGCATGGGTTTAACTCTCTAAACCGAAAACTGGCCGCTTCGGATACGGTTCACTTCCGGGCTGTCTTTTTAGGGCTGGGGCTCCGTTTACCATTTTTGCGGGGCGCTTCCAGGGCGGCGTTCAACACATCTTCCACTCGCTCGGCGTAGACAAAGCGCATGGTCTGCCGGATTTCGTTCGGCACGTCGTCCAAGTCTTTTTCATTACGCTTGGGCATGATCACCATCTTAAGACCCGCTCGGTGCGCGGCCAGGACTTTTTCTTTGAGTCCACCAATGGGCAACACTTGGCCGCGCAAGGTAATCTCACCGGTCATGCCCACATCCGAGCGCACCGGGCGGCCCGAGATGAGCGAGGCCAGCGCGGTCGCGATAGTCACCCCGGCGCTGGGGCCATCTTTGGGCGTGGCCCCCGCTGGCACATGCAAATGGATATCGTGCTTGGCGAAAAAATCTTCGGGCAGGCCCAGGGATTTGGCGTTGGCGCGAAGATAGGAGAGCGCGGCCCACGCGGACTCTTGCATGACCTCGCCGAGTTGCCCGGTGATTTGGAAACCTTTGGACCCGGGCATTTGCGTAGCCTCGACGAACATCACATCGCCCCCGACGGGGGTATACGCCAGCGCGGTGGCCACCCCGGGGATGGAGGTGCGTTCGGCGATCTCTTCCATATAATAGAATTCGGGCTTGCCCAGATAGTCGGTTACGGCGTCTTTATCAATCTGGGCGCTGGTCAGTTTGCCCTCGGCCAGGCGCGTGACCACTTTGCGACAAGCCGCGCCGATTTGCCGTTCCAAGTTGCGGACGCCCGCTTCTCGCGTGTGACTGCGGATGGTGGCTTGGATGGCTTCAGGGGTGAACGAAATCTCTTCCGTTTTGAGACCGTTTTCCTTGATTTGGCGCGGGATAAGGTAGCCTTCAGCAATGGCGACTTTTTCGTTCTCGGTGTAACTCGAGAGTTGCAAAATCTCCATCCGGTCGCGGAGGGGGCCGGGGATGGGTTCGAGTTGGTTGGCGGTGGTAATGAACATCACCTGCGACAAATCCAACGGCACATCAAGGTAGTGGTCGCGGAACTCGCGATTCTGTTCGGGGTCCAGCACTTCCAACAGGGCCGAGGCCGGGTCGCCCCGGAAATCAGCGCCCAGTTTATCCACCTCATCCAACATGAACACCGGGTTCTTGGTCTCGACGCGCCGCAAGCCCTGCACCACCCGCCCGGGGAGCGCGCCAATGTAAGTGCGCCGATGCCCGCGAATTTCCGCCTCATCGCGCATGCCGCCCAACGACATACGGAGGAACTTGCGCCCCAACGCGCGCGCGATGGATTGGCCGAGCGAGGTCTTGCCCACGCCGGGTGGCCCGACGAAACACAGGATCACGCCCTCGCGCTCGCGCCGGATGTGATCCACGGCGGCGTTGGTGTGCTCGGTCTTGCGTTCAGTGCGCAGTTTGCGGACAGCGAGAAATTCGAGGATGCGCTCTTTGATATCTTCAAGGCCAAAGTGGTCTTCGTCGAGCACACTCCGCGCGTGCTTCACATCCAGATTATCGTCGGTTTGCTTGTTCCACGGGATGGTGGTGAGCCAATCGAGATAGGTGCGGATGACGCCGTATTCGGCGGCGGCGGTGGGTAATTTGCGTAGCCGGCCCAGTTCGCGCTCGGCTTCTTTGCGCGGCTCCTCGGGCATGCCGGAGGCTTCGATTTTTTTGCGGAACTCCTCGACCTCGGCTGATTGTTCGTCGTTTTCGCCGAGTTCGCGCTGGATGGCCTTCATCTGCTCGCGCAGGAAGTATTCGCGCTGAACTTTCTCCATCTCGGATTGCGCCTCGGTCTGAATCTTGCGCCCGAGTTCGAGCACTTCAGCTTCCTTGCCCAGCAGGGTGAGCAGGCGTTTGAGTTTGAGATTGGTCGAATCGAGTTCGAGGACGTTTTGCGAGTCGGCCAAATCCATGCGTTGATACGTCGCGACAGTGTAGGCCAGTTGTTTGGAATCCTCGACGTTGAGGACGGCGTTGACCAGTTCACTCGGGATGGACGGCACGAGATCGGCCACGCGCTGGAACTGGTCGCGCACGTTTCGTATGAGCGCCTCGGTCTCGAGGCCGCCTTCCACAATTTCGGGCAAGGGTTCGATGCGGGCTTTGAGGTACGGCTCATCAGCCACAAACTCGCCCAAGCGGAAACGCGCCAGGCCTTGCACCAACAAGCGGATCGTCCCATCGGGCGCGCGAAACAGCCGATGGACGGCGGCGGCGGTGCCGATGCGATATAAGTCATCGGGGCCGGGGTTTTCAAGTTCGGGGTTCTTCGAAGCCACCAGGCCAATGATGCGCTGGCCCGAGACGGCGTCATCCACCAGCCGCACCGACCGGGGCTGGCCCACCGTGAGGGGAATGGCCGTGGTGGGGTACACCACCACCCCCCGGAGCGGGAGAATGGCGAGGGTGTCCGGGATCGCGGTGGCGGTATTGTCGTCCTCATCTTCCGCGCCACCGCCCCGGGCCATTTCAACCGGGGGGGGCATGGGCATGAAGGCGTAGTTCGGCCAGTCCATCTCAAACTCATCGGACAGAGCCGGGGTAATCTCGTGAGTCGTCCAGCGGGTCGCAGTCATTTATGGTGTCAATTATTCAGTCAGGGGAGAAGCCGTCGGGGGTAATTTGGGCAAAGTCACGCGGAGAAAGCCATCGCCATACTCCGCGCCGAGTCGGTCCTTATCCACCGGCACCGGAATTTCGGCCTCGGTACGAAAGTCGCCGAAACGCAATTCCATTTGATAGAACGCGCGTTGCTCGGAGTTAGGGTCCGCCCGTGTCCCGCTGATGCTCAAAATGTGGTCAAAGAGTTCGATGCGGAAGTCAGCGGATTGCACGCCAGCGATTTCGACCTGGACGATGATGGCGTCTTCGGTTTCATAAACGTCAGTGGGAGGTTGCCAGAGACGCGTGGGGCGACCGACCCGCCAATTGGTGCGGGGGGCGGCGGCGCCGGAGAGAAAAACTTCGATAAACGTATAACGCTCCCCTGTGTCGCGCGGGCGATGAGCTGTCATGGAGACACCTCCCTGGGAGTTATGGTAGTACACATAAATATCTATAAAGATTCTACCACAGGGAGAAAGCCCCGCCAGGCGGGGAGTTCCTAAACCCGCAGAGGCCAAGCATCTCAAATGCGGTTCGGAACAAAGCTGACTAAGGTTTGCCGATAGTGGG
>CAYUFY010000364.1:0-5377 GCA_964443795.1 uncultured Anaerolineales bacterium | reverse complement strand
TGTTTAACTCGCCTTACGCAGTGTTATTCCGAGGCGCGCCTTTTGCGCCGAGGAATCGCTACCCGTGATGCAGATGAGATTCAAAACTAATCCGCGCCCGCGCATCCCCGGCCTCCCGCGCGGGAGGCCGCCAAACGCGCCGGGGCCACATCCCCGCGTGGGAGCGGATTAGCTGGAGTCTGAAATCCAAAACCACACGGCGACTATGTTTCTGCGGTAGTGATGAATTTGAAAGACCTGTCAGGTGGGCGCCGCAAAATGCTGTTTTTTTCGAGTGCCAAATGCGCCCACCTGACAGGTCTAGCGCACCATCACTTACTTTGTGACCACGACCGTTTCTGCCGCAAGGCAAACGGCCCCGCCGTATGGATTACTCGGAGTAACAATCTCAAAGACACGCGCATCTGCGTAAGGTGTGTGTTTAAGTCTTATAGCGCCGCAATTCCAACTTGCCAATGTGGTTGCGATGCACCTCATCCGGGCCATCCGCCAGGCGCAACGTGCGGGCATGGGCGTACGCCGCGGCCAGCCCAAAATCGTCGCAGACGCCCGCGCCCCCGTGGGCCTGGATGGCCCAATCAATCACCTGACACGCCATTTGCGGCGCGGCGACTTTAATCATGGCGATTTCCTTGGCCGCCGCCTTGTTGCCCACGGTGTCCATCATAGACGCCGCATTGAGCACCAGCAGGCGCGCTTGATCAATGAGAATGCGGGCATTGGCAATCCGCTCCAGGGTCACCGTCTGCTCGGCGATTGGGCGTCCAAAGGTCACTCGCGTGAGCGTGCGTCGGCACATCTTTTCCAAGGCCCGCTCGGCCATGCCAATCAGGCGCATACAATGGTGAATTCGCCCCGGCCCCAACCGGCCTTGGGCAATCTCGAATCCCCGGCCTTCACCCAACAGGAGATTCGCGCGCGGCACCCGCACCGCCTCAAACATCAACTCCGCATGACCATGGGGCGCTTCGTCATAGCCGAACACGGGCAAGTGGCGCTCCACTGTGACCCCGCGGGAGTTCATTGGGATCAGAAGCATGGATTGTTGTTTGTGCCGATCCGGGTTGTCGGGGTCGGTCTTGCCCATGAAGATGAGCACCTGGCACCGGGGGTCGTTGGCCCCCGACGCCCACCACTTGCGCCCCTGGATGATGTAGTGCTCACCATCCTGAACGATGCGCGCTTGAATATTGGTCGCGTCCGAAGAAGCCGAGCCCGGCTCGGTCATGGCATACGCCGAACGGATTTCGCCGTTCAACAAAGGCCGCAACCATTGTTCCTTTTGCTCCGGCGAGCCATAGCGCACCAACACTTCCATATTTCCGGTGTCAGGGGCGCTACAGTTGAAAGCTTCGGGGGCGATTGGCGAACGGCCCATGATCTCGCACAAGGGCGCATACTCCAGATTGGTGAGGCCCGCTCCGTAGTCTGACTCCGGCAGAAATAGATTCCAGAGATTTTGCGCCCGGGCTTTGTCCTTGAGCTCCTCCATCACTACCGTGGCCCGCCAGGGATTGCCCGCCCGCCGGTTGGCTTCCACCTCGGTCGTGAACCGGGCCTCGCTGGGGTAAATGTGGTCGGCCATGAACGCGTTTAGCCTGGCCTGTAGTGCTTTAGTCCGTTCTGAATAAGTAAAGTCCATTGTCCGCTCTCCTATTGGCCCTGCCTGATTCTTTCGACCTGTTGCCAGGCCGCCTCGCTGAGTGGTCGCGCGCGTTGGCCGGCCGCTAACGCCTCTTCATTCGAGGCGTTGCCTTGCAGTGCCCGGGCCAGCACTCCCTGCAGAATGGCCACCAGCCGGAACATATTGAACGCCATGTAATATTCCCATTCCGCGACCGGGATCGCCGCGCGCCCAACCCGTTGGCCATAGGCGCGCACGAACTCGGCTTCGGGGGGAATGCCCAGCGCTGGCAGGTCTACCCCGGCCAAGCCGCGAAATAGCCCCGGCGTCAGCCGCCACGCCATGCACAGATTGGCGAAGTCGGAGAGCGGGTGGCCCAACGTGGCCAGCTCCCAATCGAGCACCGCTAAAATGCGCGGCTCGGTGGGGTGAAAAATTAAGTTGTCCATGCGGAAATCGCCATGCACGATGCGGGTATCCGCCTCCGCCGGGATGTGCTCCGGCAACCAGGCCATGAGTTGCTCCATGGCCTCAATCGTTTCTGTTTCCGAGGCGCGATATTGCCGTGTCCAGCGATCAATTTGGCGGGCAAAGTAACTGCCCGGTTTGCCGTAATCGCTCAGGCCGAGGGTTTGATAGTCAACCTGATGCAGTTCGGCGATCACCCGGTTCAGCTCATCGAAAATCGCCGCGCGTTCGGGTGGCCTCATCCCCGGCAGGGTTGGATCCCAAAAGATGCGGCCCTCGATGTAATCCATAATATAGAACGCCGAACCGATCACCGCTTCGTCCGTGCATAGGGCGTGCGTTTTGGCCACCGGCACGTTAGTCCCGGCCAGCGCGGTAATGACCCGATACTCGCGCTCAACCGCATGTGCAGACGGCAGTAATTTGCCGGGCGGTTTGCGGCGCATGACATACTGCCGCCCGTCCGCGCGCACCAGAAATGTGGGATTGGATTGCCCGCCTTTGAACTGTTCGACTTCCAGCGGGCCAACAAAATTGGCGATATGTTGCCGCATATATTCAGCCAGGCGCCCGGTATCAAACCGATGCGCTTCGCGTACGGGCGTTGTGTCTTCAAAGTTTGGGCTCATCGGGTTGACACCTGACTCAGTCATTCTCAATCTGAACTGGAAACGCGGTTGCGGGGCGCGTTGGCCGCCCCCTCTGCTGATCTGGCTGTAGTTTAGCCCGGCGGGGCGAATCCAACAAACTACTCGCTCTCATTTGACATCCCCAAAGTTGGGACTAAACTTGATCAGGTTCAAAAATATTAGGAGTATAGGTCATGAAAAACTTTCCCTTTATCTTGTTGTTGGTAGCGCTCAGCCTCGCCGCGTGTAGTGGTGGCCCGCCGCCCACGCCCACCCCCGCCGAGATGCTGGTCAAGGCTGGTGACGCGGTGCTGGCGCTGAAAAGCGCCCAATTCGCCCTCACCCGCGAGGGGCCAGCCGCCGTCCTCGATGCCAAGACCAATCTCAAATTCACCGAGGCCACCGGGCAATATCAGGCCCCCGACCGGGTGAGCGCGAAGGTCAAAGTGGATTTACTCGGCAACGTTGTTGAAATCGAGGCGCGTTGGTTGCCCGAAGGCAACTTCGTTTCCAATCCGCTCACCAAGCAATTCCAGGCCATGCCGGCTGATGTGGCCTTCAATGGCGCGGCCCTCTTCCAAGCCGAGGGCATCCCGGCCGTGTTCAAGGGTGGCATTCAAAATCCCAAGCTGGTCGGTGAGGAAAAGATAGAAGATGTAGATACCTATCACTTCAGCGGCGAGGCCGATGGAAAAGTTCTGGCCTCCCTCACAGCGGGCGCGTTGACCGAAGGCACGCTTTACCCGGTGGATGTGTGGATTGACAAGGCCACTTCCAATCTCGTCCGTGTTCACATCACCGAGCCGGAGAATAATGGCTGGTTGATTGATATGTTCAGCGTGAACGAGCCCGTGGAGATTAAAGCGCCATAACGCCTGTTGGCTTCGCACCAAGAATTCTTGAACCGCAGGTCACGCCGATTTTTGCGGATTTCCTTTGCTTTCTAAAATCAGCATCCGCGTAATCGGTGTAATCTGCGGTTAAATTTTTCCTCTTTCACCTCATGCCTCGCCCCGGCCTCATCCTCGCCGCCGTCTGTCTCCCGGTCTTCATCGGCGCGCTTGACCTGACCATCATCTCGGCGGTCCTGCCCGCCGTCGTCGCCGACCTCAACGTACCCCTGCAAACCGGCCTCGACGATGCGGCGTGGGCGGTGAGCGGTTATTTGCTGGCCTACGCGGTGAGCATGACCTTTATGGGCCGGGTCTCCGACCTATGGGGGCGGCGGCGCGTCTACCTCATCTGCCTCGTCATCTTCTTCATTGGGTCATGGTGGGTCGCGGCCTCGCCGGGGTGGCCCGCGCAAATCGCTTATCGCGTGGCACGGCTTATCGTTGGCGGGCGGCCTGACCGCAGTCTCATGGCGCTCTATGCGCTCATCTTCGGGCGCGTGGTGCAAGCCTTCGGCGCGGGCGCGATGGTGCCGGTGAGCATGGCCCTCGTCGCCGACCTCTACCCGCCCGCGCGCCGCGCCCTGCCGCTGGGTCTCGTCGGCGCGGTGGATACGGCGGGCTGGGTGCTCGGCCACCTCTACGGCGGCATCATGGTGCAGTTCTTCGCGTGGCCGTTCCTCTTCTGGATTAACCTACCCCTCATCGTCATCATGTTTGCGCTCACCGCGTGGATCTTGAAAGACTTGGAAGAAACCCGCGCCCCGGCTTCCCTCGATTGGGTCGGTGCCCTGTGGATTGCCCTGGCCCTCACGGGCCTCAACCTCGGGCTGGGCGCGGGGGAAGCCGACTCCGCCCGCGCGGCCACGTCGGCCCAAGCGTGGTACGCGCCCCTCGCGTTGGCCCTCGGCCTCGTGGCGTTTGGTCTGTTCGTGTGGCACGAGCGCCGCACGCCTCAACCTTTGCTCAACTTGCGACTCTTCGCCAATCGCAACATCTCGGCGGCGAGCGTGCTTAACTTGCTGGTGGGCTTTTGCCTCATGGTCGGCCTGGTGAGTGTGCCGCTGTTTATCAATGTAGCTGGCGCTAAAGATAGCGGGGAGGGCGCGCTGGTGAGCGGCTATTTGCTTTCGGCGTTTACTGTGCCCCTCGCGTTGGCCGCGCTCCCCGGCGGCTGGCTCACCGACCGACTCGGCTATCGCCCCACGGCTGTGCTGGGCCTGCTCATCGCGCTGATTGGTTTTGGATTGATGACTCAGTGGGAGGCGGTGATGGCCACGCAGGCGGTCACATTGTTCACCGTCGGGGGCACGCCCGAGGCTGTGGGTGGCGCAATCCGCATGGGCGCGGGCCTCATCGCGGCGGGCATCGGCGTGGGGCTGACCATCGCGCCCATCGGCACAGCGGTCATCAATGGCGTGGGCGATTCCGAACGGGGCATCGCCGCCGCCGTGGTCATCATCCTGCGGCTCATCGGCATGAGCATCAGCGTGAGTACGCTCACGGCCTATGGCTTGCGGCGCGCGCCCGAAATCAGCGCCGAACTTTTGCAAGGCGTGCCGCTCTCCGACTTTGCGCGGCTGGCCGAGGCCGCCGTGCAAGCCATCACCCGCGTGACCACCGAAATGGCGTGGATTGCGCTGGCCGTGGGGGCGGTGGCGATTATCCCTGCGCTGTTTTTGCGTTCCGACCAATCGTAGGGGCAGGTCTGAGACCATAGACTCCGACTAATTCTATTTCTTCCCCGCATAGCGTGGCGTGCGGGG
>CAYUFY010000363.1:0-5394 GCA_964443795.1 uncultured Anaerolineales bacterium | reverse complement strand
TCACAGACTTTGTTGATTTTGACAACCCATTACGCTGTTTGGCCTGAGCAGTTACTTTGCTTTTCTACAAATTAGCGCATGCCTGACTTGTTGCAGATCTATCACACCCTACCCTATCGCTTGCGCGTGATTGTCGCCAGCGTTCGGGGGGTACAGTTGGGTTTTACGCGCTATGGCCCGCAAACTAACCGCCTTATGCAAGAAGCCCTCGCCCGCGAAACCTGGAGCGTTGAGCAGTGGCAAAGCTGGCAAAGTATTCAACTAGCCGAAATGCTTAATCATGCCGCGGTCCATGTGCCGTATTATCGCCAGCATTGGCAAACCCGCCGCCGCCACGGCAACCGCGCGGCGTGGGACGTGCTCGAAAACTGGCCGGTGCTTTCCAAAGACGCCCTGCGTGACAACCTATCCGCATTTGTAGCCGATGGCGTCAATCGGCGGCTTACCGTCCCCGAGCATACCAGCGGCACCACGGGCAAACCGCTCACTTTGTGGCTGAGCGTCAAGGCGGTTCGGCAGTGGTACGTGCTTTTTGAAGCGCGCTGGCGTGGTTGGTATGGTTTGTCTCGCCATGACCGCTGGGGAATTTTTGGTGGGCAACTGGTGACCCCCTATCAGCAATCCCGGCCGCCTTTTTGGGTCTGGAACGCCGGTCTTAACCAGGTTTATTTCTCCTCCTATCATCTTGCGCCGGGTAATATTCCGGCCTATCTTGAAGCCATTCGCCGTCACCGCTTGGTCTATCTGCTGGGCTATGCTTCATCGCTCTACTCCCTGGCCCAGTTGGCGTTGGAGCAGAACCTGCCGCCTCTGCCTCTCAAGGCAGTGCTGAGCAATGCCGAGCCACTGTATCTGCACCAACGTGAAACCATTGCCCGCGCTTTTGCCTGCCCGGTCTACGACACTTACGGCCTGTCCGAGAACGTCTGCGCCGCTAGTGAGTGTGCCTCCGGCCATTTACATCTTTGGCCCGAGGTTGGCTGGACTGAAATCCTTGCGGAACAGGCCGATACCCCCGTGCCGGCTGGCGTTACTGGTCGCATCGTCTGCACTGGGCTACTAAATTTCGCCATGCCCCTCATCCGCTATGAGGTTGGGGACCTCGGGGAACTCGCCCCCGACGCGGGCCGGTGTTCCTGTGGGCGGGGGTTACCCATCTTGCGCCAAATCGAAGGGCGCTTGGATGACGTGATACTGACACCGGATGGCCGCCGGATTGGACGCTTAGACCCGATTTTCAAAGCAGATTTGCCAATCCGCGAGGCTCAGATCATTCAGGAAAAGCTTGACCGTTTACGCATCCGGTATATTCCCGCGACTGGCTTTGCCCAGCACCATCTTGACTCAATCGCCCGGCAACTTCGGGAAAGAGTTGGTAATATCGAACTGATCTTTGAACGCGTGGAGGCGCTCCCCCGCACGGCCAATGGCAAGTTTCGCGCGGTCATCTCGAAACTGGATTCACCTGTATGACCCCTCCTTTGGCTAACTCAGTGGAGGTCAGCCAATTAACCACCGCCCATTTATCTGCGATCGCCGCCATCCATCGGTGCGCTTTTCCCGACAGCGCCCTCAGCCAGCTGGGGCCAGATGCCGTGCGCCGTTACTATGCATGGCAGATGACCGGTCCCCATGACAGCCTGGTGCTTGGCGCGCGCCTCCATCAGCAACTCGTCGGCTTTTGCGTGGGGGGGCGCTTTCGCGGCGCATTATCGGGGTTTCTGCGGGGCAATTGGTTGATGCTGATCGGTTTGAGCCTCACGCACCCCCGGGTATTCTTCGCTCCCGAAGTCCGTCAGCGCATGTTTTTGGCTCTGCGCTTGCTTTTAGGGAACCGACTCCCTAGCCGCCCCGGGCCGCCAGCCCCCGGGCCAGCGCTCTCAAAAACTTCTTTTGGAATTTTAGCCATTGCCACCCAACCCGAATGGCAAGGTCAAGGGGTTGGCGCCGCGCTCATGCAGGCGGCCGAGGCGCTGGCCCGGCAAGCTGGCTATTCCGCAATGCACCTGACCGTGGCTGGAACAAATAATAGAGCGGTGAGCTTTTATAGGGGCCTGGGATGGCAACCGACCCGTCCCGGGGTTGATCAAAATTGCGTGATGATCAAGCCGTTAATTGATGTTGTGCTGGATCAAATCTAGACTGGCGTATGCTACGGGCGAAATATTTACCCCAATTGATTATGGCCATCATCTTATTGGGGGCAGGCGCGCCTCGGTTATACGCCTCGGTTGTTAGATCCACACGGGCGCGGGCGGTGGCGGTGGGGCTGGCGGCTGACCCGGGGCGCTGGCCGCAATTATTTGCGACCCTGACCGGAGAACAAGCGGCATCCTGTCCCGGGTATTGGTTGACCGGCCTGGTAGCTGACCGGTTGGATTGGGAGCCTGAGCGTGAACAATCTTGGTCCGAACTCATAATTTGTTCCGAGGCCTATTTGCCCCTCCTCACAGCGATTGCGCCGGAAGATGCCCGCTTGGCTAATCAGGCTGTGGCTCGCTATCCGGCCCGGTCTCTGAGTTGGTTCTGGTTGGCTGATGCTCAAACGCCGACTAAGCCGGTTGAGGCCGCCCATTTATATATTGAAGGTCTCAAAAAAGACCCTGAAAACTTAATGGCGTGGCGCAAATTAGGTGTCCTCCTCAGCGCTCTGCCGCCCCGTACCCCCGACCAAATGGTTGCCTTGATGCTCATTTCTGACTGGGCCGGAACCGATCAGCCGGGGAAGGTCGAGGCCCTATTTGTGGAAGCGCAGGTCTACAGCACGTTTGATGTGGAGACCGCGGTGGCTCTCTATCGGCAGGGCTTGCAGAGCAAGCCGATGGATGGCATACGTTGGCGTGAACTTGGCGATTTGTTATCCACCTCTGACCCGCATGCGGCCATTGAGGCGTACTTGCAATCCTGTTACAACCGCGACCCAGGCTCAAATGGGTGTTGGCGAGCCGGGCTAACTGCCGAGAAATTAGGCGAACTTGAAACCGCGATAAGCTATTATCGCCTCTCGCAGTTTGCGGGCGCATTGGAACGCGCTAAGGAGTTGGAGCGCCGGTTGCAGGCTACCCCATGACCAATCCGCTTGTTCCCTCTGTCTCGGTCATTATGCCCGTTCGCAACGAAGCGGATTTCATTCACCAGAGCCTGGGCGCGTTGCTGGCGCAGGATTATCCCGCCGAAAATTTAGAGATCCTTGTGGTCGATGGTTTGTCCACCGACGACACCCGGGCATTTATTCAAGCCCGGCAAGCCCAGCATCCCAATTTGCAATTGGTAGATAACCCGGGGCATATTGTTCCAACTGGTTTTAATGTGGCGTTGGCTCGTGCAAGTGGCGCAATCATTATCCGGGTGGATGGGCATACCGAAATTGCGCCAGACTATGTGCGGCAGTGTGTTGCGGCCTTGCAACGCAGTGGAGCGGATAATGTGGGAGGGCGGATGAACGCGGTCGGCGCGGACGCGGGCGCGGTTAGGCAAGCTATTGCACTGGCGACCAGCACGCCCTTTGGCGTTGGTGGCGCACGCTTTCATTATTCTGAACAAGAAGAATGGGTTGACACGGTTTACATGGGGGCCTGGCGGCGCGAGGTGTTTGAGCGGTTGGGTGGCTTTGACGAAGAATTAGTGCGCAACCAGGATGATGAGTTCAACTATCGTCTGCGCGAACAGGGCGGGCGCATTTTACTCTGCCCCTCTATTCAGTCCCGGTACACTCCTCGCGCCACGTTTGCTGGCTTGTGGCGGCAATATTTTCAATACGGCTTTTGGAAAGTCCGGGTCATGCAAAAACACCCGCGCCAAATGCAGCCCCGGCAATTTATACCGCTTGGTTTGGTGGCCTGCGTGTTAGGGTTGGCTTTGGGCGCGCTAGTTTATCCGCCTACCGCCTGGCTTTTGGGATTTGTGCTGGCCCTGTATGGCGTGGCGAATTTAGCCGCCTCACTCTGGACGGCCGCGCGCGCCGACTGGCGGAATTTTCCATTACTCCCCCTGGCTTTTGCCATTTTGCATTTTAGTTATGGGCTGGGCTTTCTAGTTGGTCTGGTGAAATTTTCGAATCGCTGGGGGGATACGCATGGCCGCACCCCCAACTGGGAAACCCTCCATGCCCGAAGTGACTGATCTGGCGCGCCTGCGCGCCGAATATGCTGATCGCGAACGGCGTTTAATCGCTAGTAATCGGTATTCCTTGTTTAATCCGGCACATTTATTTATTACCCAACAACGCCAACGCCTTATCCTCCGGTTGCTCCATGCGCATGGTTTTGAATCTTTAGAAGCCAACCGTATATTGGAAATTGGAAGCGGGTATGGGAGTGTTTTATTCGAATGTCTCGGGTGTGGGGCTCTTGCGCACAACTTGCATGGGGTTGATCTGCTCCAGGATCGCCTGGTTAGTACCCACGCTCATTTGCCTCAACTCCCACTCCTCTGTGCTGACGGACAGTATTTGCCGTATAGGGCTTCAACTTTTGACATCCTGTTGCAATTCACGGTCTTTTCTTCCGTCCTCGACGCCACCATCAAAGCCAACCTCGCCCGCGAGATGCTCCGCGTATTGCGCCCCGGCGGGCTTATCTTGTGGTACGACTTCTGGCTCAACCCCACCAATCCTCAGACGCGCGGCATCCGGCCCGCCGAGATTCGGCAGTTGTTTCCTCAGTGCCGTTTTGACTTTCACCGCATTACCCTGGCCCCGCCGCTGGCCCGCGCTGTTGTGCCCGTTTCATGGACGCTGGCGCTCCTCCTGGAAAAACTCACCCTTTTCAACTCGCATTATCTGGTCGCCATTCGCCCATAAAAAACCTGCCAGGTCTTCAAGACCTGTCAGGTTTAGAGACACCATGCCTCGCCCTACCTTCCTCCCCTTCGCCCTCCCCGACACCGACGAGACCGAAATCGCCGAAGTCGCCGATACCATCCGCTCGGGCTGGCTCACCACCGGCCCCAAGACCAAACAATTTGAGCAGGCGTTCGCGGCCTATGTGGGAGCCAAACACGCCATCGCGGTCAATTCGTGCACGGCGGCCATGCACCTGGCGCTGGAGGCCATTCAGGTGCAGGCCGGCGACGAAGTGATCACCACCCCGCTCACCTTCGCGGCCACCGCCGAGGTCGTGCGCTACTTCAACGCCCGGCCCGTGCTGGTGGATGTGGACCCCGCCACCCTGAACCTGGATGTGAACCAAATCGAGGCCGCCGTTACCCCGCGCACCCGCGCCATCCTCCCCGTGCACCTCGGCGGGTTGGCCGCCGACCTGGACGCGCTCCACACCCTGGCCGCCCGGCACGCTCTGACCATCATCGAAGACGCCGCCCACGCCCTGCCCACCCCCCACCATGGCCGCCTGATCGGCGCCACCCCCGTTCGCCGCCCCCCGTCCCCCACCCCCC
>CAYUFY010000362.1:0-5398 GCA_964443795.1 uncultured Anaerolineales bacterium | reverse complement strand
CCTCACCCCTCCCGCCGGACTGGAGGGCTTGTATCGTCTCGACACGCGGGGCAAGGATTTCAATGGTCTGACTGATTTGACTAACCTGGGCAACGGACAATGGACAGGCCTCGTGGACTCGCTCGCGCCCCGCGTCAGCGGCTCTACGAGCACTTCTTTCGGTTCTGTCGGATTGTTCGTCTACCAACGACGCATTGACCGCTTCACTATCCAGGACTTCAACCTCAGCTTGCCCGGTATCTCGAGTTCGAGGTCGTGTAATGGTGGGTTGGTTGTGGAAAGCACCCGTAACTTCAATGGGGCCTGGGCCCAGGGCGCGGGGGCCCCACCTCGGGCCTTTGAAGTCATTGTGTCTTGCACCCAGACTAATTCAGGTTTCGTCCCCCCAGTCTCAACGTCACTGACCGTCTGTGACTTGGTCGGCAATTGCACGGTCCCGACCACGCCCTCTAGCCCCGCGCTATCGGCTCCCAGTCAGGAAGCCGCGAGCGCGGTCAGCGTGGTGGTCATCACGCCCACGCTCGGCACGGTGCTCACCACCACCACGCCTATCAGCCTCGAAGGGAGCGCTGAGGCGATTGACTTCCTCAAAGACCTCACCGTCACGGTGGACAGCACGCCCATCTATACGGCCACCTATGCCAACGGCCTGCTCACCACGACGACCTTTAGCCCCACGTGGGTCCCGGCGGGCGAAGGCGCCCACCTCATTAGCGCCGAGGCCAGTAATTGGGCCACGACCACCGTCAGCGCCGAGCCAGTGACCATTACGCTCGACCTCACGGCCCCGGACCTTGCCTTTGGGGCAACCGTGTTGACGCAAACCGCCTATGCCTCGCCGGCCATCCTGTTTAGTGGCCCGATTACGGAAACTGCCGGGGTCAGCGCCCTCACACTGGCAGTGGGCGAGACGACGTTGACCGGTGTGGCGCAAGCCGGCCGCTGGAGCGCGGAGTGGACGGTGGACTCCGAGAACCTGCCGGATGGGGTGACGTATCCGGTCACGGTCACCGTGACGGATGTGGCAGGCCGCGTGGTCAGCGTCACGGCCTCCGTGTTGGTGGATGTGGTCGCGCCGCGCGCGCAACCCAACTTCCTGATTGAGGGGCAACCGGTGGCGGCGGGCCTCTCCATTACGCAATCCACCGCTTCGCTGATTTATACCTTCACTGTCGTGACCCCCACCGATAACAGCGGCGTGGCTAACTCATGGTTTGGCTACTCCTTTGGCCCGACCTTTACCCTCGCAACCCTAGCGCCAGTGCCATTCTACGACTTTGCCCAACCCGGCCCGGTGACTCTGCCCAGCGATGGGCAAGCCGTGTACTTCCACTTTGTCACCGCCGACAACTATGGGAACGAAGCCACGCAGACCTTTGGGCCGGTGTATGTGGATGAACCCACCGCGCCCGATTACATCGGCATGGCCGAACCCGCCGGGCCGTATCAGGGCACGCCCTATCGGCAGTGGATGGATAATGCCTGTAGTTATCTGGGACAAGACCAACGCATCCCCTTGCACGCGCTCTCGGGGGCGGCGCTCGCGGCGGCCCAAAAGCTCTACGCCACGTGGGATACGCAAACTCTACGGTTAACGTGGTCCGGCGCGGACTGGAATCGCGATGGCGACCTGTTCATGTACTTCGACACCATCCCTGACCAAATGCCCACGCTGTTGGACAACACCTACCTCCGGCGCGGCGGCAATGTGGCCTATAACCCCTACTCGACCACCAATCCCAGCACGCTCATGATGTTGCCCGTCGCCTTGTGGACGAATGCGGTAGACCCGACCCTCCCCAACTGGCCCACCCTCGACCGCCTGAACGCCGACTATGGGCTGTGGGTGGAGAACAACACCACCGTTCACTGGTTACGCTGGGATAACAACACCAACGCCTGGGTGGCTGAGCCGCTCAGCAATACCGTGCGCTATAACTTCAGCGCTGAGGGTGACGCGCTCTACACCGACTTGGCCCTGCCATTCGATGTGCTGAGTGTGACCACCGGGAGTCAAGTCAAACTCGTGGCCCTCGCCAGCGAGGATGACGGCCTGCGGGCCTGGTCGGTTATCCCCGCCACCAACCCGGCCAGCAGTCAGCGCATCATGCGCACGGCCCCGGACTATGGTCAGCCCTTGCGTTTGGCTCTGACCGATGCATACAGCCTGACTTTGGCTACTGGCAACTGTCGGACCCCGGGCTATAAGCTGTACCTCAACATGAACTCCACCCCCGGCGGTCTGCCCTATGCCGCCGAAGAGGATGATGTGCGCCTGATTTGGCCGCACTATAACCCGGTGGTGACTTACACCCACATCTATAGCGGTTATAACACCGCCTATCAAACGTGGCTCACCAACTACTGCGAACAAACCGACCCCTATGCCGACGAATGTTACGCCCTGCGCGGCACGCCTCCGAGTTTGGGCATTCAGGACAAGCTGGCGCCCTATATGGACGTGGATTACCCGCCGTTAACGCCCGGGGCGCGGGTCACTTACACCATTCGCTACGTCAACGAATATCCCGCCGCTCAAAGTTTCCCAGTGCGGATTACCAGTCTGGCCGATGATTTCCCCGGCATCCAATGGGACGCGCAAAATTGGGCGTGTGGCACCGGGAATACCGGCTCGGGCGATGTCTTGACCATCACCTTCCCGGCCAACACCGGCGGGCAAATAGACCTGACCGGCTCGGTGTTGGCCCCGCCCGGCTATGTGGACTTGTATTTCTCCACCGTGCCGCTTTTCAATCCTGATTGCACCATGGTGAGCTACATTCCCGATGAACCGTTCAATGACTTGGTGGTGATTCACAAAGCCAATCAGGGGCCGAGCTATGTGGCTATCGAACAACCGCGCCCGCTGGCTGGCCCCTACACTAACACGGTCAGCGGCCTAGTGGTGGACGACTCCCCCGTGCCGACCATCACGCTCAAAGCCCGGCTCAACGCCGGGGCGATTCAGACCCTGACCTGCCCGCAAGCCACACCTGACGATGGGCAGTGGGATTGTAATCTCAACCTCGCCACGCTCAATGGCGGCTCACCGCCCGCCAATGGCGCCCAGTTGTCCCTCCGCGTTATCGCCCGCGACGCGTTGGGGGCCAGCACCGAGTTCACCCTCCCCGAAGAATGGATTACGGTCACGGTGGATGCTAACGCGCCGAGTGTGGCCCTCGAGGCCGCGACCCGCGCGAGTCTGGCCGATGGCCTGCTGGGGCCGAATGAAACCCAATTCACCGGGGTCATCACCGATGCTCACTTAGCCAGCGCGGTGGAAGTCTGCGACCCCGGCAATAACTGTGCTCCGGCGGGTGTGACCGTTGACCCAACCACTCTGCCACAGACGAGTTACGTTTATAACGACGAACCCTCGGTTCCCCTCACCCTCTCGGTCGCGGCGGGCGGGACCGCCGCCCTCTGCGGGCCGGGGACGGACGGCCTCACCCGCACGTTCACCATCACCGACAGCTTCACCATTGCGGATATGCGTGTGGGGCTTAACCTCTCGCACCGCTATCGCAGTGACTTGTATGTGAAGTTGGAAGCGCCCGATAGCACCGCCATCCGCTTGCTGGAGTTCGCCGACGATAACGTGGCCCAAGACTACGACTTGCTGTTCACCGACGCGGCCAAGGCCTCGCCCACCTATGACCGGGTTCCGCAAGATACCGCCTTGCCCTACTACGACAATGAGCGTCAGACCAGCGACCTCGGGTTCAATAACCTCTTCCGGGGCAAGTCGGCCACTGGCACTTGGACGCTCAAAATCTGTGACCGGCATCCCGCCGAGCATGACGGCGCATACAATCGCGCGCAACTGACGTTCATCCCCACCGACACCCCGCCGCAAAACACGCAGGGCGTGTGGGCCTACACCGTCCCCTTATCCGATACGCTGGATGGTGTATTCCAAACCCTCAACGTCTACGCGCTCGACAGCGTGGGTAATCGCACCAGCGCGCCGCTGGTCATTACCTTCACGGCAGATAACGTCGCGCCGCAGTTGGCGGTGACCCAAACGGTGACGTGGCTCGCCAGCACGGTGCTTTCGCAACCGGTGGCCTTCACGGGCGTGGTCAGCGATGGGGTCGGCGTGCAGAGCGTCATGCTCAGCCTGCTTGCCCCCTCCGGTCAACAACGCCTCGAATCCGCTACCTGGCCGGATGGCGGGGTCAACCTCTCCGTGCCCGGCGCGGTCTCGGCTTGGCGCTATACCCTGCAACCCGAAGAACTGGGCGACTATGTCATTACGGTTTTGGCGACTGACCGCGCCGGCAACGGCGTGAGTCTGGGTGAATACCTCATCCGCGTCCAAGAGCCGCTGGTTAACCTGACCGGCAGTGACTCGCTGGTGACTGGCATCGTCCAAACGGCGCGCGCCAATGTATCGCTGGATGGTCAACCGGTGGGCGCGGGGATGACCGTGAACTTCACCATCACCGGGCCGCACGCCGCCGCCGGTGGCTCGGCCACCACCGATGCCAACGGGCAAGCCGCGCTGGCTTATACCGGCACCCTCACCGGCACCGACACCATCACCGCCAGCGTGGTGCTCAGTGGGCAAGTCATTAGCAGTGGGCCGCTCAATGTCAACTGGGATTCACCGCGCGCCCCCGACCCGACCCAGCTGGGTCTCGTGACTACCGAAGGGGCCGTCATCACCTTCACCACCAATACCTCGGCGACTGTCAGTGTGGAAGTGCCGCCCGGGGCCGTGCTTAGCGAAACCACTTTGTACTTTAGCCCGCTCTCCTCGGTCACTGGCACGCCCACCGCTACGATGCTGTTTGCCGGACAAGCGTTTGCTTTGAAAGCCAGCGGCGAGACCTCCCCCTTCACTTTTACGCGCCCCATCACCGTCGTCATCGCGTACACCAACGCCGATGTGCTGAATGTGGATGAAACCACGCTGGGCCTGTATTACTCTGATGGCACGAACTGGCTGACGGATGGGATAGTGATTATCGAGCGCGATGTGGTCAATAACCGCCTCGTGGTCACGCTGGCCCACTTCACCGACTTCGCGCTGTTCGGCGCGCCCAGCTCAACCGTCCGGCGATTGTATCTCCCGCTTATCGTTCGCAACGGTACCCCGCTTGCGCCACTTGAGGAGCCTGCGACGATTCCCGACCCGCCACCCGCCGGGTCACTTGACCCAACGGCAATACCGCCGCCCACCCCGGTTCCCCCGGCAAGTTGGCAACGGCGACCTAACCATTATTGGTAAACGTCTCGAAAACACAGAGCGCGGACATTAGGTGTCCGCGCCTGTTGTCATTGGATAATGTTCTTGATTGGGATTGGTGTAAACCGTTTGATTTGCGGGTAGTGGTAACTTTGTAAGTGATGAATTTGAAAGACCTGTCAGGTGGGCGCCGCGAAAGGCTGTTTT
>CAYUFY010000361.1:0-5401 GCA_964443795.1 uncultured Anaerolineales bacterium | reverse complement strand
TATGGCGCAAGTGGGGGAAGCTAATCGCCGATTGGGCCAAATTTGGAATTGCTGTTGACGACCATGAGGCGGCACTGCCAGCAGACCCCGGCCAGGCCTGCGCCGTTGTTGGTTGCCGCCGCTATGATGCCGGCGACTTCCGTGCCGTGGCCGGTGTTGTCGCTCAGGTTGGCGTTATTGTTGACGAGATTCCAGCCGTTGACATCGTCTACGTAGCCGTTGCTATCATCGTCAAGGCCATTGCCCGCAATCTCGCCGGGGTTCACCCACAACTGACCGGAGAGGTCAGGGTGCGAGGCATCTATGCCCGCATCCACGACGGCAATAGCAATGTCGGTTGTGCCAGTCACCACATCCCACGCGGCTGGCGCGGCGATTTGCGCTAACGCCCATTGACTGGCATACAACGTGTCATTGGGTGTAACGATAATGTGCGCGAGGTAATCGGGTTCGGCATAGGCCACTGCCGGGTTCGCGCTTAATTCCCGGACGGCTTGCAAAACGTCAGCATCGGGCGCGAGGCGCAAGCGGTAAATGTTGTTCAACGAATTGCCGATGACAGGCAGTTTGAGACCGCTTGAACCGGGAAAAACTGGCTCTATGCTTTGCACACCGAGGGCGGCAAGGGTGGTGTTTAGCGTAGCGTCACTTGTCTGGGCGTTGGCGATCTGAAATTTTGTAGCGACCCCGGGTTTGAAGCCAATCAGCACTACCCCAGGAACCATAGGTGGCAGTTGATTGTTGGAGACTGTCAGCGGATTGTTGTTAGCAGGCGAGGATTGGGGGACGTTCTGGTGGCTGGTGGCAGGTGAAGCGGCGAGTGAGGACTGACTCATGGCAAGCAAAACACTCACCATAAGGCTGATGCTGAGGAATGATTTGGACTTGTTCATTTGGGCCTCCTTTTATGCCCCGCCGCAGAAGATAACGACATCCTCTGCTTGAATTAATCATTAATGTTGTAGACTGGTTTTGTCAAAATACAAGCCTCAAACAAAAACCTCCCGCTCACTGGCGGGAGGTTTTTGTTTCATGGGGCATTCGTTTGGGGTGAAGCGTCAGTCGGCTTTAGGCGCGGTCTCAGTTGGCGTTTCCGCGCCGGGTTTGGCCCGGGCGGTGCGTTCTAAAATACTCGCCATGAGTTTTTCCATGACGGTCAGATAAACCGGGAGCTTGCTATAAATCGCCTCGGCGATGTTTTCCAGATAGGTATGCGCGGTTAAGTTTCGGTCATCCGTCATCTTCAGGCAGGTTTCAGTCTCTGCCACGGTGAGCAAGCCGGTTTTGAGCGCCTCGCGGAAAACTTGTTTGGGGGAGTTGGCAATCACCCCCTCTAATGCTTCCAGATAAACCTTCGCCAATTTCCACAGGCTTTCAAACGTATATTCGAAGCGTTGAATCGAGGCATCGCGCACGACCACACTCTTGGGCATTTGCACGATTTCTGCCAGGGTTCCCAGCGCGCGTTGCGCCGAGGCCAGACGGTCAGTAAACTTTTCCATGGTATTGCTCCCTCGCTCCAAATGGCGGACAAAAGTGGATGAGGCCACACCCAGGTCCACCAAATCAACTGTGAAGGGGATAGTCGAGTCTTCCAAGAGTTCGCGGGCGTGACCGAGGTTGGCTATCTCGGCTTGTTCAACCCGTACCCCAATGTCATAGTCAGAGGCTACGCGGGGAGTGTTGCTCGCCCGTGACCCAAATAGATAGAGGCCACCTTCGCGCACAACGCGGCGGATGATCGACTGGATTTGGGTCAAGTACGGGTCACGGGTGGAGTGGGTTTTCAAATCAATCGTTGGCATACTGACTGCGCCGTTTCAATGGCACCGCTTAACCTGTATTATACTGCCCCTAAACAAAAACCTCCCACTTTAAGCGGGAGGTTTTATTTACTTTTCACTCTTCACGTTTTACAAATCAATCGGCTTCTGCAAAATTTCCACCAGCAATTGCACGCTGGCTTGTACATCATCCAGGTCCACCATCTCGGAAGGGGAGTGGATGTAGCGCGTGGGGATGGACAGACACCCGGCGGGCATGCCGCCGCGCGCAATTTGCATGGCTGCCGCGTCGGTGGTGCCGCCCAGCAAAACTTCCAGTTGTGACTTGATTTTGGCTTCCTGGGCGCGTTGCACCATCAGGTCTTTCACGCGCGGGTCGGCCAGCATCCCGCCATCGCGCACTTTAATGGCCGGGCCGCCGCCCAACGCCACTTCCATCCGGTGGCCGTAGGGGGTATCGCCAGTGGCGGTCACATCCACCGCAATGCCCACTTCCGCATCCACGCCGAAGGCTGCCGTGCCCGCGCCGCGCAACCCCACTTCTTCCTGCACACTAAAGACAAACGCCACTTCATGCGGGGTGCGCTTGAGCGCGCGCATGGTTTCAATCAACACCGCCACGCCAATGCGGTCATCCATACTCTTGGCGATGAGCCGCTGGCCCTGTTCCTCCAGGGGGCGGTAGAACCCGGCGGCCTCGCCCACCTGTACCGGGCAATTGGCTTTGCTAGTCGCGCCCACATCAATGAACAACTCGCTCAGGGTTGGGGTTTTGCTGGGGTCGTCGCGCCGCAGATCGGCCCCGATCACGCCCAGGGTGCCATCGGCGAAGCGCACGCGCCCGCCCACACAGGTGAGCGGGTTGACGCCGCCCAGGTTGGCAAAGCGCACAAAGCCGTTGTCGTCAATGTGCGAGGCAATGACGCCAATCTCGTCCATGTGCGCCGAGAGCATCACCTTTTTGCCGCTCTTGGAATTCTTTTTGATGACGGCGATGAGGTTGCCCAGCGGGTCAACCGTGATGTAATCGGGGAGGCTGCGGATCTCGGCCCGCACCAGATCGCGGATTTGGTCTTCGTGGCCCGACGGGCCGTAGGCTTCGACAAGTTTTTTGATTAATGGTTTCATAGATGCTCCGTCCGAGGTGACAAGTGTCGGGTGACAGGTGACATGAATCCCGTCACCTGCCACTTGCCACACGTCACTATCTTTTCAACACCTTCACCGTCCACCCCTCCAACGCCAATTTCAACAACTTCACGGTATTGCGCCAGTCTTCGGCGCGGACCAGGCTGACCGGGGTGTGCAGATAGCGCCCGGGCACCGACACCGAGACGGTGGGGACGCCCGCGCGGCTCCGGTGGATGGCCCCGGCGTCAGTGCCGCCCCCGCCGGGTTGCCGGATTTGGTAGGGGATGCCGGCGCTCGCGGCGGTCGCTTTCAAATATGCGACCAATCGTTGGTCGTGCAGGGTGCTCGCGTCGGCCACGTAAATGGCCGGGCCATAGCCGAGCCGCGAGTTGTATTGGGCATTCTCACGCGTTTCGTCGCTGGGGGGCAGGTCGTTGGCGGGGGTGCAATCCAGCACAAAAGCGCAGGCCGGGTCAACCGCATAGCCCGCCACCTTGGCTCCGCGCAGGCCCACTTCCTCCTGCACGGTGAAGGCCGCATGCAAATCAAAATGATAGGGGCCGCCCCGCACCAACTCGAGCAGAGTGGCACAGCCCAGTCGGTCATCCAGCGCCTTGCCCCGCAGGGATGGCCCGACGACTTCAAATTCGGTGGCGAACACCACCCGGTCGCCGACTTTTACCAATTTTTTGGCGGCCTCGGCTGACTCGGCGCCGAGGTCAACCCGGATTTGATTGACTTTGATGGCGGTGCTCCGGCGGTCGCCGGTGAGCAAATGCACTGGCGCGGCGGCGACCACGCCCGGCACGCGCTTGGCCCCGACCAACAGTTGCTTGCCCAGGAGCACCCGGTCGTCAATGCCGCCGACAATTTCAACGCGGAGCGTGCCATCAGACTCGTGGCCGGTGACCATCAGGCCGACTTCGTCCATGTGCGCGGCGACGATGACGCGCTCGGCGCGCCCCCCGGCTTTGGATTTTTTAACGGCCAACACGTTGCCCAGCGCGTCCACTTTTACCTCGTCCACGTGACCGGTGAGGGCCTCGAGGATAATTTGGCGCACCGCGCCTTCATCGCCCGAGACACCCGAGGCGTTGGAGAGTTCGCGGAGCGTATCCAATTCGCTGGCGGAGGCGTGCGGCGGTTTGACCAGCGGTGTCGCTGGCTCGGGGGGCGCGGCCCGGCGGGCGGGTTTCGCCGCTGGTTTGGCGGCTGACCGCGCGGGCGCGGATTTCGCTGGGGGTTTCCCGGTCTTCGGGGTTGGCTTGCGGGCAGGTTTAGTAGCCATAGGTATCAATGGTCAAACGTCAGGGTGCTTACAAAATCATCATTCAACCCGGCGATGAATTCGGCGATGAGCCGCCCGGTGCGCGCCACGTCTTTGATGGAGAGCTGTTCGACGGGGGTGTGCATGTTGCGGAGCGGGATGCTGAGGCAGGCCGTTGGAACGCCCTCGCGCGCAATTTGGATGCCGAAGGCGTCGGTGCCGGAGTGGAGGGCGAGCGATTCGGTGGTGTGCGGGATTTCGGCGCGGCTGGCGGTGGCCTGGATGGCGGCGGCGAGCGCCGGGTGCAGGTTGGGGCCGTAGGCGATGACTGGCCCGCCGCCGAGGGCGAAGGTGCGATCGGGTTGGTCTTTCACGCCCGCGCCGATGCCGAAGGTCACATCTACGGCGATGGCGATGGCGGGGTTGAGCGCAAAGGCGGAGGTCATGGCGCCCTTGAGGCCCACCTCTTCTTGCACGGTGGCGATGGCAATCACGTCCCACGTGTGGGGGCGCGTTTGCAAATGGTCGAGGCACACCGTGAGGGCGGCGACCGAGGAGCGGTTGTCCATATATCGCGCGGCCAGCATATCGCCTTGCAGTTCGCGCGGGGGCATGGCAAAGGAAATCACATCGCCCACGCGGACGAGGCTGACGATCTTGTCGGCGGGTAAACCCACATCCACGACTAACTCACCGAGCGGCACTACGCCCTCGCGGTTGGCTTTGGGCAGGAGGAACGCGGCGGGTTGCGCCACCAGGCCGGGCAAATCTTCCTTGGCGTGGACGGTCACGAGCTGGCCGGGCATCACGCGCGCGTCAATGCCGCCGACGGAGGTGACGCGCAGAAATTCGCCCTCGATTTTGGTGACCATGAGGCCGATTGAATCCATGTGGGCGGCGAGCATGATTTTGGGGCGGGGGCCTTTGCCCACGCCCGACTTGGTGGCCCACAGCGAGCCTAAGCGGTCAATGTGAATTTCGGCGGTGAGCGGCGCCCAGGCGGCGCGGATGACTTCGCGCACGGGACTTTCGTAGCCCGACAAGCCGGGGGCGGCGGAGAGTTCTTTGAGATGAGCAAGGACATCCATGGGCAGGGTCTCTAGGGCGCCACCGGGGTGGGGGTGTCAACTGTAGCGGTGGGGGTGGCGGTCGCGGTGGGCGTATCGGTCAGCGCGGTCGTGGCGGTCGCGGTGGGGCTGGCCGGGGCGGCTGCGGGCGG
>CAYUFY010000360.1:0-5435 GCA_964443795.1 uncultured Anaerolineales bacterium | reverse complement strand
AATACCTGGTAAAACTACCAGAACCCAAGCCATTGAAATACTAAAAACCAAGGAAGCCGCAGGCGTTGGGAGTTTAACTATTCTTTCAGAGGTCATTATATGGCGTAAATCTAAGGATCATTATCTTTATGCCCAGAAGGAGAACATCGACAGGATAGCTTTCGATGTTACCTCGACTAGCGTCGAAGATGTAACAAAACGCTTCGGATATCCTGAAGGTGTAGGGTTAGGTGAAATTGGAGACGACGCTAGCTACTCTCTTATCTTGTACTACCCAGCCAGTGGACTGATATTTGTGACCGGTGGTGCGTGTGGCAATGGTTCTAACTGTCCGAAAATAGTTACCCCTAATATGCCTATTCTGTCTGTTGATTTCGTCGCTCGGGCAGACCTTCCTTCCATGATAACTAATACATTCGGGCCAATATGGGTTGATAGATTATTACCAGGCATTGAAAAATGGGATGGTTACGGTGAAGTTTTCCGTCGTTAGACCAGAATGACGACCTTGTTGGTTCATATAAAGAAAGGGTTGCTGACACCCATGGAATGCATTCTCATAACCTGAAATCTTTTAGGGCAAAAGGCCGCCCAACCCGGGCATCAAGCCGACTGGCGCTCCGCGCCGAGCCACAGCGCCTTTCTCGCAGGCTTTCATGAAGTTCCCGCGAGTCTTTCCTGTGAAGTTCACACCAGGGGCTTACGCCTATCGTTGGGCTAGCCACCCATCAACCAACAACCCCGGGCCTTATGCGCCAGCGCAAAAATGTAGCATAATGCTCCCCGGTGAAAGAACAAATCCTCCACCTCGACCCGCACGACGATTTTCTCTCCGCCCGCGACAAAATGGGTTGGGTGCAAACCGAGCGCGTCCTGCTGGTCTGGCCAGCGCGCGGGCAAGTCCTGCAACGCAAACTCGATCTCGTCCTGCTCCACCGCCACGCGCACGCGCAGGTAACACCAACCGTTGGGCGCTTCGCAAATTTTCAAGTACATATTGACAAAATCCCCACTGTGAATACAATGTAATTACTTTCCTTCAAAGGCGCACCAATGGAAACCGTAGTAAAAGTCCGCATTATCAAGATAGGCAACTCGCAAGGGATTCGCCTGCCGAAGGCGTGGCTCGACCAGTTAAACTTTGGGGACGAAGTAGAGATGGTAGTTCGATCTGACCAGTTAGTCATCCGCTCCCCCTATCATGCTCGGCAAGGGTGGGAACAAAAATTCGCTACCATGGCTCAATATGGCGATGATGCGCTGGTAGACCCCGTTATACCAACTCAGTGGGAGCAGGAAGAGTGGGAATGGTAGCCAAGCGGTTTGACGTTTATCTGGTCAATTTGGACCCAACCATCGGTAGCGAAATCAAGAAAACCCGCCCGTGTTTAATCGTGTCTCCGGACGAAATGAATGCTTACATCGCAACAGTAATTGTCGCCCCGATGACTACGCAAGGGCGTGCTTACCCGACACGCATTCGATGTCAGTTTCAAGGGAAGGAGGGGCAAATTGTGTTGGATCAATTACGGACTGTGGATAAAACCCGACTGGTGAAACACTTAGGGCGCATTACTTCCGCTACACAAAAGGCAGTTGTAGCAGCTTTACTGGAGTTGTTTGAAGAATAATACCGCGCCCGCCAACGTGCCTTTGTCGCTAAGTTTCCAGTAATTCAACCGAGTCGCCCTAGCGAAGTACGCGCCCACCGCTTATGCTTGTCGTTAGGCTACCCTCCCACCCCTCACCTCCCCCGCCGTGTGTTTCCCCAACCTCCGGCGGGGTTTTCATTTCCGGCCAACCCCGGGCCTTATGCGCCAGCGCAAAAATGTAGCATAATGCTCCCCGGTGAAAGAACAAATCCTCCACCTCGACCCGCACGACGATTTTCTCTCCGCCCGCGACAAAATGGGTTGGGTGCAAACCGAGCGCGTCCTGCTGGTCTGGCCAGCGCGCGGGCAAGTCCTGCAACGTAAACTCGATCTCGTCCTGCTCCACCGCCACGCGCACCGCTTGGGCGCGCACCTTGGCCTAGTCACCGCCGACGACTCCATCCGCGATTACGCCGCCGACCTCGGCGTGCCGGTGTTCCCGTCGGTTGAAGCCAGCCGCAAAATGAAATGGCGCAGTCGGGTGCCGCGCCTCAAGCCCGACCGCCGCCAACCCCCGCCCGACCCGCAAGCCATCCGCGCCCGCCGCGCCCCACCCCGTTCACTCCCGCGCTGGGCCGATTGGGTTTTGAAATTTGTTTTTTTTATTCTGGGATTAAGCGGAGTCCTCGCCCTCGCCTATGCCCTCATCCCGGCGGCCACCATTACCCTCACGCCCGCCAGCCACGCCCTCACCGTGACCGCCGAACTCGTGGCGGATGCCAACCTCACGCAAGCCGAGGCCACGACCATCCCCGCACGCCTCATCCGCGTGGAGGTCGAAGACGCCGGACTGACCCCTACCACGGGCACCCGTGATGTCCCCGACAAACCAGCCACCGGCGTGGTCGTCTTCACCAACATCGCTGGCACGGCCGCAAGCATCCCGGCGGGCACGGGGGTGCGCACCACCAGCGGGGCCAGTATCCGTTTCGTCACCACCAAAGCCGCCAATCTCGAAGGTCGCATTGGCGCGGCGGTGGAAGTCCCCATCAAAGCCGTTGACCCCGGCCCGGCGGGCAATGTGCCCGGCGGCCTCATCAACGCCATAGATGGCCCGCTCGGTCTGCAACTGGCGGTCACCAACCCCGCCGCTACCCAAAACGGCACGGTCACCCAAAAAGCCGCCGTGGTCGAGGCCGACCGCGCCTTGGTGCGCGCTGAACTTCTGGAAAAATTACGCCTGGCCGCGGTGACCGCCGTGCAGGCTCAATTACAACCCGGCGAATTTCTCGTCGCCGATTCCATCACCATCACGCGCGTCATCGCCGAGACCTATGACCACAGCGTGGGCGAAGCCGCCGATACTATCAACCTCACCCTGCGCCTCGCCGCTTCCGGCCTGGTCATCAACGAGAACGATGCCCGCCTGGTCGCCCAAGACCAGCTCACCGCGCAAGTCCCCGCCGACGCCAGCCTGCTCGCCGGGCAAACGCAATTCGTCCGCGCCCCCGCGCTGAGCCTCGATGCCGAAGGCCGCGCCCATTTCACCGTCACCATCACCGGGGCCACCGTCCCCCGCATTGACCCCGGGGCCATCCAACGCCTCGTCCAAAACCAGACCCTCGCCGAGGCTAGTCGTCGCTTGCTCACCGAGCTGTCCCTCGCGCAACCCCCGCGTCTCGAACTCCGCCCGGCATGGTACGCCCAAGCCTGGCCGCGCCTGCCGGTCATGCTCTTCCGCATCGAAGTCATTGTGGCCGGCCAATAACTTACCTGACACAGATGGTCATCGTCGTCATACTTCACGCTACAAAAATAGGCCATACCGCAAAACTCACTCGGCGCATGGCGACCTCTCTCATCCCCCGACCCCTTCTCTCCCCTGCTAGGGCGATGGAATCATGGCATATCCCGGCATCCTTATTTTCGCGAGTCTGGCTCTCGACCGGGTTGGTTTCAAAATCTACGTAATGATGAAAAACAACCCTGCTGTTCAATTGAAGAAGGGCCTGTTCGCAAACGGAATCTGGAAAAGCAGGCGGGCGCTGCCTGTGGCTACGCTGCTCATCCTGATGGCGCTGCTCTACGCGGGTGGGGTTAATTCCGCCGGAGCAAGCGGACTGGTCAAGGGCAAGGCGGTTGTGGCAGCGCCCATCAAAAAAACAGTATTGGTGATGTTCCCCTATCAAATTGACCTGCCCACTAATGTGATAGCGACGCAGGCTATTCGCGAGGAATTCGGGGGCACCGCCGATCTCAACCTTGACGTGTACTATGAATACATGGATCTCAACCGCTTTCCCGATCCTGCCTATCAGCAAAAAATGTTTGACCTGTATACAGCCAAGTATCAAAGCCAACCGGTTGACCTGGTGATCGTCGTCAGTGAGTCAATGCTGAATCTCTGGCTGGCACAGCGCGCAAAAATTTTACCGGACGCCCCCATCGTTTTTTTTGACGTCACCACCGAACGTCTCAACGCATTGGAACTGCCGTCAGATGTGACCGGCGTAAGCGGAGTGCAGGATTACACAAAATCGGCGCAGTGGGTATTGGATAAACTGCCAACCGTCAACGAGATCGTGATCGTGCATGGCGTGGGGCAAGCCGATCAGGGATTTATTCAGCCGGTACAAACCTTGCAGGAAAAAATGAAGGGGCAGATCAAATTTACCGACCTGTCCAACCTGCCGCTGTCTGAGATCAAACAACGGGTGGCAGAACTGCCGAAGAGTTCTGTTGTCTTCTACACTCTCATGTTCGAAGATGTGGACGGGAATAAGTATCGTCCGATTGACGTACTGCGGGAATTGACCGCCGTTTCAGCGGTGCCGGTCATCAGCGGCTACGATCAATTTATCGGGACAGGCTCCATCGGCGGCTACATGTATAGCATTGATCAGCAAGCCAGAGATGCGGCGCAGATCGGCTTGCGCATCCTGCGCGGCGAAGCGGCGAACTCCATTCCGAACCATAAAAACCAGAGCAACCGTTTCATTTTTGACCAGCTGGCTTTACAGCGCTTTGATATTCCCTTGGCGCTCCTGCCGCCTGACAGCGACATCAAGAATCGTCAATATTCTGTTTGGGAACTATACCGGGCGCAGATCATCCTGGTCTCTGCCAGTTTTGTGCTCCTGCTCGCCCTGGTGGCATTTCTTGGCGTAGCCACGCGGCGCTTGAACACGGCACGCGCTGACTTGCGCCGCATCAACACAAATTTGGAATCCCAGGTACAGGAACGTACCGCCGTTCTCAAGCAGACCAATCACGATCTGGAGTTGGAAATCACCGAGCGCAAACTGGCGGAAGAAGCGCTGCGCGCGAGCGAGGCGCGCTTAATCGCAGCGCAGTCCGTGACGAAAGTGGGCAGTTGGGAAACCGACCTGTCAACTTTAGAGGTAATTTGGTCGGCGCAGACCTACGAGATTTTCGACCTTGATCGGAACGCTTTCCAGGCGTCTCACCCGGCGTTTTTGGGTTTTGTTCATCCAGATGACCGCGCGAAAGTAGATGAGGCATTTGTAAATTCATTCAACAACGACTCCTACAACGCAATCGAACATCGAATCGTGACCGCCAAAGGCGTCACAAAATACGTGGAAGAACACTGGCGCATTTTCCGTAACGATCAGGAACAACCGACGCGGGCAGTCGGCACCTGCCAGGACGTCACCAAACGCAAACAGGCGGAGGAAGCGTTACGCGAGAGCGAGGAAAGATTGCGGTTATCCCTACAGGCAGCCAATCAGGGCTTGTATGATCTTAACGTCCAAACCGGCGCGGCAATTGTCAATCGCGAGTATGCCCAAATGCTGGGCTATGAGCCTGAGACGTTTATTG
>CAYUFY010000359.1:0-5452 GCA_964443795.1 uncultured Anaerolineales bacterium | reverse complement strand
CGGCGGCCCATGCCGTAAACTCAGCCCATGCCGCCTTGTAAGCGCGTTTGGTATTCTCCGCCCGACTCTCTTGGGCATACGCGCGCGCCGCCTCGGTGTACATCGCAATTGCTTTAGTAGTTTTTTTGCTTACAGTTAAGGGTGTCATCATGCTGGCCTCCGGGGTCATTGGGAGTATTCTATTAGTGATAATAATGCTTATCGCTAGTTATTCTACATCCGCTTTTCCAAAAGTCAACGCCCAATTTCCCTTTCAAACTAAACTCGTACCAACTCGCGCGGGAAATAAAGAGGGCCGGAGTGTATCTCCGGCCCTCAGCAAGCCCTAACCATTTTTTACTGCACTAAAAGAATAAGCGAATACGGCCCTAGACCAATCCGGGCCCCGCCGCGAACACCACCAAATCCCCAAACTCAGTGGGTTGCAATTGACCGTAAGCCTTCTGGGGCACTTTGACATAGCGCCAGGGCGTGCCCGTCAGCCGCGTTGCATTCTCGGCCCAATACAGGGCGGCCCGGTCTTTGTGGGCCACCTCTGCCGTTTCCTGCCCTTTGGTTTCTACCAGATAATGGTCGCCGTTGGCGAGTACCGTAGTGAAGTCAGGATAGTAGTAGCGTAGGTTGCCCACCGAGTCGGTGTACTCAATCGCAAAGCCAAATGATTCGGGCAGTTTGGCAAACCGCGCCACGTCGCCCGCGTCTTCCAAAAACTTGGCGAAGTCGCGCTCAAACTCATTATCACAGGGCACCAGATTGAAAACGCACTTTGAAGCGTTGTAAGTGGGGCGCGACCACGGGAACGGCTCACACTCCGATAGCGCCCGCCCTACATTTGTCAGCGTCGGGGTCAAAGACTCCACCACCAACGGTTGCAGGGCTTTTACAAATTCGTTGACCGTGACGAAGTGCGCCACGTTGGTGCTAATGGCTTTGATAATGGCCGGGTCTTCCAAGTTAACCGTTTCGCCAAAGGCGCGCGTTTCCAGATAGGCCCGCACTTTAGGCGCAATGGCCGCGAAGTGGCCTGGCAGTTTCACATCTTGGGCGATGTGCTTGGCATAGTAGGAAATGACTTCTTGCGCGGTCTGTGGTTCGGGGAGGGTGTACTCGCGCTCAATGAGTTTTTCAAGGCTAATCAAATCGTAGCCTTCATACCGGAATTTTTGCGTTGCTTGCGCGTCTTGCTTGCGGGGCAGGTTGGCGGGCAAGCGGCCCACATCCAGCGCGGCGATTTCATCCGCGATGGACTTCTTGCGGGCTAACAACGGGCTTAAAGTAGGGAGGCGAATATCTAGCGCGGCGCGGTTGGCAAGCGGCGCAATGGTGACAATTTTGAGTTTATCTTTGCCGACTTCAAAGGTGTCAAGTTTTAGGTTTTCTTGCTTTTCTAAGTCTTCGACAAAAGAGATAAAGGCTTTGTTGCCGATGATGTCTACTCGCTCAATATAAGTGGCCGTCGCACCCACCACCGCGCTCCGAAACATGAGCCGCAACCCGCGCCCAATGGTTTGCTCCGGCAGGATGTTAGCTTTAGAAGTGAAGGGGCGCAGGCCTACCACTACCGTTACATTCTGCACATCCCACCCCTCGCGCAACATGAGGACGCTTACAATCGCATTGACGGGACTCGTCTCCAAATCCACGTCATGCGCCACCTTACGCGCCTTATCCAAATCCTTTTCCGAGATTTCCCCGTTGCGCTTGGTGTGGATGACCAGCAAGCGCTCGCCCCCAAATTCATCCGGGTAGCGCCTTTGCAGGTACTCGGCCACATCCTCGGCTTCGGTGGTGTCGTTCATCATCACAAACAAGATGGGCTTCTTGCCCAGCCGCGTCAATTGCTCCCGGTATTCTTTCCAGCGCTCCACGCCTGCCGTGAGGAAGGGTTTATAACGGGTGCTGGCAACGGTGGATTTAGCTTCTTGAATATCGCGGGTCAAGCCCTTCACCGGGCGCTTGACCACGTTATCTACAATGGCTTGTTTGAGCGGGTAATCAAACACTGTCCACGAAAACAGGCCGCCCTTTTGGTGGCGCGGGGTGGCGGTAAAGTCGAGTTGGGCCGCGAGGCCGCCGCTCACCGCACTGTGCAAGCGCCGCACGGCTTCATTCCATGCGCTACCCTCATCATGGGTGTGGTGGGCTTCATCGTTAATCACCAGACATGGCCCGCCGCGTTTGATAAGGCGCTTGTCAAAGTCTTCGATGGGGGCGGGTTGCGTGGGGGGTTTGGGGCCGAGTACCGCCGTCATTACATCCGGCTCGCCGGATTCTTTTTCTTCATCGTCGGGATGCAATTGGTCAACGTTGGTCAGATAAAACGCGCCCTGTGAAGTGGCCCGCTCCGGGTCGCCGCGAATGTAAAAATCCACGTCCCAATAAATTTTGAGTTCGGGCGGGATGATGGGGTCGGTCTTGAAAATGCGCCCGCCCGCAAAGTCTGACCGCAAGCGTTCAAAGACAATGATGTTCGGGGCAATCAGCAAGGCCGTGCGCGCGAAATCATCGCGGCCCTCAGCGACGGCGTTGAAGTATTGCCACGCAAAAGCCAGCGCCATCACTTTAGTTTTGCCGCTCCCGGTCGCCATTTTCACGGCATAGCGGGCGAAGTGGTCATACTGCAAGAGGCGCGGGTCTTTGGCTTTGGGCGCGAATTTTTCCAGCAGGTCTTTTTGTCGCCGCACGCCCGCCACTTCCCACAGGTAAATCAGCGTTTCAATCGCTTCGCGTTGGAAGTAGTGATACGCGAAGGCGCGGCGATTGGGGAGGCGGTGGTCAGTGTGAAACCAGAAGTTGAGCAGGGCGCGCGTGGTGTCGGTAATGCCCGGATACTTCGCGGCCCGCCATTGGGCGAGGGCTTCCCGAATGGCAAGCACCGCCGGCGCGGTGAGGGTGGGCACTTCAAACAGGCCCGGCCCGGCGGGTGGGGAGGTGGTGCGTTTCGCGCGCGCCATTACTTCACCTTCACCGTCAGGGCTTTGGTCGTGTCATTGCCGAGGATGTCTATCACCTTGACCACTACCGTATACTCGCCCGCCTCCTCGTAGGCGTGGGTGATGGTCTTTTGCAGGTCTTTATCTTGGCGGGTGCGATAGGCTTGCCATTCGTTGTGAAAGGTGTCGTCCCGATAATCCCAATCCACCGCCCAATAGTCAATCCATTGCGCCCAATGTTTGACGGCTTTTTGTATATCAGCGGGCACATCATCGGGCGGGATGACAAAATCGGTGAGGGTCAGTGTCACCTCCCGGCCCTTCTTTTTCACCTCCACCGCCAGCGCCGCCAGCTCAAAAAAGCGGATGTCGCCTTGCTCCACCGCGCGCTTATCCATCACATCGCTGGGGATGCGGATAAACTTGAGATTAAGATTGGCTTGGGCCGCTTGTTGTTTGGCGACTTCGTTGAGTTCAAAGGCGAAGTCCCAGCCCAATATATCCACGCTGTTACGGGTGGGCGCATCGGCCCCGGTGCCCACCGCCTTTTTGAATTCGGTCACAATTTGGGTGATGTCACCCATCGCGATGGGCGCATCCACCGCGCCCACATGCACCATGCGCCCGCCCTTAATTCCATGCAACCAACTATAGCCGCTCACTGCCCGCGCGCCATACAGTTTCAAAATAAATTCGGTATAGGCCCGTTGTAATTGGTCTTTGGGATTTGGGGTTTGGGATTTAAATTCCGTCGCTTGCCACACCTGCCGCTCATACTTGCCCAGGTTTTGCACCACAAAGGGCCGCACGCCCGCAATGGAAAGCAAGCGTTTGCGCGCCGTGTGAACAGCAAAGCGTCCCAAATCGCACGTTATCCAGCGGCGGTTAAGTTTCTCGGCGGTGGCCGCCGTTGTGCCACTGCCGCAAAAGCAATCCAGCACAAGGCCGCCTTCATTGGATGAGGCTTTGATGATGCGCTCAAGGAGGGCTTCAGGTTTTTGCGTTGGGTAATTCGCTCGTTCACTAGCTTGGGAATTAACTGGCGAAATATCATCCCATAATGATTGTAGGCTAATGCCCGGCGCTTCATCAAGGTAAAACTTTAGTCGAATGCCGCCATTCTTAGTAAAGTGAAGCTTTTTTTCTTTATCAAGACGCTTCATTGTTTCGAGTGGCATTCTCCAATTAGATTTCACGCCCTTATACTCATATTCATAACCACCACCTGACAAACCTTTTGCAGTTAAATTTCCATCTTGCCATCTACGCCCATCTGAATCAATGTTGCGAAACCGTGCAAGATACTCATCACTATGACCTACGAATTGCTGATTCCAAACACGTCGCTCTGTTTTTGAAAAATACAATAGGCTATCAACATTAGCACCATAATTTTTTGAGTCATTATGAGCAGTCGTTCGCTTCCAGACAATTTCGGCTTGAAAGTTATTAGGGGCAAAAACTTCATCCATAACCACTTTGGCGTATTGACTAACATGGTAATCAAGGTGAACGTAAATACTTCCATCCTCGGCCAACAATTCCCTCAATAAAGTCGCTGTCTCATAAAACCACTGCAAATACGAGTCTAGCCCACGCCCCCAAGTATCCCGGTAAGCCTTTTGTTCAATCACGCTCGGTTCTTTGGTAAATGACGCGCCTTCTTCGTCTTCATCTTCGGGGTGTATCGTGGTGGTAAAGGAAAAATCCGCGCCCACATTGAAGGGTGGGTCAATGTAAATCAGGTTCACCTTCCCCGCGAATTCATCGAGCAAAGACGGCAAGACATACTTTTTATCACCCCAAATCAAGCGGTTGCGCCAAGCCGTATCACGGCCAGCGGCAAACAGGTCAAGGGTAATTTGCCGTTCTTGTGCGCTCTCGTTCACCGTCTCCACCGTCTGGAAGGGGAGCGAAACGCGCAAAGGCGCGGTCTTCTTACCGTTGGAGTCGTATTTACCATCCCAAATCAGTTCAGTCATAGAGAGTCCTTAAGACCTGCCGGGTTTTCAAAACCCGGCAGGTCTGGAGATTGCGAGGGATTATAGCCCGGCTTGGGCAGGGCGCAAACGGCTAGCGCGGGCGATAGACAAAAAAAAGGCCGCTGGGCAATCTTGCCCAGCGGCCTACAAAATACGCGCCACAGGGCGCGCCGCTTCATCGTGAGGTCACTGGCACGCCCACGCGCCGAAATAAATCGCGGGCAAGGGTTAGGGTGGTGGTGAGGATAAAAGGGTTGGGATAATGTTCAAGTCCATTTGTTCGCATACTTCAGCACATCATGTCCCTCGTCCTCAAATACCACATACTCCACCGCCCGGCCCTGGGCGCGCAGGCGCTCGGCCACATCGCGCGATTCGCGCTCGATGACGCGCGGGTCGTTCTGGCCCTGAATGATGAGCAACGGGCAAGTGAGCTGGTCAATGTAGGTGCTGGGCGAGCGTTCCATTAAAAAGTCTTTGTCCTTCTCCAGGTCACCCACCGCGATGGCGAAATAGGGCTTCCACGTTTCGGGCAGG
>CAYUFY010000358.1:0-5471 GCA_964443795.1 uncultured Anaerolineales bacterium | reverse complement strand
AACCCCCGAAGCGCCACCTAATGTTGTTTGGCCCCGCTCTGGCTCAGGCGCGGGTCAAGGGCATCGCGCAGGCCGTCGCCGAGGAGGTTGAAGGCCAGCACGGTGAGCATGATGGCAATGCCGGGGAAAAAGACAAGATGCGGCGCGTTGAAGACGCTGTTGCGCTCTTCGCCCAGCATGAGGCCCCATTCGGGGGTGGGGGGCGGCGCGCCGAGGCCCAAGAACGACAGGGCGGCGGCGTCAAGAATGGCTGAGGCAATGCCGAGGGTGGCCTGGACAATGAGGGGAGTGAGCGCATTCGGCATAATATGCCGCATGAGAATATCGAAAGACGACATCCCCAACGCGCGTGAGGCTGACACAAAATCCTGTTCTTTAACTTGCAACACACTGGCGCGGACGATCCGCGCATAAACTGGGATCGAAACAAAGGCAATCGCGAGCAGGGCATTAATCAGACCTGACCCGAGCACCGCGACGATGGCAATGGATAACAGTAAACTAGGGAAGGCCAACAAGATATCCATCGTGCGCATAATCAGGTTGTCCACCCAGCCCCCGGCATAGCCCGAGATTGCTCCCAGGGCCGTCCCGATGATAATGGCGAAGGTGACTGTGGCCACGCCAATTTGCAATGACAGCCGTGAACCATAAATGAGGCGCGAGAGCAGATCGCGACCATTGCCATCAATCCCTAAAAAATGCTCCGGTTGTTCGGCCGGACAGCCGAGTAGGTGAATACACGGCGCCGCACGGCGTTTCACATCGCGCAGGATTTTGGTTGGCGAATACGGGGCCAGCACGGGCGCAAACACCGCCACTAAAATCATCAAGCCCAGAATGCTTGCGCCCGTCTGCGCTGAGCGGTGGCGGACCACCCGGCGCAACATATTTTCCAGAGGGGTGCGGGCCACAATGGTGGTGCGTTGAAGCGGTTCGGCCGATGACATAGCTGATCTAAAGTGAGGGAGGCTCAGCCTGCCCACTACTGAAGTCGGACCCGGGGATCAAGATAAGAATAAGACAAATCTACAATCAAGTTAACAAACACGAAGATCAGCGAGATCACGACCGTAAACGCCTGCACCACGGCATAATCACGCGACAAAATGGCGCTGACTAACTGGGTGCCGACGCCGGGCAACGCGAAGACGGTCTCGGTCAGCACCGCCCCACTCAGTAGGCCGCCGAACGACAGACCAATAACGGTGATCATCGGCAACATGGCATTGCGTAAGGCATGTCTGTAAATGACCTTGCGCTCGACCAACCCTTTGGCGCGGGCCGTGCGAATGTAATCCAGCCCCAGCACTTCGAGCAGACTGGAGCGGGTCATGCGCGCAATAATGGAGAGCGGGATGGTGCCCACCGCCACGCACGGCAGGATGAGATGCCACAGCGCGTCTTTGAGCACATCGCCGCGCCCGCTGACGAGGGCGTTAAACGTGACAGTGTTGGAAAGAAAGGTGACCACCGCCAGCGAAAACCCGGACAGGCCGTCTAAGTGCCAGGTCTCGGTGAGCGGCGCGATGGTGATGCCGGAGCTCAGGCGGCCGGAGGGTGGAATCCAGAACGGTGTCCCTTTGAGGGTGAGGGCAAAGAAGTAGGCCAGCATCAACCCCAGCCAAAAGACGGGCATAGAGACACCGACGTTGGCGCCAATCATGGTGACGACATCCACCGCCGAGTTGCGCCGCACGGCTGAGATCAGCCCCAACAGAACGCCGAAGGTGGTGGAAAACAGCATCGCGCCGAGGGTGACCTCCAAGGTCATCGGCAGGCGTTCCAGCACAATGTCGGTCACCAAGCGGCTGTCTTTTAGGGACTCGCCAAAGTTGCCTTGCAGAATATCACCCAGATAGCGGGTAAACTGCACGGGAATGGGGTCGTTCAACCCCAGCCGCTCGCGATAGGCGGCGCATTGTTCGGCCGTGGCTTTTTCGCCGAGGATCGCAAAGCAGGCATCCCCCGGCAAAATACGCGCTAAGGCGAAGGTGACGAACGTAATCCCCAGGAGCACGGGCAGGAGTAAAATCAGGCGGCGAAAGAGGAATTGCGTCATCGGAAAAGAGCAGACCTGACAGGTCTTAAAGACCTGTCAGGTCTGGGTGATATGGATTAGTTGTTGCTAGCCGGTGGAGCGTTTAGAAACTGGGTGAAGAAGAAGGTGAAGTACTCAAAAACGCCGCTATTGCCTTTGTGGTTCGGGTCTTGCGTGTCCCACGCGGCGGTATAAGTCGCCACCACATCGTTGGCATCAAAATCCGCGCCATTATGGTATTTCACGCCCTGACGCAAGTGGAAAGTCCACTCGGTCAAGTCATCGCTGACATCCCATGATTCAGCCAAAGCCGGGATGGTCTTGGTGCCACCAAACTCGTAGCCCAACAGTGAATCGTAGACCTGCTCGCAAACACGCAAGGTCTCGCCATCCGACTCATCGCCGCACCACAGACTGATCGGTTCGGCGCCATTGATCCAGACGATCTGACCCGAGTCAGTGGTCATCTGCTCAAAGTTCTCGTTGAGCGGGCCAATATTCACGTTACCGACTTTAGCACTGAAAGCATGGGCGGTTGTGCCGTGCGCCATCGGCACCACCGGGACATGTTCTTTGACCAGGGCGGCGACGACATCATAATGTTTCTGACGTTCAGCTGGATCGGACAGAACCGCCGCGTCCTTGATTTCCTGGAACAGGTCAGGCCATTCGTTGCCAAACCGGACGCTGTTGCTAGCGAAGAAAACATCGTAGAAGTTGGTGGCATCCGGGTAGTCCCAGCCCCAGCCGAGCATGTAGAGGGGGAGTTCACCCTTGGCGGCGGCTTCTATGAACGGGCCAGACTCTTGCTTGTCGAGGGTGACTTTAATGCCAACCTCAGCCAACTGGGATTGAATTTCCTGTCCGACCTGATTGACATTAGGCAGGTAAACGCGCACGACATCACGGTAGGACAAGCTGACTTCAAAACCGTCTGGGTAACCGGCCTCGGCCAGCAGGGCTTTGGCGGCTTCGGGGTCATAGGAATACCACTTGGCACCGTCGCCCGTGGTACTAAATCCAGGGTTGAGTTCCTTCGGCACGAATTGCTCGGCGGCATAGGAACCGGGGGGATAGTACGTATCCACGATGCGTTGCTTGTCCAGCGCCATCGCCACCGCTTGGCGCACTTGGTCGTTGTCAAACGGCGGGATGGTATTGTTCATGCCCAGGTAGAAAACATTGCCGTTGACGTAGGGGTAAAGTTTCAAATTGGGATCAGCGTTGATGGCCTCGTAATCATCCGACGACGGTGCATGAATGCCATCCGCTGTGCCGGCCTGCAGTTCGAGCAAGCGGGCGGCGGCTTCGGTTTGCCAGCGGAAAATCAGGGTCTGGTTCTTGGGCGCCTCGCCCCAGAAGTTGGGGTTGGCTTCCAGCGTGATGTGATCGCCGCGCACCCATTCTTTGACCATGTACGGCCCGGTGCCATTGGGGGCTTCGCTCATCTTGGCCGAGTCACCGCCATTGGCATCCAAGTACTCTTTATCTTGAATCTGGAAACCGGCGAAAGCCACCTTCGAGAGGAAGGCGGGGTCAGGCACACACAGTGTGAACTTGACGGTGTATTGATCCACCGCTTCGATGGATTTGAACTCACCGCCGTAATCACAGCTTTCGGCGGCGTGCGACATCCCCTCGAAAGCGGGCATAGGAACATCGGTGGGCGCATCCGTGGGCTTGGGGGCCGTGGTGGGCGCGGGGGCTTGCGTGGGCTTGGGGGCTTCGGTGGTGGCGCCACCGCCGCAGGCCACCAGCACCAGGCTGAGGGCCACGATCAGGCCCAACAGCGACATGAGTTTGTTCGAGCGTTTCATTTAATCTCCTCCAGTGAGAATTTGAAAATCAGACAACTAATTTTTGGTAGGGGGCTAAAATAGTGGGCGTTGAGAAACACCTCCTTTCAAAATCCAATTCACAGAGTTTAGGTGAGATGGGCGAGTGTGTCAATTATACTGGGCGCGCGCCGCCGGAGTTCATCGGCCGCGGAGGGCGCCGTAGGCCAGGGTGATGAGCAACCCGCCGCCGCCCACCACCATAAACTCCAACCAGACCCGGCGGGTGAGCGCGCCCGCCAGGTGTTGCCGGGCCAGGCCTACGCTCACATAAAACGGCACCATGACCATCAGCCCGGCGGTGCTGGCCGAGAGCCGCCAATAGTTGAGCGCCCAGATCACTTCGGCGCAGATGAGGCCCACGAGCAGGCTATATAAACTGGCCGAGGCCTCCTCCGCGCCGCCCAGGTTGAGCAACCGCCAGGCCAGCCCGGCCGCCACCCCGCCACCCAGCGTGGCCGCGATGACCGCGCGCGCGCCCAGGTTGCGCAACAACACAAACAGGAGCAGGGTCAGCACGTAAGCCAGCGCGGTGAGGGTCAGGGTGGCCACATCGTGGGCCGGGTCGGCGGGGTCCACCACGTAATATTCGGCGATGAAGACGACCAGGAGCGCGAGGGTGCTCAGGCCGAGGCCCAGCAACCATACCGGGCCCGGCGGGGTGCGGTACAACGTCACGCCCAGCACCAGGGCCAGCGCGCCGGGCACAATCCAATGGCGCACGGTGTGCCGTTCGGCGAAGTGCGGATGGGAGCGGATGAGCGTCTCGGAGCCGGTGCTGATGAGCGCGGCCACCAGCGCCAGCATGAGCCAGGCACCGCCGATCTCGAACCCGAGCGCCGACCCGAGAAAGGTGGCGCCCACTGTCCGCACCGGTAAATCCAAAAACCGCGTGAGGGTGTAGGCCAGCACGATCATGGCGGTGAGCACGCTCAAGCGGTCGCGGCTGGGGAAGAGGCGCGGGAGCATGTCGAAAATTCTAGCACAAAAACCGCTATAATCCGCGCATGATTATTTTGATTGCGCTGGCCGGGCTGGCCCTGGCGATCCTCATTAATTCACTGGCCGATCATCTCCCACCCGATGAACTCGGGGCGCGCCATGCGCCGACGTGGCCGCGGTGTGGGGCGTGTGGCGCGCGGCATGCGCCGCTGTATTGGCTGGCGCTCGTGGGCTTGGTGTTGCGTGGCGGGCGGTGTGAGCATTGTGCCGCGCCCCGGCGGGTGCGGCATGGGCTGGTGGAGTTGGTCACGGCGCTGGCTTTGATGTTCACCTGGAACTGGGCCGGGGGGGCGTGGCTCAAGTTTTTGCCGGCCGCGCTCATTTGGTTCAGTTTTATTTTGATCGCCGTGATTGATATTGAGCACCGACTGATTTTGTGGAATGTGGCGCTGGTCTCGGCGGTGGTGATTGGCGCGATGAACTGTCTGCTTCCCGAGCGCGGGGTGGCGAAGACTCTGCTCGGCGGGTTGGCCGGGTATGGGTTTTGGTTCGCGATTTTTTGGGCCGGGCAACTGTTCGGGCAGGCCATGGCCCGCTGGCGCGGGCAACCGTTGGACGAGATCGCCTTTGGCGGGGGGGACGTGAACTTGGGG
>CAYUFY010000357.1:0-5498 GCA_964443795.1 uncultured Anaerolineales bacterium | reverse complement strand
CCCCCCCGCTCGATCCAGCCATCCAGGAGGCCTTGAATGATTTTGTGGCCCGGCGCGAGAAGGAATTAGAGGGGAAGAGTTTGTATGATTAAACGTGAAAAATAAATTCCCAAACCGATTCACCAGAAAATCGAGTTGAGGTCACCATGCCAGCGACTACTTCCACCCCCGAACGCCGCTCCGCCCGGCGTCACCACCGTGCTGAAATTCCCCTGCTCCAAATGCCTTTCCGCCAGCCACGTAATCCCTGGCCCCCGTTGGAGTTGCTCACCCCGGAACAAATCGAGCAAATCCATCTGGCCTCCATGCGAATTTTGGAGGAGACGGGCATTGATATGTGGGATGACGAAACCATGGACCTGTGGCAAAAGGCCGGGGCCAGGGTGGATATGCCCCAGCGGCATGTATGGATTGAGCGCGGCCTGCTCATGGGACTCATCGGTCAGGCCCCCGCCTCGTTCACGCACCACGCCCGCAACCCAGCGCACGATGTGTTCATCGGGGGCAACGCCATCACCTTCACACCCCAGGCCGGCATGGCCTATGTCACCAGCCAGGACCTGCCCCGCCAACCCGGCACGTTGGAACATCTCACGAACTTTATCAAGTTGGGGCAGATGTGTCCGGTTATCCACACGTCCGGGGGCGCCGCCGTTGAGCCGCAAGACGTGCCGGTCTCCGTCCGCCATCTGCGGCGCTCAATGGCGGTCTACACCTGCACCGATAAAGTGACCGGTGGGGCGGCGCATGGACGCGAAATCCCAATGGATGCCTTGAACATGGCCAAGCTTGTATTTGGCGATCCGCTCCCCACGGAGCCGGTGTTGAGTAGCAATATCAACGCCAGCAGTCCGCTCCGCTACGACTCACGCATGTTAGGCGGGGCCATTACTTACGCGCGCGCCGGGCAATACGTCACGGTCACGCCCTTCATCATGGCCGGGGCCATGAGCCCGATCACCATGGCCGCCGCCATTGCCCAACAAAACGCCGAGGCACTGGCAGGGATTGCCACCCTGCAATTGGTGCGCTCCGGCGCGTTCTGCATCTATGGCGGCTTCACCACCAACATTGACATGAAAACCGGCTCGCCCGCTTTCGGCACCCCAGAGGGCGCCTGGGCCATGAGCGTGGGCGCGCAACTCGCCCGCCGCTATCACTTGCCCTACCGGGGCAGTGGCAGTCTCTGCACCGCCAAAGTGGCTGACGCCCAGGCGGCCTACGAAACCATGTGGACCTTGTGGCCGGCCATCATGTCCAACACCAATCTTGTCGTGCATGCCGCTGGCTGGCTCGATGGCGGCCTGACCACTTCCTATGAAAAATTTATCCTGGACGTGGAAGTGCTGGCGATGTTCCAACATTTCCTGGGTGGGTTCCAAATTAACGACGACACCTTGGCACTGGATATGATTCACGCGGTCGGCCCCGGCGGGCATCACTTCGGCACACCGCACACCCAGGCCCGTTACCTGACCGAATTTTTCCAATCGTCGGTCATCGGCGACCGACAAAACTGGGAGGCTTGGGAAGCCGCTGGATCGCACACCGCTGAGCAACGCGCCAGCGCCATTTGGAAGGATATGCTGGCCCGCTACGAACCGCCGCCGCTGGCCCCGGACATTGTGGAGGGCCTGCGGGATTACGTGGCCCGGCGCGAACGCGAACTGGAAGGCAAAAGCTTGTACGAAAATATTTAATCAAAAAGGAAAAATGACCATGGTAAAACGTGACAAACGAGTTCTCGGCCAGGCCAATACCCTCTACGAACAAAATGTGGACTTCAACCGGGTGCGGCGCGAAAGGCTGGAAAAAGTCCAGCGGGAGATGACCACGCGCGATATCGGGGCGCTGGTGCTGACGGATATCATGAATATCCGTTACTGCACTGGCGTCAGCGTCATGCCGCTGTGGACAGCGGTCAACCTCGCCCATTACACCCTCGTCCCGGCGCGGGGCGAGCCAATGATTTTTGAGTATCCGCTCTCGCAATTTGTGGCCAAGCAACTCTGGTCGGAGGTGCGCCCGGCCAAATACTGGCAGGCGCGTTTCGCCGACGAACTCGCCCCGGCCAAATCTGATGAGTGGGCGGCGGAAATCAAAGACGTGATTAAGCAATGGGGGCTGGCCGACGCGCAAGTGGGCATTGACACCCTGGATTACTACGGCTTCACCGCCCTGCAAAAACAAGGTCTGCGCCTCACCGATGCCGACCTCGCGATTGAAGCCGCGCGCATTCTCAAAACGCCCGATGAAATTGAACTCATGCGCCAATCGGCCACGGTGGCGGAAGTAGCACTCTTTGACATGGAGCGCGCCATCCGGCCGGGCATTACCGAAAATGAACTGCTGGCCACCTTTTGGCACCGGCTGTTGGCGCTGGGCGGCGAACATTGTTTTACGCGCCTCATCGCCTCGGGCGCTCGAACCAATCCGTGGTTCCATGAAGCCGGGAGCAAAATGGTGCGCCCCGGCGATTTGGTGGGGATTGACACCGACATGATTGGCCCCCAGGGTTATGCCTGCGATATTTCGCGCACGTTCTTATGCGGCGACAAGGCCTCTCCCCCACAAAAGGAAGCCTACAAAATTGCGCATGATTATATTCAGCAGACCATTGAGCTGATCAAACCCGGCGTCAGTTATCATGAGTTTGTCTCGAAGCTTCCCCTGCTCCCCGAAGACTACCGCGAACAGCAATACACGACCGTGGTGCATGGCATTGGCACGGACGACGAGCCACCGTTCATTCCGTTCCCCGGCGGACAGTGGACACTCATGCCGGAAGGTGAGTTTCAGGAAAATATGGTGGTCAGTGTGGAATGCTACGCGGGCAAGGTCGGCTTGCAGGATGGCGTGAAACTGGAGGATGAAGTGTGGGTGACCGCTGACGGGCCGGTGGTGATTTCGCTATATCCGTATGACGGCAAGTTGCTGGATTGACCCATGTCCCTCCTCACCCACCTCCCCGGCCTGATCAACGCACATCTGCACAGCCCCTACGGCCCGTGGGTGCGCGGTGTCACCCGCTCGCGCCCGTTTGAAATGTGGATGGGCGACATCATGGCCCGCGAGGAGGCGGCCCTCACCGCCGCTGAGATTGAAGCCTGTGCGTATGTGACTGGCCTGGAAAATCTAGCGATGGGCAACACCGCCCTCATTGACCAACACTTTGGCCCACAGACTCCGGAAGCCATCCACCGGGCGGCGCGGGCCTACGAGACGTTGGGCTTGCGCGCCTGGGTGTTCGTCACCCTCAGCGACCTGCCCTATATGGCCTTTACCTGCGAAGCCTACCCCCGCTATCCTCAAGCCCTCGCCGAGCGCGACCTGCCCGAAGATTTGGTGGCGATGCAAACGCCGACGATGCCTTACGAAGAACAATTGCACCGGGCGGCGCAAATCATCCAGGGCTGGCAGGGGACGCGGGTGAAGGTGGGGCTGGCTTTAAGTAACCCGGTGTGGTGCAGTGATGACTTGCTCCAGGGCGCGCGACAACTGGCCCGAGAACTCGGCTCGCCCATCGAAATCCATGCCGAAGAGTCGCCCACTCAGCGTGCTGTGTCAGTGGCCCAATGGGGTCTGAGCGGGGTGGAACGATTGGCGCAGTTGGGTCTGCTCTCGGAGCAGACTTTGTGCGCGCATGTGGTGCAACTCAGCGAACGCGATATCCAACTGCTGGCCCAGCATCGCGCTTCCATCTCGCATAACCCCATCAGCAATCTCAAACTGCAAAACGGCGTGGCCCCGCTCGGCGCGCTGGTGCGGGCGGGGGTCAATGTGTGCCTCGGCACGGATGGCCACGCCTCCGCTGACTCACAAAATCTATTTACGGTCATCAAGTTCGTCTCGGCCCTGGCGGGGATGAATGGCCTGCGCGATATGACTGACGAGGTGGAGACTTTGGCCCTACGCCTCGCCACCGAGACCGGGCGGCGCTTGTGGTTTGAAGGCGACCTGGCCAAAGACCGGATCGAGTTCAGTGAGCCGCTTGGCCCATATGCCTTCGCCTGGGATGACCCAACCCACTACATCGCCGAAGTGTATGTGGATGGTGAACCGCGTCTCGCCAAAGCCCGCGAGTTGGTGCGCGCCAATGGCGCCCATGACACCATGCTCGCTCTGCGCGCCAAAACCATCACACCCGACAAACTCGCCCGCGCCGTGCGGTGGGCCGAGGCGTTGCGGAAACAAGCCCTTGCTCGCTGAGATAAAACCGGATGCCCAACATGATCGTCGCCCCCGAACCGCTCGCTGTGGAAGCCGGAGCCAATGTGTTACGCTCTGGTGGTAACGCGGTTGATGCCGCCATCGTCTGCGCCTTGGTGCAGGGTGTGGTCAACCCGCAAATGTGTGGGCTTGGCGGTTATGCCCTCATCAATTTGCGCCTCGCCGGGCAAGCCGAATCGATTCTGCTCGATGCCCCCGCTCTCGCGGGTTCCAAGGCCTCGCCCGAGATGTGGCAAGACCGCGTCATCCGCCCGCACCCCGACGGGTGGGGTTATTTTCTTCGGGGCAAAGTCAACGATCTCGGCTACACCTCCATCTGCACGCCGGGGGCGGTCAAAGCCTATGATGCCATTCTCAAACGCTGGGGGACCTGGTCATGGGCGGAGGCCATCGCGCCTGCCGCACAGATTGCCAAAGCGGGCTTTCCCGTCGGTCAGCGACTCGCCACCGGGTGGCAGACCCCGGCGGCCTACCCCGAAGAATCGTCATTGCTGGATTACCTCCGCGCCAACCCCGAGGCCCGCCGGGTTTACCTCCAACCCGATGGGACCCCGCCCACGTTGGGGATGAGCCTTCGCAACCCCGACTACGCCAATACCCTGCGCCATTTGGCCCGCCACGGCGCTGATGATTTTTATCACGGCGAACTGGCCCAGCGCCTGAGCGCCGACCTCGCGGCCAACGGGAGTGCCGTGACCGCTGATGATTTGGCCGATTACCGTTTGCGCGAGGTCACGCCAACCGTGGGGACGTATCGGGGTTATACCCTCGCCACCAGTCCGGCCCCGCACGGTGGCCCCACCCTGTTGGCGATGCTGAATATTTTGGAGGGGTATGATTTGCGCGCCCTCGGCCATAATTCGCCCGATTATATTTATCGGGTGGCGCTGGCCATGAAGGCGGCGTTTGCCGACCGCAACCCCTACATGGGCGACCCCGAGTTCGTGGCGGTGCCCACCGAATGGATGATATCCAAAAACCGGGCGGCCGAGTGGCGCGGGCGCATTGACCAGGGCGAGGCGATTCAGGTGACCTTCAACCCCTCCGGACCGCCATCCACCACTCACGTCAGCGTGGTGGATAGCGCCGGCAACTGCGTGGCGCTCACCCACTCACTGGGCGCGTCATCCGGGGTCATCACACCGGGGCTGGGCTTCATGCACAATAATTCGATGGTGAACTTCCACCCGCTCCCCGGCCACCCCAACTCCATTGCGCCGCGCAAAGGCCGCACCACGGGCATTGCGCCTACTCTTGTTTATAAAGAC
>CAYUFY010000356.1:0-5507 GCA_964443795.1 uncultured Anaerolineales bacterium | reverse complement strand
TGTCGGGCGGGATGGAACAACGCGTGGCGCTGGCCCGCGCGCTCATCCACAATCCCGATGTGTTACTACTCGACGAACCGTTCGGCGCGCTCGACGCGCTCACCCGCGAACGGATGGGCGCGGAACTGCTCCGCATTTGGGAGGCGCGCAAAAAGACCGTGGTGATGGTGACCCACTCCATCCCCGAAGCGCTTCTGCTGGCCGACCGGGTGCTGGTGCTCACCCCGCGCCCCGGCCAGATTCGGCTGGCGCTGGAAGTGCCCCTGCCCCGCCCCCGCCGACTGGAGATGGAATACAGCGCGGAGTTTGGCGCGCTGGCGCAACAAGTGCGGGCGGCGATTGTGTGAATGACAATCGCTGTTCCTATTGGCGCTTAACCATAGATCAGGTTTAATTACAAACAACTGGGGGTAGTGGTAACAAAGTAAGTGATGGTGCGCTAGACCTGTCAGGGGGCGCATTCGGCACTCGAAAAAAACAGCGTTTTGCGGCGCCCACCTGACAGGTCTTTCAAATTCATCACTTACAAAGTTACCACTACCGCTAAATCTTATTTCCGATAGAGTCTATTGGCTTTGGCATGCCCTTGCAGGAACAATGGTTGCGCGCTAATTGGGACAGATTGGATGTGCGCGTAGCGCTTCCGGCAGGCGCCATGCTGGACTTTGTTTCCGGGGCCACCCCGCGTGGCCCGCAATGGCTCACCGACAATGGCTTTGAATGGCTCACCCGTCTTGTGATCGAACCTCGCCGTCTCTGGCGCCGCTATCTCATTGGCAACCCCTTATTCCTGTGGCGCATATTGCAACAATGGTGGCAGACCCGGTGACGCCAGGGGGTCTCCAGCTGTAAAAAGCGCCTGGGTCTCAGATTGAGACCCAGGCGCTTTTTACATTTGCGTTCTCACGCGCTTGTCACAGTTTTTGGCTTGCGCCACTTGCGCCAGGCCCAGCGGAGGCCAAAGAAACCGGGCAAGCCAAAGAGCAGGGCCAACGGCAGGCAGTAGACTGCGCCCCAGATGGCCGCTGTCGCCAAATCTTGCATAGCCTCCACCAGGGCTTCCAGCGCCTCCTTGGCTACCCCCTGCGGTTTCCAACCACCAATCTCCAGGGGTTGGCTCAACGCGTCGGGCGCAAGATCAATAGCGATCAGGGACATAGCCGCGGCTTCGCTGTAATACTTCATCTGGCCCTTCACCTGCTCAATCTGGTCGCGGATGTAGACCAGTTGATTGTAGACGCTCAGCACGTCCTCCGTCTTGGTCGCGCCATCCATGATGTTCTGGAGTTGTTGTTCGGCGGCCTCGAGATTGCGAAGATGACTCTCCAGGTCGGTGTATTGGGCGGTCACATCCTCGCCCGAGGTGTTTTCGCTGGTCACCGAAACCGCCATCCCCTTGAGTTGGGCTAGGGTTTCGGTCAGTTTCGCCGCCGGGACGCGAATGGCAATGCTGGCGCGCATGATTTTGTTACCTTCGGCGTCGGTAGCGGTTTGGTAAACATTGGAGTTGACCACGAACCCGCCCAGCCCCTCCGCCAGCGCGGTGATGCTATCCACGGTGGCCTGGGGGTCCTTGACCACCAACGAGAGATTGACGTTCTTGATGACCAGCCGCTCGGTCGTGGCCAGTTGCGCCACAGCCATATCAGCGGGAAGGGCCGCTCGTTGAGCTTCCTCTGCCCCGAGGGGTGCTGAAGCCGGGGCAAAAGTGGCCGCCGGGGCCATAGCATCACTAACGCCAGTATTGCCCCCCCCATAAAAATCAGTCGTACTGCCATCCGGCGGCAGAGGGGCCGCGCCACGAGCCGCGCCACAGGCGGTCAACGCCACAATCAATATGACAAACCAGAGTGAAATTTTCTTCAACATGGCTAATTCTCCTCGCTCATCCCAATTGAAAAATTTAGGTTATAGGGTTGACGCCCCAGCCTTTCGAAAAGTTCCGGGTAAAAAAATCGGACAAGGTTAGCTTGTCCGAGGGATTTACCAGCCGATGGCGAGGCGATTGATTAGACGTTCGGGGAAGTTGGCGGCGCGCATCCGTTTTTGGGTTTCGCCGATATCGTACGGGATGCGGCGGTATTCCCAGGTGAGCGCGTCGGTGTCGAGGATGGCGTAAGCTGCGTTGGGGTTGCTATCGCGCGGCTGGCCGACACTGCCGGGGTTGATGATGAGCCGTTGACCGTTCAGGGGGCGGGTAAAAGCGTAATTGGGCGCTTCCTCGCGGCAATCCCCCGAGTCCACTGACCGGAAAATCACCGGGGTGTGCGTATGCCCCACCAAGCAATAAGTGGTGCGGAATAGCGGGAAATTTTCACGCGCGATAAAGCGGTCCAAAATATATTCCCACACCGGTTGGCGCGGCGAGCCATGCACCAAAGTGAACTCGCCAAACTTGTCGCTCTCCGGCAGATCACGCAAATAGTCCAGGGTTTTGGGCGTAACCGCCTCGCGCGTCCACTCAATGGCAAAACTGGCATCGGCGTTGAAAATGGTGAGGTCAAAATCGCCGAGCACCGCCTTGTCATGATTGCCCACCAGGCACTTAAGGTTAGGGAGCGACTTCACCCGTTCCACACATTCATTCGGATTCGGCCCATAGCCGACGAGATCGCCGAGGCACCACACGGCTTCATAGGCACCAGCATGAGCCAGCACCGTCTCGAGCGCAACTGAGTTGGCGTGAATATCGGAGATAATGAGAACGCGCATTAAGGCATACCTGAGGCGGGCAGATGATAGCACGCAAACCAAAAAACGTAAACGGTTTCCCTTGTTGGCCTTCCCACCCCAACGTATAATGCCGGGCATCCCGCGCCCTATGCCCATCCTCGATGAACGCACGCTCGATTTTATCAGCCATTCGCCCGAGCAGACCCAACGCCTCGGAGCGCGGCTGGGCGCGCGCTTGCAGGCTGGCGATTTATTGTGTCTGAGCGGCGAACTGGGCGCGGGCAAAACCACCCTCGTCACCGGGCTTGCCCAGGGCTGGGGCGCGCTTGATCCAGTGACCAGCCCCACCTTCGTCATCGTCAACGAATACCGGCGGGCGGATGGCGAACGTTTGCGGCACTTGGATTGTTACCGGCTCAATTCGGCGGACGAGGCCCTGGCGTTGGGCTTCGCCGACTTGCTGGATGACGCCGCCCCGCTGGTGGTGGAGTGGCCCGAGCGGATCCTGGCCGCCCTGCCGCCCGAGCGGTTACATGTGACCCTGACGTGGGTGGACGAGATGAAACGGCGCTTAACCCTGGAAGCCCACGGCGCGCACTATGAACGCCTGTTGAAAGACCTGCGCCAGACCGCGTTTGGCGGCTAATTCGTCGCCTCTCTCTATTCCGCTTATGCTCCTCGCTCTCGATACCGCCACCCGCCATCTGTCTGTGGCCCTGCACGACGGTCAGCGTTTGCTCGCCGAAAGTTCATGGCGCACCGGGGCCAACCCCACGGTTGAATTGGCGCCGCAAGTGGCGGCGATGTTACAACGCGCCAACGCGGGGGCCGGGCAACTGCGCGGGGTGGCCGTGGCCCTGGGGCCGGGGTCGTATACCAGTCTGCGCATCGGCCTCGGGTTGGCCAAAGGCCTGGCGCTCACCCATTCCCTCGCGCTCCTCGGCGTGCCGACCTTTGAGATTATCCTGCGCGCCCAACCGCCGCGCCCGGGGCCGATCATGGCGGTCATTCAAGCCGGGCGAGGGCGCATCTCGGCGCAGGCCTATCAGTGGCAGGCGTCCGGTTGGGCGCCCACCACCGATTGGCACATCACCACCTGGGCGGCCCTGGCCGAGACGCTGACCGCGCCGACTTATATTTGTGGCGAAGTGGATGAGCCCGGCTACGCCCTTTTGCAAAAACTGGGCGACCAAGTGACGCTCGCCCCCGGCGCGCAAACCTTGCGCCGCGCGGGGTGGCTGGCCGAGATTGGGTGGGAACGCCTGCGGGCGGGCCGGGTAGATGACCCGGCACAATTGGCACCGATTTACGGCGGGCCACTGGAGACGACCGGGGCATGACGCGCGTTGAGTTCGCCCTCATGCGGGAAGCCGACCTGCCCCAGGTGGATGCGATTGAGCGGCTGTCATTTCCCATCCCATGGGGGATCACTTCCTATCGGTATGAGTTGACTCAAAACTCAGCCGCGCATTTTATTGTACTGGTGTCACCCGAGGCCTCCCCGCCCCCCTTAGGCTGGTTGTGGCGGTTCTGGCAACAGCCTGCCGCCACCCGTAAAGTGCTGGGCTATGCCGGTTTTTGGCTGGCCGCCGATGAAGCGCATATCGGCACCATCGCCATTCATCCGCAGTGGCGGGAGCGCGGGTTAGGTGAGCAACTGCTCGTTGCCTTGTTGCATCGGGCCGTGGAACACCAGGCGAGCGCGGCGCATTTGGAAGTGCGGGTCAGCAACCAAGTGGCGCAAAATTTGTACCGCCAGCAGGGCTTTGTGGAAGTCGGGCGGCGCAAACACTACTATCGCGACAATCACGAGGACGCCTTGTTGATGACCGCCCAGATGGACCCGGCTTTCAGCCAACATGTGCGTGAAAAATTCCGGGCGTTACAGGAACCTGAAAAAACATCATGAATATTCTTATCACGGGCGGGGCGGGATTTATTGGTTGCAATCTGGCCGCGCATTTCATCCGGCTCGGGCACACGGTCACGCTGTTCGACAACTTCTCCCGCCGGGGGTCGGAAGCCAATTTGGCGTGGTTGCGGGAAATATTCGGGGACAAGTTTAGCGTCGTGCGCGGCGATGTGCGCGCGGCCGCGGCCATCGGGGAAGCCGCGCGCGGGCAGGCGGCAATTTTCCATCTGGCGGGGCAGGTCGCCGTCACGACCTCGGTCAACGACCCGCGCCACGATTTCGAGAACAACGCCCTGGGCACATTCAACGCACTGGAGGCCGCGCGCCTCAGTGGGACCCGCCCCATCTTCATCTACACCTCCACCAACAAAGTCTATGGCGGCATGGAGGCGGCGCAGATTGTTGACCTCGGCGAACGTTATGGCTTTGCCGATTTGCCCAACGGCGTGCCGGAGACCTGGCCGCTGGATTTTCACTCGCCCTACGGGTGTAGCAAAGGCGCAGGCGATCAATATGTGCGCGACTATCATCGCATCTACGACCTGCCGACTGTGGTCTTTCGGCAAAGCGCCATTTATGGCCCGCGCCAGTTTGGGATTGAAGACCAGGGCTGGCTCGCGTTTTTTTCCATCTGCGCGGCCATGGGGCGGCCCTTCAGCATTTATGGGGATGGCAAACAAGTGCGTGATTTGTTGTATGTGGATGACCTGGCCCGCGCGTTTGAGTTGGCCCTACAACACATTGACCGCACCGCCGGGCAGGTCTACAACATCGGCGGTGGAGCCGCGCGCAGTTTGAGCGTGTGGACGGAAACCCGCCCCATCTTGGAGGAACTGGCCGGCCGCGCCCTCACGGTGAACTTTGGCGACTGGCGGCCCGGCGACCAGAAGGTGTACCTGAGCGACATCGCCAAAGCCAAAGC
>CAYUFY010000355.1:0-5520 GCA_964443795.1 uncultured Anaerolineales bacterium | reverse complement strand
CACGAGGAACGCGCCGAAGTGGAAACCATCGCGCTTAATTTTCGCCCGGTGTATGCGTTTGAGTACGATTGGCAAGCCAAGAACAAACGCACGGTAGTTGAGTTCGATGCCCTCACCGGCGACACGCGCACGGGCGGCAAACGCCTCAGCGACCAGATCAAAAACATGCTCACCCGCGACCTGCTCTTCGACGTAACCGCCGATGCGGTGGGGATGTTTGTGCCGGGTGGCAGTATCGCCGTCAAAATCGTGAAAGCCGTCGTAGACCGGGGCAAGTAAGACTCGAAAATAAAATTTGAATTTGGGCTTTTGAAATTGGGAGTTATTTCATGCGCCTCGTTATCCAGCGCGTCACCAAAGGGTCGGTCACGGTTGAGCACAAGTTAATTTCAGAAATCGGGGCGGGGGTGGTCATTCTGGTTGGGGTTGGCAAAACTGACGGGGAAGCGCAGGCCGATTGGCTGGCCGAGAAAGTCGCCAACCTGCGTATCTTCGCCGACGCGGAGGGCAAGACCAATCGCTCCATTCTCGATAGCGGCGGGAGCGCACTGGTCGTCTCGCAATTTACGCTGTTCGCCAACATGGAGAAAGGCCGCCGCCCGTCGTTCATCGAGGCCGCCCTGCCCGACCAGGCCGAGCCGCTGGTGGCCCACTTCGCCAAGCGACTTCAATTTTATGGGGTGCCCGTGCAAACCGGCATCTTCCGCGCCGATATGCTGGTGGAAATTCACAACGACGGGCCGATGACGATTTGGCTGGAAAGAAATTGATTGGGGCGGTGGCGAGTGCGCATAGCCTCATGGCTTTCCTTGCCCAACATTTGAGATATCCGCCCCTTTTTTTCTGGCTACACGCAGTTTGAAATAAAAACGAGAGCCGTTTGATTTTCGGCTCTCGTTTGTTAAGTGCTCATTCTTTACTTTTTACTTCTCACGCCCTCACCACCCTCACAAACTTCCGCTTGCCCACCTGCACCACGGCCTCGCCCGCAAAATCCAAGTGGGTCGTGATATCGGTCACGGTCTGCCCCGCGACCTTTACGCCGTTTTGATCCATCAATCGGCGCGCTTCGCCCTTCGAGGTCGCCAGTTTGTGCTCCACCAGAAAATCCACCAGCAACGGCGCGCCGGTCACGGTCACAATCTCCATGTCGTCCGGCAACGCGCCGCGCTGAAAGATGGATTTGAAATGTTCTTCGGCGGCGGCCACCGTGGCCTCACCGTGATAAATCGCCACAATCTCGCGGGCCAGTTCCATCTTGGCATCGCGCGGATGGCGCGTCCCATCAGCCAGCCCTTTTTCGACCTCGGCCACCTGGGCCGGGGTGTAGCGTGTCACCAGCTTGTAGTAGAGCGGCATGGCGAAATCGGGCAGACTCATCACCTTGCCGTACATATCCTCTGGCGTGGTGGTGATGGGGATGACGTTGCCCGTGGATTTGGACATACGCTTCACCCCATCCGTCCCCGGCAAAATACCGTGGATCACGCCCACCAGGGGTTTCTGCCCCAAGGCTTCCTGCAATTTGCGCCCGGCGATAATGATGTTGAAAAACTGGTCGGTGCCGCCCACTTGCACATCCGTCTTCATCGCCACCGCGTCATAGCCCTGCATCAGTGCGTAAAACGTCTCGTGCAAAAACACTGGCTCGCCGGCGTCGAGGCGTTTGGCGAAATTTTCGCGCACCAAAAATTGTTGCACGGTGAAATTCTGACCCAGGCGAATCAAATCCAACAGCGAAAGTTCGGCCAGCCACTCGCCGTTATAACGCACCTGCGTTTTGTTTTTGTCCAAAATGCGGAAGGCTTGCTCGGCGTAGGTCTGCGCGTTGTCGGCCACTTGTTCCTGCGTCAGGATCGGACGGGCCTTGTTCTTGTCCGACGGGTCGCCGACCAGCGCCGTGTATGAGCCGATGAGAAACGTCACCTCATGGCCCAAGTCCTGAAACTGGCGCAGTTTCCGCATCGAAATCGTGTGCCCCAAATGCAAGTCTTTCGAGGTGGGGTCGTAGCCGCAATACACGCGCAGGGGCCGCCCCTCGGCCAGCCGCGCGCGCAGTTCTTTCGTCATTGTCTCTTTAATGGCTTCGTCGCCATATTCGGTGCCTTGCATGAGCAAAGCCACTTGGTCGTCAAGATTCATTCGCAGTCTCCGTAATGAAGTTGGGCGATTATACAGTAAGCAGTAAGCCGTAACCAGTAATTAGACTTTCAGCGGTTTGAGATTTGGGATTTTCCTCGCCCCTCGCGTATAATCGTTCTCGAACTTTCTGAAATGGAGCCAAACTACGAATGACCAAGAAACCAACTGCGTCCGAGCCGGTTAAAAAGTCTGCGCCCGCCGCGGGTGCGCCGGCCCCGACGGTAAAAATGACCGGCGCGGAAGTCCGCCAATCGTTTAACGACTTCTTCGCCGAGCACGGGCATACCATCGTCCCGTCCATGTCGCTTGTCCCCGGCGGCGATGCCACTTTGCTGTTCACCAATTCCGGCATGGTGCAATTTAAAGATGTGTTCCTCGGGACCGACCAGCGCTCGTACACGCGCGTGGCCGACGCGCAAAAATGTATGCGCGTGGCGGGCAAGCACAACGACCTCGACGATGTGGGCCGCGACGATTCGCACCACACGCTCTTCGAGATGCTCGGCAACTGGTCGTTCGGCGATTACTACAAAAAGGAAGCCATCACCTGGGCCTGGCAATTGCTCACCGAGGTTTACGGCCTGCCCAAAGACAAACTCTGGGCCACCTGCTTCGAGGACGAGCAAGGGGTCATCCCGCGCGACGACGAAGCCGCCGACCTGTGGAAAGCACAACCTGGCTTTCAGGCCAGCCATTTGCTTTTCTTCGGGCGCAAAGATAATTTCTGGGAGATGGCCGAAGTCGGGCCGTGCGGCCCGGATAGCGAAATCCACTTTGACCGTGGTATCGAATACTGCGACAAGCAAAATGTGACGGGCCACGAGTGCCAGGTCAATGGCGAATGCAAGCGCTTCCTCGAACTCTGGAATCTCGTCTTCATCCAATATAACCGCACCGGCCCCAAAGCCGCCGATCTCTCGCTCCTGCCCAAAAAACACGTAGACACCGGCATGGGCCTCGAGCGCATCGTCTCGGTTTTGCAAGGCGTAGACTCAAATTACAAGACCGACCTATTCTCGCCCTTGCTGGACAAAGTGCAACAGATGACCGGCCACTCGGATGAAGAGCGCGCGGCGAACCTGACCCCGTACCGGGTGATCGCGGACCACGCCCGCGCGGCCTCGTTCTTAATCGCGGATGGCGTGGTCCCGGGCAACACTGGCCGCAACTACGTGTGCCGCATGGTCATCCGGCGCGCCGCGCGGTTTGGCGGTAAGCTCGGGTTCCAGCAACCCTTCCTGGCCCAAGTCGCCGAGGTCGTCATCAGCGAATACGGCGCGGCTTATCCCGAACTCATCACGCACCGGGCCGCCATCCTCCGCACCCTCACCCTCGAAGAGGAACGCTTCCAACGCACGGTGGACGTGGGGGTGGCGAACCTCGGCGCGATTCTCACCGACCTCGCGGAGCACGGCGAGACCACACTCTCGGGCGAAGATGCTTTCAATCTCTATGCAACCTACGGCCTGCCGTTGGAAATCACCCGCGACATCGCGCGCGAGCGCGGGCTGGAAGTGGATGAGGCCGGGTTCTCCAAAGCCCGCGAACAACACGCTGATGCCTCGCGCACCGAAGTCACGGTAGCCGATGGCACCGAGGTGGAGAACTACACGCGCATTGTCAAAGAACTGCAAGCCAGTGGCGCGCTCAGCCCGGACGGGGTGGAGTATGACCCGTACAACCAGATGGAACTTGATGAAGAGCCGCTTGTGGCGCTCATCAAAGACGGCCAACTGGTTAAGAGCGCCAAGGTCGGCGACAAGGTGGAAGTGGTGCTGGGCCGCACGTGTTTCTACATCGCCTCGGGCGGCCAAATTACCGACTCGGGTTTGATTGCGCGCTATGAAAACGAAGAAGCCGAAGATCCCCTTTGGGAAATCCGCGTGAGTGATCTACGGCGCGCGGCGGCGGGCCTGATTGTGCATTCCGGCGAGGTCACGGTGGGCACGCCCAAGGTGGGCGAGACCGCGTGGGCCACGGTTGAGCAAGACCGCCGCTGGGACATCATGCGCAATCACACCGCCACGCACTTATTGCACTCCGAGTTGCGCTTCGTCCTCGGGGACCACGCGCGGCAAGCGGGTTCCCTTGTGGCCCCGGATCGCTTGCGGTTTGACTTCAATCACAATGGGATGCTCACGCAAGAGCAACTCGACCAAATTTCAGCGCTGGTCAACGAGGCCATTCTCGCCAACTATCCCGTGCGGGTGGAGTATATGCCCCGGGAGCGCGCCATCCAGGCGGGCGCGATGGCGTTGTTCGGAGAAAAATACGGCTCCACCGTGCGGACGATTCAAATCGGCGAGCCGGATTTGTTCAGTTTCGAATTGTGCGGCGGCACCCACGTCCCCGAGACCGCCGACATTGGCCCGTTCCTCATCGTCAGCGAAGAAGCGGCCTCGGCGGGGGTGCGCCGCATTGAAGGGGTGACGGGTCGCGCCGCGCTGGAGTTAATTCAAAAGCGCATGGCGGTGCTGGATAACGTCGCCACTTATCTCAAGACCACCACCGCTGAGGTGGATCGCAAAGTGCTGGCCCTGCTCGACGAACACAACTCGGCCCAAAAAGAAATTGGCCGCCTGCGCCGCGAACTGGCCCAACGCGAATTTGAGACGATGCTGGAGAACGTGGAGCGGATTCACGATGTGCCAGTGTTGGCGGGCGTGATCAAACACGTGGATGCGGACACTCTGCGCGAACTGACCGACAAATTCCGCGCCCGCATTCCCTCCGGTGTCGTCGTGCTCGGCTCGGTGTTCGAGAACCGCCCGCACTTCGTGGCCTCCGTCACCGAAGATTTAGTGAAGCGCGGCCTCGATGCCGGGCAAATCGTGCGGGCCGTGGCCAAAATTGTGGGCGGCGGCGGGGGCGGCAAGCCCACGCTGGCGCAAGCGGGCGGCAAAGACCCCACCCGCCTGGCCGAGGCCCTGGCGCAAGTGAAGGCGACGGTGACGCAAGTGTTGGGGCAGTAGTTTTTTGTGGAGCAGGCTGATGAGCGATGTCATTCTGGAATTACCCCTGAGCGAAGATATTTATCTAGCCCTGCAATCGGCTGGATTAACACGCGACAAGTTGCGCGCCCATGCCTTACAGGACTTGGCCATTCAACTCTATACGGAGGGGCGGCTCTCGCTGGGCAAGGCCGCTCAATTAGCCGGACTTCGTCTGTGGGGTTTCTGGCTTCTATTAGTTGAACGCAACCTCCCGGTGTTTGAATACACTCCCGAAGATTATCAAGCCGACCTGGCCATTATCCGACAACTGGCACGACAAGGCTCAGCGTGACTATCGTCACCTAGAATAGGCCAAAGGGTGAGGAAGATTAGAGCAAATTCCGACTTGATTTACGCTAGAGCATAGCCGCAATGAGCGAACCAC
>CAYUFY010000354.1:0-5536 GCA_964443795.1 uncultured Anaerolineales bacterium | reverse complement strand
CCCGCTTTGGCCTTGTGCATTGTGTGACCGGCGCAGTTTTTAAACACTCTCTTAGGCACGCCATTGTCGTTGCCTAATTCGCGCTGTTCGTAGCGCACCACGGCGGCGGCGGTCAGGCCGCGCACCGATTGCCCACTGGTGATGCGCCACGCTACGCCTTTGTCCCAGCGCGGCAGAGCGCGCAAAGCGGGGAAGCGTTTTAGGTCAGGGTCCGGGTTGGCCCACGCCGCTTGTTGGTTGGCGGCTTTTAGTTTTTCGGCTTTCAGACTCAGCGCCAGATTGCGGCGCGATACGGGTTTGGGTTGGGCGGCTGGCTTGGCCGCGCCCACTTCGGCTTTGCCCGTGTTCTGGACTTGCAGTCGCAACGCCTTCGCAAATTCCAGCGCCGCGCGTTTTGCGTCCAGTGGCACGTTATCGGAGTCACGCCCCCGCAGGACTGCTTTGAAACTCGCCCGCGCTTTTTCCACTAATTCGGCTGGATAAGGCATCTGACTGAAACTCGCGTCCTCATGCACCACCCGCCCCATCTCGTCGAGACACCAGAAGTCATCAGCACTGAGTAAGGTGGGGTCGCCTGCCTCCAATGCGCGACCAATGTTAGGGCGCACCTGCCAGTCATCTACCATGACCGCCAGCATCAGTTTTGCTGCGGCCTCTTCGTCCCCACCCGCGCGGCGCAGAGTCTCATCACGCCAATCGTCGTCTGCCTGTGAATGGGTAGAGGCTATTGTATCCCATCTGGCGCAACGAATAGGCGCCGGCCCGGCCTTCACTATTCAGCCGTTGCTCGTCGAGAGGCTATTCATCAAATGTAAGTGGCAATGCTTTCACCATCACTTCACCTGCCTGCGTGCCCCAATGCCATCAAGGAGCAGTTTCTTCACCGACACGGCGTAGCGTTCTACCGCGCTGGTGGGTGGAGTTGTCGTGGAAAGAGGCTTTCATTCGCCCAATGCGCGCCGGAGCGCGTAGGCGGTCATCGCCCGATACACCGCGCGCAAGCCAGAGTCCGTCTCCGCCGGGGCTGGCCCCAGACGCCGCAACACCGCGGCTTCCATATCTGGCGCCGCCAGATGGGGGTGAATGGTTTCCAGCTCGACACTCGCGCTATAGTAGGTCGCCAGCAATTCCGCCAGAGCCGGGGCGCGCTCCAGCGCGGGCGCCGCTTCACCCTCTTCGTCCGTCGCGGCGGCGCGGCGCGCGCGCAGGGCTTCCATGATGTCGTCTTTCGTCCGCCCGCGCAATTCAAACAACACAAACGGGTCTTCATCGAACCGCTCGCCCATCAGGTAATACACCGCCGCAATGTGTTTGCACGGGTTGGCGTAGTCGGGGCAGGAGCATTCCGTTTGCAGGTCGCGGGCGGCGAGCGGGAAGAGCGGCACTTTCGCGGCTTGGAACGCCTCTTCAATATCTTGCGGCATTTCGCCCGCCAGCAACTTCGCCGCAAAAATCGCCTGCGCCGCCATCGCCTCAATGGCCTGGTCCCATTCGCGGTCGCTGAGCGCTTTCAGTTCAATCGTGACGGCGTAGGGCGCGGGCCGCGAGCCTTGCACTTGGGCCTGCACCTGTCCGGCGCGCACGTCCAGGCTGGCCACTTGCCCGCTCCGCGCATACGACCGCCCACGCTGGAGGCGATTGCTCCAGCCAAAGTTTTCCAAGGCGCTAATCCAGCGTTGCGCCCACCACGATGAGCCAAAGGCCCCGCGCTGGGTCTTGGCTTGCACGCTCGTCTTCGGTTTGCGCCGCCGCGAAGGTTTATACCAGCCCCACATCGTTCAGCCTTCCACTATAAATTCACGCCGCAGAGTGACCAGGTCGCGCAGTTGTGCCGTGTTTAATTCACTCAACCAGGTTTCGCCCGCGCCGAGAACGCTCTCGGCCAGCGCCTTCTTGCTTTCAATCATCTCGTCAATCCGGTCTTCCAGCGTGCCGGAACAGAGATACTTATGCACCTGCACATTGCGCGTCTGCCCGATGCGGAAGGCGCGGTCGGTGGCCTGGTTTTCCACCGCCGGATTCCACCAGCGGTCAAAGTGAAAGACATGGTTGGCGGCCGTCAGGTTGAGCCCGGTCCCACCCGCCTTGAGGGAGAGTAGGAAAATCTTTGGCCCGCGCGGGGCCTGGAAACGGCGCACCAGCTCATCGCGTTCTTTGGCGGGCGTGCCGCCGTGCAGAAAGAGCGTCTCTTCGTACAACGTCTCGCGCAAATGCGCTTGCAACAGCTTGCCCATTTCGGCGAACTGGGTGAAGACCAGCGCATGGTCGCCCGCCGCGCACACTTCTTCCAGCATCTCGGTCAGGCGGGCCAGCTTGCCGGATCGGTTCGGCAACGCGCTGCCGTCTTTGAGAAAGTGCGCCGGATGGTTACACACCTGTTTGAGTTTCATCAGCATCGCCAGCACCAGCCCGCGCCGTTGCATGGAGTCGCCTTCTTCTTCGGCGGATTGCACTTGCTCCAGCGCCTCGCGCACGACGGCTTCATATAGCGTGGCCTGCTCCTGCGTCAGCGGACAATAGACTTTCATTTCCAGTTTGTCGGGCAGGTCGGCGATGATGGTCTTGTCGGTTTTCAGGCGGCGGAGGATGAAAGGCGCGGTCAGCTGGCGCAATTGCGCGGCGGCTTGCGGGTCGGCGGTGCGCTCAATCGGGCGCGCAAAGTCGCGGCGGAAAGCCGTTTCACTGCCCAAATATCCAGGGTTGAGGAACGCCATCAAACTCCACAAGTCACTCAAGCGATTTTCGACGGGTGTGCCGGTGAGGGCGATGCGGTTGGCGGCGCGGAGGGCGCGGGCGGCTTGCGCCTGCTTGGTGGTGGAGTTCTTGATGTTCTGGGCTTCATCCAGCACCACCGTCGCCCACTCCACTTCCTCAAAGGTCGCGCGGTCGCGGGCGAGCAGCGGATAACTGGTGAGGAGGACATCATGCTTCTTGAGTGATTTGAGAAACGCCGCGCCGCGCTGGCGCTCGATCCCGCGATGGGCGCTGACGCGGAGCGCGGGCGCGAAGCGTTCCAACTCGCGTTGCCAATTGCCGACCACCGAGGTGGGGCAGACAATGAGCGTCGGGCCTTTCACGCGCAAGGTTTCGCGTTCATGCAAGAGGAAGGCGATAGTCTCGATGGTTTTGCCGAGACCCATGTCGTCGGCAAGGCAGGCTCCCAACCCGAACTGTCGCAGGAAGGCGAGCCAGGCGACGCCGCGTTGTTGATAGGGGCGGAGCTGACCGTGCAACCCTTTGGGCGGCGCGAGCGTTTCCAGCGGCGCGGTGTGGGCCTGGCTCAGTTTCGCCAGCAGTTCCCCCAACCAGCCTTCGGCGTCCACACCCGTCACTTCGACTCCGGCGGGCGCGGCCCCTTTGACTTCGCCGCCCAGGCCGAGGCGCAAGACCTCTGCTAAGGGCAACTCCCCTTCGCGTTGCTCAAAAAACTTGCGCGCGTTTTCAATGAAGGCGGGGTCCAGCACGACCCATTCGCCGCGCACTTGCACCAGCGGTTGTTTGAGCGCGACCAGGCGGTCAAATTCGGCGCGGGTGATGGGTTCGCCGTTGAGCGTTAGCTCCCAATTGAAGCGCACCAACGAATCAAAACTGAGCAGGCCGAGCGAGGTGGGTTTGCCTTTTGGCCCGGCGACTTTGGCGCGAGCTTGCAGGCGCGCGCCTTTGCCTTGCCACCAGCCCGGCACCAACACGCCGAAGCCACTGTTCTCCAACAACGGCGCGGCTTCTTTGAGGAAGGTGAAGGCTTCGGCGGCGTTGAGGCGCGCGCGGTCGGGGGCGGCCCGGCGGAGGCTTTGGTCTATGGCGGGGAAGAGGCGCGCCGCGTAGCCCAACCCTTTGAGCAGGCGTTCCTGCGGCTGTTCAAAGCGCCGGTCTAAATAGGTGAAGGCCGCGCCCTTCTCGCGCCAAAGGTGCGCGGCTGGCACGAGCAGGCTGGGGTCGTCGGTCGCTTGCAACAAATACGCCAGCGTCCACTCGGTCTTCTTCGGCGCGGGCGGCTCCAGCCGGAAGGTAATGTGGAACACCTCATCGCCCGCCACCTGCCCCTGCCCTACCCAGGTTTGCCAGGCTTTATGCAACTCACTGGCCTCCTGGCCTTTGAGCGGGAGAAGCGGGTCGTCGCCGCGCAGAGCGGCGAGCCAGTGGCCGCCGGGCGTGGTGGGGCGCGGCGCGCGTTCGCCGGGCATCTCCCGAATCGCGCGGTCTACGGCGGCGGCGAGAAAGTTGTCCAGCAGGGCGCGCGGGCCGGGGGCCGCTTCGGGGTCTTCGGCTACAGCGCGGCAGAGCGGCGGCAGGGCGCGCGCGAGAGCGGCGATTTTCGCGGCGGTGGTTGGCAGGGGGCGCGGTCGCCAGGTTGCCCGCAGCTGCAGGTCGTCGCGCGTCAACGTAGGCATCACCTGTTGACCGGCGAGGAGTTCCATCGCCAACAACGCCGCCAGATGCCACGCGCGCAAATCGGCCCCGACGAAACTGGTGGGGGAGAGCGCGAGGAGAAAATCCAGCGCCGGGCTGACGGGCAGGCATAGACCCGTCACGCGCCACACGGCAAGTTGGGGTTTCGCTTTGGGCGGAGTCGCCGCGCCAATCGCCAGGAGTTCCGGCGAAGGATAGGGTTGCTTGCCGACGGCGGGAAGCCACAGCTGGCGCGTCTGCTCGCTGCCCGCTTCGCCCACTTGCGCGCGCAGAGCCGCGCTAGCGCTTTGAAAGGGATGGGCGGGCGGTTTCGACTGGCGGCCCTTGCGCGGGGTTGGCGTCAGGCTTTCGCCCCAGACGAAAAATTCTTGCGTGTCGGGGAGCCAGGTGGCGTGGAGGATGTCGGGCATGGGGAGTGCGCCTATTGTACGCGAATTCCCCGGCCCTGCATCGCCTTCGGCTGGTTTCAGGCGCTCGGCGCAACTGGGGCTGCTACCCGGTCGCGTGAAAATTCGGGGTGGCGCGGCGCGGGCTTGAGGTGCTGCAATCTGCCGTTCGTAAAGCGGGCGATGTATTCAAAGAACTCGTGGGTGTCGTTGCTCGTGTAAAACCGCAGGTCTCTATGAAAATCGCTGAGCTCCACGTCGCCCCTCGGCACCGCGCGAATGCACCCGCAGGCTCTTGAAAAGGGCGACGTTTCCCATTCGGGCGTTCCCCAATACGGACGCTCGTTTTCCGGCACGCTTTCGTATTGCATCGCGTGGTGAATGAGTTTCCCGTCGGCGGTGATCGTGTAGGTTTCCAGGAATTGCGCTTCCGTGTCCTTGGTCTGAAAAACACCTTCCCGGGCATGCCGCTGGACCCATTCGGGCGGGTCATCCGGCAGGGGGTATTCACAGCAGATATAGTCAAACATTCCCATTCGATAATATTCCCATCCAGTCAGACGCGGTTTCTCGTTTATCTCTTGACCTGATTTAAAAGATTGCTTTTCTGCCCGACGTTATGAGCGGTGAGCGCGTGTTTTCAAGCCGCGCAATGGTTTTCGGAATGAGTGTATTTTAGTAACTGCTTTGACAATGTCAGATTAACCGGAACCGCCATGATTCTGTGCTTCCAGCCGACT
>CAYUFY010000353.1:0-5551 GCA_964443795.1 uncultured Anaerolineales bacterium | reverse complement strand
TTGCCACAGGGTGGTCCCTTCCAGCAATAGACCAAACAACACGCCAGCGATGAGCGGCCTGGCCCAAGTGCGGTCATTTTCGATTATAAAAGTTTGGGCAACCTCGCTCAAGTGCGGTCATTTTCGATTATAAAGTGCGGCTCTTTTCGATTATAAAAAACATCCTTGCGCCCAATGAACCCGGTCTGGTTGGTCTCGGCATACAACTCCACCAGCCGCTGGATGGACATCTGCAGGGCGTCCACAATCCAGTAGTAGGCAAAGTCGCCGACCACCGCCACCACGCTGTTCGCCGTGAACGCATCTGACCCATCCAAGCCAGTCGGGAACTTGTCCGACAGCTCATAGGGGATGTCCAGAATGGAGTTCGGCGCGCCGGCGTTCAAGCCCGGTTGCCAGATGTAATTGGTGAAGGTGGTTGTGCCGTTCTTGGTGGCGATGGTGCGGATCTTGCGGATGAAACTGCGATTACACAGGATGCGCGTGCTCGGACGCCGCGCATAGGCCTGCGGCAGTTTGTAGATCCAGTTGATCAGGTCGTCGCCATGCACGGCCAGGCTGGAGGCCGTGGTGTGGGTCGGCAAGCCGCCCGTGTTCAACAAGCCCACCGGATTCTGCGCGCCATCGCCGCTGATGAAAGCGTCTTCCTCCGGGATGGCGAACTTGTACGCCAGGCGGTCGCGCACCCAGGCCTCCACATCGAAGAACGGGTTCCGCAACAGGGTGTTCGAAATCTTCACCCGCTTGGCCAGCGGATGCGGCGTGAGCTTGCGCTGCCCGAAGGGCTTCACGCTATCCTCACTGCCCGTGGTCAGCTCCGTGGTCCAGGTCGCGTCGGTCAGCATGGAATCTTCGGAGGGGGTGATGGCCGCTCCCGACGGCACCGGCGGCAGGACGGTGGCGATGCGCCGCATGGCGGTCGCTTCCCGTTGCTTCATCAGCAGGGTGTTCAGGTAAGTGTCTTGCACCAGATACCCACCCGCCTGCGGGTCGCCCACCGAGAGCGCCTTGAGCTCTTCGTTATTCAAGCCCCCTGCCCCGCGCCGCAGATACTTCTTGAACGCGGCGGCATAGTCCGGGCTGGTCGGCGCATGGAAGGCCTTGAACGGCGCAATCGCCTTCATCTCCGCCAGTTCATCCTCCGACAGCGCCTGCCCGTTCACCTGCACTTCGGTCTTCTGCGCGAAAAATTGCTTGCGGGTGACCGGGTCGTTGAGCAAGGCATCCTGGGCTGTCAGGCGCTCCCGCTGTTTCTCCTGCGCCTCCAGCGTCTTAGCCTGCCCGGTCTTGGCCTCCACCTCATCCAGCAGGTGATCCACCTCCACCTGCTTTTCCGGCGGCAGTTCCTTGCCCGCAAATTCGGTCAGGATGTCTTTGGCTTGTTTGTGTGATTGCGCGGCCTCGTCATACAGCCGCTTGCTGTCCTCAGTCATGATCAAAATCTCCTTGAAATAGAAAAGTCGTTACCGTTGGAGCGCCAGTCCCGCCAGGCGCAGCCGTCGCGCCAACAGTGCCGAGTGCCGGGTCGGTTGACCCTTCGGCGGCTCGGCGGCTGCCAACAGCGCGTGCAACGCCTCCAGCGCGGCCTCCAACGCCGAAACCGCGTTGGTCACCTTCTCCTTGCTCGTCGCGCTCAACGTGCGCCCTTCCTTGAGTTCGCTCATGGAGGTGGTGAGTGCGGTCAATTTGCCGGTTAGAAAATCCAGTGGATCGGCCCCGGCTTCCAGCGTGCCCGTCAGCGCCGCCTTCACCGCGCGGATCTGCGTCAGCGCGTTCATCCCCAACGGCACTGGCGAGATTTCATATAGCTTCAACTCCCGCAAGTGGCGGGTCAACTGGCTCGTGGGGGCGGAGGCATTCTCAAAATCGAACTTCACCGCCTCGTAGCCGAAGCTTCCTTCGTTCAGCGCGTTATCTTTCATCAGCGCCCAGGTCTCATCCGCCCAGAACGACCCCTTCTCGCCGTTGCGGCTAATCGTCAGGCGGCCCTTGGCAAACAGCCCCAGGGCATCCTCTTCCAACACGTCCGGCGCCGGGCCAATCAGCTTCATCCAGTCGTGGGCATAAAACACCTTCACCCGCTTGCCCCGCTCTTGGATGGTTTTCTGAAACGCGCCCGGATGCACCACATCCTGCCCGTCGTCCACATTCCCAAAGATGGAGAAATGGCCCTCATATTCCCCGGCCTCGCCGCTAGCTTTGAACTCAATCGCCGCCGTCTTAAACTCCAGCTTGTGGTCTGCCATCACTCACTCCAAATAAAAAACACCGCGAACCTCAGCTCATGCTGACGCTCGCGGCGTTCGGATGAAAGTCGCCACCCAGGCTGGCCCTCAACGGGGCTCGGATTGGGTTAGATTGTTAGCCAGGATTATAGCACAAAAATTCTAATCGCCCTGAAATGACCCGCCGCTGGAGAAGGGCGCTGCCCTTCTCCAGACCTCATCCCGCAGAAAACCAGAACGCAGAAAGCAGAATCCAGAAACCAGAATTCAGGAATATGAGCCAGGGGAAAGGACCCGAAAACCAACATCGTCGAAGAAACCGGGGACGAACCTGAAGCGACACGCACAGCGGGCACCCCTACGATCGACGTCCCACGACCCGCCGCGCACAGCGCGGTTTATCTGCTTTGTCTCATACCATGAATTTGTCCACTCCCAAACATTGCCGCTCATATCACTCAAGCCTGCCATGCTGTTACCTTCAGTGAATTGGCCCACGATAGTGGTTGAAGCTGATTCATAGCCTTTTTCATCCCACCACTTGTCCCAATCCAAATCATCCTGGTCGCCCCACCACTCAGCACAATTCAGATGGTGACGGGTAAAGGCATCGCCCCACGGATACTCGCGTCCATCCGTGTGCCGCGCGGCGCGCTCCCACTCTTCTTCGGTGGGCAGGCGGATGGGCTTACCTAATTCTTTGGACAACCACTGAGAATAAGCCTCGGCTTCAAACCAGCTCACCCCCACCACCGGGGCCAGCGGGTTGTTCCATTTGGAGTCGTACCAAAAGTAAGGTTCGTTCCGTTTCTCCGGCGGACGCTGCGCAAGCCGGCGCTTCTCATAGTCTTCAGTCGCCTGACTGTCATAAGTCCCCTCGCGCCAACGCCAGCCCTCATCACTCCACCACTCACGCTGGTCATAGCCCTTGGCTTCCACAAAACGACGGTATTGCCGGTTGGTCACCGGGTATTTGGCAATAGCAAACGGCTCGGCGATGACCTGCGGGTGTTTATCGTCGCCATAGAGAAACGGCCCCGCCGGGATGGCGATAAACTGATCCAAATCCTCCGGCGCCCACCCCACCCGCCCCAAAATAAAACCGGCGTCGCGTTGCACGGCGGGCGGCAGGGACCGGTTGTGAGCGGCGGCCCGCAAAGCCTGCTTCACTGCCTCGGCGGCGGGGCGGCCCACGCCCAGTTCTTCCACATCTTCCAGGCATTCACCCGCCAGCAACAGGTTTTGGCCCACGTCGTCGCCAGTGCACTCCATGTTAAGCATGGCGCGCACCACCTCCCCGGCCCGGCGCGGTTCGCGGTTGAGCAGACCTCGCACGCCAATCGACAACAGGATCGTCTCCCGCCACCCCGGTTCGGTGAGATGTTGCTGGATAACCGCCAGGCTGGTTTCAGGCTCGGCCTGCATCAGACCGTAAGCCGCCAGCGCTTCTTCAAACGTCAGGTGAATGAAACCGTATTGCCCCGCGCCCCGCTCGATGAGCAGGTTGGAATAGCGCCGGATGCTGTGCAGAAATTCGCCCGCCTTCTCGGTCGCCGGCCCGCGCGGCAGACCCCAGTCTTCACCCATGAAGTGCCGCGTCAGCCAGTCCAGCAAGGCGCGTTCCGAGACCAGGCCTGCCGTGGGATTTTCCTCGCGCAACCACAAGGCCAGGGGGGCCAGCGTCAGCAGGGTCTGGGTGTAATCCACATCCGGCCCCACCTGCCGCTTGTCGAGCGCGCGCGCTTTGTTCCAGGCGGTGAGGAGCGTCTTGAGATAGAGTTCGTAGAGTTCCACCCGGCGATGCGGCAGGGAGACGCCTTGCCGCTTGATGAGGGCCAGGATGGTGAGCAGGAGCGGGTTGCTGGCCAGGCGGGTCACCCCCCGGTTGGCTTGGAGCGCCGCCAGCAACCCCGCCCGTTCCGTCGCGGCGGCGGCTCGCGCCTCGGGCGTGTCCCCGAGCGCGCTCAACTCAAAGGCCAGACACCACTTGGCGGTGAAGTCTTCAATTTGTTGGTCGTCAAAATCGAGCAAGGTATACAGCGCCCACGTTTGCGACTCTAACGGTGCTTCACGGTAGCCCACAATCCGGCTGGTGACCACCACCTTATTGCCGCGCCCCACCGCCTCGCGGGCAAAGGCTTCCACCTTATGCGCCAACCGCGGCCGGTCCCGTTGCACTTCGTCCAGGCCATCCAACAAAATAACGGCTTGCCCGTGGTCAAGGGCCGCGGTAAAGAGCGGGCCGAGATCACTCACGCCGGAGGCCAGACCGGTGAAGTAGTCCGGCAAGTAGGCTTGCAGGTTGCGGTCGCTCCGCTGTAAGGCGTCGGCAAAGGCGTTGAGCGGCACGAGAATGGGGAGCGGCGCGTCTGGTTCACTGACCAGCCGCAAAGCCAGATGTTTGAGCAGGGTGCTCTTGCCCGAACCCGGATCGCCGAGGACGACGACCCGCGGCTGGTCCCGCAGGGCTTCCTCCACGCGCGCCGGGGCCGCCGCTTCCGGTTTCCCCAACTGTACCAGCGCGTCGGCTGGCAGAGCTTCACGGTCAAAGCCCCGGCCCGCCAGCCGCCGCTCCAAGGTCTCGCCCGCTGGCAAATCCGGGCGGGCCACCAACGGCACGTACACGTCTTCCAGCGCCAGCGAACGCGCGAGGTTGTCCAACTGCGGGATGCCTTTGAAATCCAGCGCGTGATACTGGCGCCGGATATGCTCCAAATATTTCGTGCGTAAATCGGCCAGGTCCGGCGGCGGGGTGAACCCGGCCATCTGCAGCATGACCGTGATGTTATTCGTGGTGGTGTTGTGCTGGTCGCGCCCGACGAGACTACCGCGCACCTCGGCGTCGCCCGCCACCTGCACCCCGCCGGATTGAGAAGCCACTGGTTGAGTCTTTTTCTTGGTCATAGGTTAACAGACAATTAGGCTCGGCGCTAACCTTCACCGTGGACGGTTACCAGAGAGCGCCGAGCGATTGAGTATTTGGCTGACCCGCTTCAAACTACTGGCACCAGGTCTCAGCCAGGGACGGACCACGCTGGCTCATATATTGTAGCCCCGCCCGGCGTCAACTGACAACCGGGTTTACCGGCCCAACACGCGAGGCATGGGAAAGGACCCGAAAACCAACATTGTTGTTGAAGTTGTCGGGGACGTTCCTGTTGCGATACGCACAGCGGGCATTCCTACGATTGTTGTTCCACGACCCGCCGCGCACTCGCGGCCCGGCCCTATCCCCCCGCCCCACCCCACCCCCCCAGCCGGTCACAGGTGACAGTGACACTCCCCAGCCGCTAAAGCGGCGGGGCTTCTTGGGACACGCTCGGCCT
>CAYUFY010000352.1:0-5565 GCA_964443795.1 uncultured Anaerolineales bacterium | reverse complement strand
GGGCCGGGGGGGGAGGCGGGTAGGCTAACTAGCATGGCGGGGATTATACAAGGCTTGCGCCTTCGGCACTACAGAATTTGCGCCAACGCTTCTCCAACACGGTTGTATAATCCCCGCACCCTAAAAAAAGGATACCCCTCATGGCCTCCAACCTGCTCCGCAACGCCAGTTTTGAAGACGATACCCACTTTGTAGACCCCAATGGTTCCATCGCCATCCCCAATGAATGGAAGATTGTCTTTCGCTCGGGCAACGACCCCCTGCTTCCGTCTGGCTCCAGTTGGGGCCAGCCCAACGCCGGGCGCTTGCATCGCAACAATGTGCCGCCGCACGAACACGCCCTGTTCTTCCTCAACGGCGACTACTGCTGGAAGGTCTGGACCGAAAGCTCCTACGCCTTTTACTTCACCCTCGGGCAAACGCTGTCCCTCACCCCCGGCGCGCGTTACCGCTTCACAGTCAACGTCCTCCCCGACATGGTGACAGAATACGGCGGCGACGGCAAAGTCTTCGCCAGCGACCAGAACTTGGCCGGGGCGCGGCTCGTCGTCAAAAGCGGCGGCCAAACCTTCACCACCGATTATTTCAAAGGCGACCGCGCGCCCTACGGACGCTACACCGCGCTCAAAATTGATTTCACCGCTCCCGCCGCTGAGTGTGAAGTGGCCGTCGAAGGCTATGGCATCTACGGGATAAAAAACAACTGCTACTTCCTCGATGATCTATCCCTCACGCAGATTGAAGCCCCGGCCACCACGCCGACGCCCACTGCGCCCACGGCCCCCCAGCAGTTTGCCACCCCGGCGGTGAACCTGCTCATGAACGGCAGTTTCGAAGACGGTCAGGCCTACCCCACCGACGACGCTAAAGATATCAACGTCCCCACCGGCTGGGTTTTCAACTACCACGACTCCGCCACCGAAAAACTTCCTGCCACCTATGGCCGCCCGGCCGCCGCGCTCCTCAGCCGCCGCAAAGCCGCCCCCGCCGACCAAACCCGCCTCTTCCTAAGCGGCAACTATATTTGGAAAGTCACCGGCGCGAACACCGCCCTGTGGGTCAGTCTCTATCAAGGGGTGGCGGGTCTCACTTCCGGCCAAAAATATCGGGCCAGCGCGCACGTCTTCGGCGAGGCCGCCGGGGGCGAAGCCAATCTCCTCGCGCGCACTGGCGACCAAGCCTTCACGAGCAATTGGAAAGCGTGCGCCGCTGGTCAATACACGCGCGTGGAATTCACCTTCACCGCCACCGCCGACCGCGCCGACTTCACTTTTGAACTGCGCTCCACCGCCGCTCAACCCACTGGCGCGTGGTATGTGGATTTGTTAGCTTTAGAACCGGCGTGAGTCGCTCCGCCCGCGCCAAGCCCCTCGTCGGCGTTTACGTCTCCTTCGCCGATTGCGAACCCTGCGGGCGCATCCCGCAAAAGATCGAAATCTCGCTCGATCGGTACGGCGTGCCTCCGAACAATCCGGAGGTGGACCGGCTGACCGCCGCCGTATCTTTGCACGATGCCAATGTCCACGCCTACGCCTCGAACTCCAACATATTGTTAAAGTGCCCCACCTGCGGCACTTACTACTTTTACAATCGCTACACCGATGAGGGGGAACACTTCATGGACCCGACCTCGAATGACATCGTGGTCCGGCGCTATGACCCACTCTCCGCGCTTGAATTTCTCGAGCGCGTCGTCACCGGGCGGACGGATGCCCTCCCGGTCCCCACCGGCCAACTGGCCAAAGCCTTTTTGGAAGATGGCGATGCGCCCACGACCCGCATCGCCGAGGGCGAACTGGCGGCGCAAAACGCGCGCGCCCGCCACGAACTGGACGAATTGCAAGCGCGCTACCCCGGCCTCATCCGCGACCTATACGCCATTCTCCGCCGCCGGGGCGGGGACTGGCAAATCCGGACGCATGCCATCACTGGCCTCTGCTATCACCTGGCCGTGGAGGGCGATTGGCCCGGCCTGAGCCGCCTGTTGCATCACCGGGATCCGGTCAGCCGCCTGACCGCCGCCCTCCTCGTCACGGCCATCGGCCTCGGCGACCAGGCCACCACTGATTTTTTTCACACCAGCCGCCGGGTGCGCGCTTTTCTGAAGACCGAACTCGCTAAACGCGCGCGGATGAACGAAGTCGTGAACGTCCTGCTCGATCTGGCTGTATCGGCGAAAGGTAAGACGCTGGAATATAACTCGGGGGTGAGCCTGTCGTATTATCAGCCCCGCAGTATTTGCGGTGCGGCGCTTTATGGTCTGGCAGTTGCCGCCAGCCACCGGGCCAACCTCCTCGCCGCCATCCCCGCCCTGCTCACGGTCTGCCTCACGCATCCCGCTGAAATCAGCAATGTCTGTTGGGTGCTGAAGAATCTTTTGGAAAAACGCCGCACCGCGCCCCGCCTCATCCGCGCCGCTTTCAACCAATTCCCCCCCGCGCGCCAAGCGCAGCTCAGGGAAAACAAGTCGGTTCAAGAACTCCTCGCGGCCTGCACTCAGCGTTTGAAACCCAATTAACTCACCTACCGCACCCTCCCATCCGGATACGTCACACTTCATCAGTGCCAGTCATGCCCGCGCGCTCCTAGCGGGCATCCAGCGGCTCGTAGTCAATAGGGTTTGGATGCCCGCTAAAGGCACGCGGGCATGCCCTTGCGTAAGGTGAGTTAGAACTTATCTCTAAACTTCCGCAAACCCGGTCAGGGCTTGGAGCCCTGACCGGGTTTGCGCGCGCTCAGCAGAATTTCATCACCCGGCGGGGGCGAGTTTTTTTAAATCTCCGGCGACTTGAACCTGATTGCGTCCCCCGGCTTTGGCCCGGTATAAGGCGGCATCGGCTTCCAACATCAGGGCCTCACTCGTGGCGCCATGTAAGGCGTAGACCGCCACCCCGAGGGAGATGGTGCGGGTGAGAATCTGCCCCTCGAACCCGAGCCGGAGTTGTTCAAAAGCGACCCGCCACTCCTCGGCCCGGCGCAAGGCGACCGCGATTGGCGCGCCCGGCAAAATCATCACAAACTCTTCACCGCCATAGCGGCAGGCCACATCGCCCGCGCGGCTGTGGGTGCGCAGTAGGTCGGCCAGCGCCTGCAACATCAGGTCTCCGGCCTTATGGCCATATTCATCGTTGAGCCGTTTGAAATGATCCACATCCAACATCACGATGCTCAACGGGGTCGCTTCCCGCTCCGCCCGGGACAGCTCGCGCCCCAGGGTTTCTTCCAAATAGCGCCGATTGAACAATCCGGTGAGCGGGTCGCGGATGGCTTGGTCACGCAATTGGCTTTGCAGGGCTTCGATTTCTGTGAGTTGGTATTGCAGACGTTGGTTGGTCTCCTGCACCGTGGTTTCAATTTGTCGGCGTTGGGTAATATCCCGAAACACAATCAGCCGCCCGCGTAGGTGGGTATCCCGGCTATACAGCGGCACAATCCGCAAGTCAAAATAATAGACCGGGTTCTCTCCCACGCTAATCTCAGTCTGAAGATTGGTTGCGTGCTGGTATTCGACCAAGCTCGCGGGCCAATGGGGCAGGAGGTCCGCCAGAGTGCGGCCCACCGGCGCGACGGGCAAGCGCATCAACAGCAAAGCCGCCGGGTTCACATCCACCACGCGGTTCAACATGTCCAACACCAGCACCCCGTCGGTCATATGTTCCACCAACAAATGCCGCGCGATGGGGACAATGTCGAACAACCGAAACCAGAGTAGGCCGTAGGCAAACACCACCCCCATCAGCGTGAATAAGAACGGAGTGGGATCGAGATCGGGAAAAAGGTTTTGCCCCAGCAGGAGGTTGTAGGCCAGGCTACCGGCCAGCGGGATGCACGCGCCGAGGAGGATAGTGCCGGTTTGGGCGCGATATAACGGCGGAGCACGGAAGAAGGCTTGCGCCAACCAGCCGAGACTGATGAATACCAAGGGATAAGCATAAACCGAGTGCGCCGAAAATCCGAAGCGCCATTCCACTTGCAACGCGCCCGTGGCCGAGATAAACGGCCCGGTATACCACAGTTGATGCGCGGCATTCGTCCAGACCAAGCCAAGGGCAATGATTGGCTCGACGGCGAGCCCGATGAGGACCCGACGGGTGAGCCAGTGATTGCGCCCGGTGTATTGCAACACGAACGCTAGAAAAGGCGGCGTCCCGCCGATGACCCCCACCATGCTGACGTTAAGCCAGAATAATTTACCCGCCAGGGTGGGCGCGCCCAAAAGGAAGCCATACCCGCCGGCCCAGAGAGCCGCGGTGACCAACATCAGCGCCAGCGGCCCAGTGCCGGGCGCGGGCCGCCGCCGCCAAACCATTATTGCCAGCGTTAGGGCCACCAGCGCGGAGATAAATAGTGGGAAGGAGTAGGGATTGGGTTGCCAGGGCATCAGAGGGGGGTCGGCCAATGATTTCAGCCAGTCAGCGTTTATTGTACACCTTTGCCATGCGCCGAATGTATAATTTTGCCATCTCGCCCCTGGAGCAAATTGCATGTCGCACAAATTAATTGATGGCAAGGCGCAAGCCAAAGTGGTTAAGGATGAAGTGCGGGCGCGCGTGGTCGCCCTTAAAGAAATGGGCTGGTCGCCGCGGCTCGTCTCCATCACAGCGGGTGGCACGCCTGCCACCCGGCTCTACGTGAAAAACCAACAACAGGCCTGCGCCCAAGTGGATATTGCCTACGAAGACCACCCCTACCCCGCCGAGATCACCGAACTCGAACTGTTGGCGGCCATCCAAGCGCTGAACGTGGACCCGCGCGTGACCGGCATCATCCTGCAACGCCCGGTGCCCGCGCATCTGGATTTGGATCGCCTGCAAAACGCCATCCACCCCAGCAAGGACGTGGAGGGCATGAGCGCCACCAACATCGGCGAGATCGTCTATGGCAATTCGGGATTGGGGCCATGCACCTCGCTGGCGTCGGTGGCCCTGTTGCAATCCACCGGGCTAACTTTGCGCGGGCTGGAGGTGGTGGTCATTGGGCATTCGGAAATTGTGGGCAAGCCGATTGCGTTGTTGCTGACCGAGGCGCTGGCGACCGTGACGATTTGTCATCACGGCACGCGCAATCTGGCCACGCACACCCGCCGGGCGGAGGCCTTGTTCGTGGCGGTCGGCAAACCGGGGCTGGTGACCGGGGACATGGTCAAGCCCGGCGCGGCGGTGATTGACATCGGCATCAATCAAGTGGAAGTGACCGCGCCCGACGGGTCACGCGCGACCAAAGTCGTCGGCGATGTGGACTTTGAGAGCGTGCATGAAGTGGCTGGATGGATCACCCCCGTGCCCGGCGGCGTGGGGCCAATGACGGTGGCGATGCTGTTGCAAAACACAGTAGTCGCCACCGAGCGCCAGAAGAAGCGTTATGCCGAGGCGATGGGCGGGGTGTAGCGCTGGGTTCATGCTCATCCCCGGCCCTTCCCCCGCTGGGGGAAGGGAGTTCTAAGCCAAGAAGTCCCCCTCTCCCAGCGGGAGAGGGCCGGGGTGAGGGGCGAACTAAATCTCCCATCACTTCTTTATTACTCGACTGTTGTGTTTTGCGATTTAGCGACGCACTCAGGAACAAAAT